>JAFDYH010000210.1 GCA_018267535.1 Bacteroidota bacterium
AAAAATTGGCTACCGCCATATTGATACAGCACAGGCATACGGAAACGAAAGCGGCGTTGGCGAAGGCATTAAGACATGTGGAGTGAAAAGAGAAGAAATGTTTGTTACCACCAAACTTGCCGCCGAAATAAAAACTTACAAAGAAGCTGTTGCATCTATTGATAGTTCTCTTAAAAAGTTAGGACTTGAATACATTGATTTAATGATTATTCACAGTCCTAAACCCTGGGCAAAGTTTCTTGAAAGCGAACCTTACTTTGAAGGAAACCGGGAAGCATGGAGAGCTTTGGAAGAAGCTTATAAAGCGGGTAAACTTCGTTCTATTGGTATTTCAAACTTTGAAGAAAGAGATATAGACAATATTCGTGCGTCCTGTTCTGTAAAACCTATGGTCAATCAAATATTAACGCATATCAGCAATACACCGAAAGAACTGATTACATATTGCCAGGACAAAAACATACTTGTAGAAGCGTATTCACCATTTGGGCATGGAGAATTATTTAAGAGCGAAGAAATAAAAACGATTGCCGTTAAGTACAATATTTCCGTTTCTCAGTTAGCTATTCGCTACTGCCTGCAACTTGGTTTATTACCATTACCCAAAACAGCCAACCCACAACACATGAAAACAAATGCTGAAGTGGATTTTATAATCTCCGAAAAAGATATGGAGTTATTGAAGAATATGGAACAGATTGAACATTATGGAGAGCACAGCAGATTCCCGGTATTTGGTAAGAAGTGAAGCCTTCATTTGATCAACCGCCTACTTTTTTCCTCCTAACATAGGCACAAATGAAAAATTATCAAACAGTTCTTCTTTTACTGCGCCATTTTCTTGCTTTACAATCCGCCTCATTTGTTGCACGTCACCGCTACCAACAGGTATAACCATCATGCCGCCAACTTTTAATTGATCAATTAACTTTTGTGGTATGTCCGGTGCGGCTGCAGTAATAATTATTTTATCAAATGGCGCATATGTCGGTAACCCTTCATATCCGTCACCATAGAAGAATTTGATATTGGGATATTTTTTTAAATAGGAAAAAGCTCTGTTCGATTCGAATAAATTCTTCTGGCGTTCGATGGTATAAACTGTTGCCCTTAACTCTGCCAATACCGTTGCCTGGTAAGCGCTGCCAGTGCCAATCTCCAGTATTTTTTCAAAAGGTTTTACATCCAGTAACTGACTTTGATAAGCGACGGTATAAGGCTGGGATATGGTTTGCCCCTCGCCTATTGGAAAGGCACGGTCTTCATAGGCAACTTTATCAAATGCGGAATCTAAAAAAAAATGACGGGGAATAGTATTGATTGCGGTTAAAACCTTTTCATCAGTAATCCCTTTTTGTCGTATACCATCCACCAATTGTTTGCGCAAGCCCTTGTGTAAATATGAATCTTCTGTTGGTCTCATAAGCGCTGCAAAATACATTTATTAAAAACAGAATGGAGTTGTTTTTTTTAGTAATTTTTCCACTCTTTATCATTGCCTTATCTTGCTTTGCCGATTAAATACAAAACACAAACCAAAAATCTAACGATAGATGAAAACAAACACTGGTATTCTTCTGGCTTTGATGATGCTTCTTGAATATTTTATCTGGGGCTCCTGGTACGTTACGATGGGAACTTACATGAGTGAACACCTACAATCTACAGGCCTGCAGATTGGCGCTGCTTATTCGGCACTGGCTATTGCCACCATGATTTCTCCTTTTTTTGTTGGAATGGTCGCCGACCGTTACTTCTCCGCGCAACGTATTATGGGTGTATTACACCTGGTAGGCGCCGCGTTGTTATTCTTTGCCACAAAAATTACTGATAACACTTTGTTTTATTGGGTTATTTTGTTCTATTCCCTTTTATATATGCCAACAATTGCCTTGTCGAATAGTGTTGCTTTTTCACAAATGACTGATCCGGGCAAACAATTTCCCTGGATACGTGTATTTGGCACTATCGGCTGGATTGTTTCGGGAATTCTGATCTCTCAATTAGGAATTGAAAAAACCAATTCCACATTTATTATGGCTGCTGTTGCCTCATTAGGTTTAGGGCTTTTCAGTTTTATACTGCCGAATACCCCACCGAAAGCTAAATCTGCAGAAGCAGGTTCAGCATCCAAGGCATTAGGTACCGAGGCTTTTGTTTTATTCAAAGACCGTCCTTATCTCGTCTTTTTTATTGCAGCCATTCTTGTGTGCATACCACTTTCGTTTTATTATGGGTTTGCGAATCCTTTTTTAAATGAAATGAATGTTCAAAATGCCGCAGCTAAAATGACTTTAGGACAGGTATCGGAGGGTTTATTTATCATTTCAATTCCATTCTTATTTAACAGAATCGGGGTAAAAAATATGCTATTGCTTGGTATTTCAGCATGGGCATTACGCTATATCTGTTTTGCCTATGGAATAACAACGAATAGTGTCGCCTTATTCTATGCAGGTATTATCCTTCATGGTGTATGCTATGACTTTTTCTTTGTTACTGGTTATATGTACACAGAAAAAAAAGCAGGGCAAAAAATAAAAAATGCCGCCCAGGGGTTATTCACATTTGCCTCGTATGGGGTAGGCATGTTTATCGGTACCTGGTTTTCCGGGGTAATAGTTGATAAATATAAACTAGCCGAAGGCCACGACTGGAAAAGTATCTGGATGGTGCCGGCTTATATTGCTATCGGGGTATTGATTTACTTTATCCTATTCTTTAGGGAAAAAAGGCAGATACAACAAGCGGCATAAAAGAGTTTCACGCAAAGGCGCAAAGATTTTCATACATTGCTAAAAGACATTTATAACTAATTATAAATCCAAATAAGTTGAATAGAATTGTTGAAGAAACAAAAGTCCTGATAGCTATCGGGATCAACGCAAGAAAAGTTTAATCAAGGCACGCTGCCGGAAGCAGGAATGATATTAAAAATAAAACAACTAAACCGAATACAATGAAACGAATTGCAATGCTAGGCTCTGGTTTTATAGGACGTTTTTATGCAGACTCACTGCAGGGCCAAAGAAGTAAAGACAAAATAATCAGCATTTATGCCCGCAAGGAAGAAAACGCGAAGAAGTTTGCAGCCGACTATGGCTGTAAACATTATACCTCCAATATGGAAGAAGCAATTGCTCACCCGGAAGTAGATGTGGTGTGTATTTCCCTTCCGAATAATGTACATGAAGAAGCGGTTATGCTTTGCTGTAAGCATAAAAAACCTGTAATAACGACTAAGCCGCTTGGTCGTAACGGGGCAGAAGCTTTACGAATGCTGAAAGCGGTGGAAGCAGCCGGTATATTCAATGGCTACCTGGAAGACCTTGTGTACACACCAAAATTCTTAAAGGCGTATGAAAGTGTAAAAAACGGTGCATTGGGCAGGATACTTTGGGCAAAATCAAGAGAAGCGCATCCCGGTCCACATAGCGATTGGTTCTGGAATATAGAACTCGCTGGCGGTGGATGTATTCTTGACCTGGGTTGTCATTGCATAGAAATCGCCCGGACATTTATCGGTAAGGATATAAAACCCATTGAAGTAATGTGCTGGATGGATACACAGGTAAAGCCTATAGATGCGGAAGATCATGCTATCGGCTTGGTAAAATATGAGAACGGGGCAATTGGCCAGTTTGAAGTGAGTTGGACATTCCGCGGCGGTATGGACCTTCGCGATGAAGTAATGGGATCAGAAGGAACGATATGGATTAATAATTTTCTGCGGACAGGAATGGATATGTTTACCACTGGCAAAGGTGCCGATTATGTTGCAGAAAAGGCTGAAAGCAATACAGGCTGGCTTTTTCCTGTAGGCGATGAGGTAAATGACCTGGGCTACAACCATATGTTCACAGATATGTTCAATGCATTGGAAAAAGGGACCCCGCCGAAAGAAACATTTTATGATGGATATGTGGTAAATGCGATTATTGATGCCGCTTATAAAAGCGCCAAAACCAAATTGTGGGAACCTGTGAAGCTTGAAGTATGGAGAGGTAAAGAAGGCTTAACGAAAGATAGTCACCTGGTGGAATACGATAGCGACAACTACCTCATAAAAGAAGAAGTGACACACTATGGTGCTAAAAAACTGATTTTGAAAAATAAAAAATCAGGTGAAATATCTGAAAAGATACTGGCTTGATTGACCTGACTCATTGCTAACTTAAAAAACCCTTTTTGCATTGGAGTAATCCTGTTGCAAAAAGGGTTTTATCTATTTTTCCCGGAAAACCGGCATTTACTTATAGATTAAAATCCACTGTTTATCGGTTTATTTTGCACAAAAGCAAACTGTTTTTCAGTTTTCGCCGTTATTGGACCGTCCCGGTTAAACTCATGGATTGATCAAAAGTCAAATCGCATTCTTCTGTATGATCTGAAAGCCAGTGAACAGGGAAATGTGGCACCTTATTCTTTTTTCCGGATAATTTGATCTATTTTTCAACCTTAGAAAACATTGGCCGTGTTGAAAACCATCATCGCTAAAAGTGCCCTTGGTTTTGGCATTTTATTATTTACCAGCTTTCAACTGCATGCCCAAAGGCAATGCGGTACTATGGACCTGCTCAATGAAAAATTTAAGCGTAACCCTGCTTTAAAGGCAGTATTTGAAAAAAAACAGGCCAGTCTTTTTAACCTTGTACAGTTTCGTAAGAAAAATAAACTTGCTGAAAAGACGCTGGCAAATCCCATAACTATCCCTATTGTATTTCATATTGTGATGAAAAATCCGGGTCTTGTTTCAGATGACCAGATCATTGCACAATTAGACACCCTTAATAAGGATTATGCGGGGCTTAATGGCGATTCAGTACGAATACCATCCTATTTTAAATCCGTTTTTGGTAAATCAGGAATCAGTTTTTGTCTTGCCAAACGGACTCCGACAGGCGAGCCAACAACAGGCATAGTCCGTTTTACGACAGCAAAAAATACGTTTTCAAACTCAGACGGCGAGTCAGTAAAACACGCCTCCCTGGGAGGCGATGATGCATGGGATGCAAACAAGTATCTGAATATATGGATCTGCGATTTATCGGGCGATCTTCTTGGTTACGGAACCTTTCCGGGGTCAACCAGTTTGAATGAACAAGGCGTTGTGGTTGACTACGGGTGTATCCCCGGCGGTTCACTCACCAGTTATAATAAAGGGAAAACGATGACCCATGAAATAGGTCATTATTTTAATCTTTATCATATATGGGGTGATGATGATGGGGCCTGCACCGGTACGGATTATATTGCTGACACACCGAACCAGGCTAATTCAACAGCAGGTTGCCCAAGCGGTGTGTTGACAGATGCCTGTTCGCCTACTTCGCCCGGAATAATGTACCAGAATTACATGGACTATACAGGGGACGATTGCCTTGTTATGTTCACAAAAGACCAGGTGGATGTAATGGAGGGTGTATTGACAACTGAGAGGTCAGCCTTATTAACTTCAGATGGTTGCCTGCCGGCCATACTTCAGAATTATGATGCCCAGCCCCGGTTAATTAACAATCCGGCCTCGCGGGTATGTGATCCGGCATTTACCCCTACAGTTACAGTTTTTAATCGTGGCGCCCTTACCCTTTCATCACTGACAATAAGCGCACAAGTTGATAATGGGAATATCACCACGACAAACTGGTCAGGCTCAATTGCGAGTTTAACTACCGGGTTAATTACACTAAACAGTATGTCAGTATCCACGGGTATTCATACCCTGACAATATATTCCAGCAACCCCGATGGTCAAATAGACCAGGACCAGACAAACGATACGTTGATCATGACCGTTAGTTACCAGCCACCTTTAATTCCTCCGGTCAGCGAAAGTTTTGAAGGAAACCAGTTTCCTCCTTCCGGCTGGGATATTGTAAATAATGATGGGGCGATAACATGGCAAAAAATTACTGGTTATGCCAAAACCGGTAACAGTTCTGTGTACATGAACAATGTCAATTATCATACCACCGACCAGAAAGATTATTTACGCCTCCCTACCGTTAACATTGCCGGTGTAGACTCGGCATTTATAAGTTTCCAGGTAGCCGCAGCCGTGTATACTGATCCGTCCAGCGCCGGCAATGCCTGGGATACGCTTGAAGTGCTCGTAAGTACCGATTGCGGAAATACATATACCAGTGTATATAAAAAATGGGGCGCAGACCTTATCACCCGGCAAGGATCAACGCAAACTGATTTCTTCCCTTCATCAAGTGAATGGAGAAAAGATTCGGTAAATATCAGTTCGTTTATTTCGCAAGGAAATATTATGCTGGCCTTTCGCAATACAAATGAATGGGAGAATAATATTTTTATAGACGATGTAAATGTACGGACGGTAACTGTGAACCCTAATCTGAAGGCGCAGGGTTTCCTTGCAACACCGAACCCGACGAAAGGGCAACTCACCGTACAGTTTTACCCGCAGCCTGACAAGCTGAAAGGGATAGCCATATTTTCTTCAATAGGCCAGCGCATAGCAGAAACACAAATAAACATTGGCCAGGCAAACAATTATTATACTTATGATCTTAGTCATTTTGCTCCGGGAATTTATATAGTTAGGGCTTACTTTACCGATAAAACAATTACAAAAAAGATATTACTAGTTCATTAACGAATAAATAGAAGAAAGCACAAAGCCCACTAAAGTTTTAGTGGGCTTTGTGCTTTAATTTTCTTGCTGTTCTTTGTTATTATTAAAACCTTACAACTTCATATCACTGATAATTTTCTTAATCTTATCATCAAGCGACTTCCACGTTGCATCAAAATCTGCTGCGCTTTTCAATTTTGTATTGACAGAAAAATAAAATTTGATTTTCGGTTCGGTACCCGATGGCCGCGCTGATATTTTACTGCCATCTGCCAATATAAACTGAAGCACATTTGATTTGGGTAAATCAATTTTCCAGGTCTCTCCGGTTTGTGGGTTTTTACCACTCTGCTTTTCATAATCGAGCAACTGAACCACTTCAGAACCAGCAATTGTTTTTGGTGGATTGTTGCGATAGCTTTCCATCATCGCTGCGATTTGCTGCTGGCCATCCATTCCCTTTTTGGTGATGGAGATAAGGTTTTCACGGTATAATCCGTATTTCACATATAGATCAACCAGCTTTGCAAACAGGCTATTCCCTTTATCTTTTTCATAGGCAGCCATTTCGCATAATAATGCTACGGCGCTTACCGCATCTTTATCACGAATTCGATCACCAATCATTAATCCAAAACTTTCTTCTCCGCCAATTACATAGTTTTCTTTGCCTTCCTTTTCCCGGATCATTTCAGCAATATATTTAAAGCCGGTCAGTACATTATAACAAGCTATCCCCTGCTGCTTTGCAAATTCATCAATCAAATCTGTCGTCACAATCGTCTTAATGATCATGTCATTTGGCTTTGCAATCCCTTTTGATTTTCTCGCTTCTATCATATAATTAAAAGCAAGCACCGCAGTCTGGTTCCCATTCATCAGCACCCAGTTGCCATGATTATCTTTCACACCAATGCCCACACGGTCTGCATCGGGGTCTGTGCCCAGCAGGATATCAGCATCCATCTCTTTCGCCTTTTTCAGGCCGATACTCATCGTTTCGCTTTCTTCAGGATTGGGGTATACAACGGTCGGAAAATTTCCGTTGGGCTCTACCTGTTCATTCACCAATGTAACATTGTCAAAACCGAAAGCCTTCAATACCTGCGGCACAAGTGTAATTCCGGTACCGTGTATCGGCGTATACACAATTTTCAGGTCATGTTGTTTTTTTATCACATCCGGATAAACACTCAACCCTTTCACCATTTCAATATACTTATCATCAATATCCTTTCCGATGATCGTAATATTGCCTTCACCACCGCTCCATTTTACATCATTGTTCGATTTTATTTTCTCTACCTCTGTAATTACGTTCTTATCATGCGGTGGCACCAATTGACCACCATCTGTCCAATACGCTTTATAACCATTGTACTCTTTCGGATTGTGGGAGGCAGTACATACAACACCGCCCTTGCATTTCAACGTGCGGATAGCAAAAGATAACTCGGGGGTTGGGCGAAGGCTTTCGAACAGGAATACCTTAATTCCATTGGCTGCAAAAATATTCGCGACAGTTTCTGCAAAAAAGCGACCGTTATTACGACTATCATGGGCAACAGCGACCTTCACTTCCTCATTCGGAAAACTTTTCTTCAGGTAGTTTGCATACCCTTGTGTAGCCATGCCTACCGTATACTTGTTCATACGATTTGTACCCACACCCATAAGGCCCCGCAATCCGCCGGTACCAAATTCAAGGTTGCGGTAAAACGAATCTTCCAGTTCTTTAGGGTCTTCTTTTTCCAAACGTTTAATCTCATCCTTTGTAGCCTGGTCAAATCCATCGTTCAGCCAGCTACTTACTTTTGCCTGAATTGCTGCATCCATCGTTAGATAAATTTTAGGGTAGAAAGTTATTGATTTTTTTATGAACCGGGCTGAATTACTGCTATTAAACTTCCGTTGTGTCACTCCCTTGTACGCTTTGTAATTCTATTCAGCATTTTTGAAACTCTCCCACGTATAACATCATTTCTAAAGTATAGCATACGTAATGAGCTCCACTCTTTTGAATAAAAATTTTTAACTGTATTTTTGTTTACATCAAAAATCGAGTTTGACAGATTATCTAAATCATAATTATTTTATCCAAAGCCCTAAAATTTATTTGATCCTTTGCATTTTTATATCTTTTCAATGCGGGGCTCAGATCATCGACACAGCGAAAAATATTGATCTAAAAACCTTCAACGGTTTAAAAGCTGTTCAGGAAAATGTATTAATAGGTGAAATTCGAGATCCCTTTGTAGTGCGCCCAAATAAAAATCGTGTCCTCTTTATCTCCGCCATCAATATAGCCGGCTATGGTGGCTCATTAATTGCATTAAACCAGGCTTGGTATGCCAACTATCCGCGCAGTTCATTTCATTTTTTCAATGATAATGCTGAATGGCTGCAAATGGATAAAATCGGGCACGGATGGACAGCTTATAATACAGGAAAGCTATCTACCGCCATGTGGCAATGGGCCGGGTTATCGCATAAAAAAGCGGTATTGCTTGGCGGCCTCAGCGGTGCCGGTTATTTAACCGCTATAGAAATATTAGATGGTTTTTCATCGCAATGGGGGTTTAGCTGGGGGGATATGACGGCGAATGTTGTTGGCTCCGGTTTATTTATCAGCCAGGAATTATTATGGCAGGAACAACGTATCCAATACAAATTTTCTTTTCACCGAAATTCATATGACGATGCAATGCTGGATAAAAGAGCCGATGATCTGTTTGGAAAAAGCTGGTATGAACGGATGCTGAAAGATTATAACGCCCAGACCTATTGGTTCAGCGCCAATATCAAATCATTTTTCAAACAAAGTAATTTACCTGCGTGGTTAAATGTAGCCGTTGGCTATGGTGCAGATGGTATGTTTGGCGGTTTTGATAATAAATGGAACGATACACAGGGAAATCCAATAACCCGTTACGATATTCAAAGAAAGAGACAATTCTATTTAGCCCCGGATATTGATTTCACAAAAATCAAAACGAATAAAAAGTGGCTGAAAACGGTTTTTACTTTTTTAAATGCTTTTAAATGCCCTGCCCCGGCATTGATGCTGGATTCGAAGGGGAAGCTTAAGATATATGCAATTTATTTTTAATTATTTTACTATACAGCTCATGTGCTATTACTTTTATAAGCCTTCTTAAATCTTTATTTTCAAAACTCTTCAATCCAAAAAAAAATAAGTACGCCTGACTACTAATTTTTGAAAAGTTTGTAGTTTCCTCTAACACAGCGCTCATCTCATTTGATATATCACAACACCCTACAATTGTTAATTTTCTAATATAAATTTATCTTGTTACTTAAACCACCTGTATATGCGAACTTGCCTCACAATTACACTTCTTTCAACTATATTTATCTGTAACAGTTGCGCTACCATTATCAGCGGCACAAATTATCCTTTACATATTCGCACTGATCCGGCTGGCGCAAGGGTATCGGTAACCAATAAAAAGGGAAAAACAATTTTCGAAGGAAATAGCCCTGCCAACATTAAAGTAAAATCTGGCGCCGGCTATTTTACAAAAGCGAAGTGCTATATCAAATTACCTTAAGAAAAGGTACAGCAAGTGGTCCACCGTTAAATTGAAGTATAGTGTAGGTTAAAATAAAAAAGAACGTTTCAAGACATTGTCTTAAATTTCTAAGGATAGAAGAATAATAGATGGGTCAGAGCAATTGTTCGAAGATTATTGTTGCCCGATACACTTAGGCTTATAACTATTAATTACATCCCAGCAACTCACACAATTTCGCTTCCAAAGCGGGCCCGCGAAGGTTTTTTCCAATAATTTTTCCCTGCGGGTCTACCAGGAAATTAGTAGGAATTGCCTGAACATGATAAGCTACTGCCGCATCATTATTCCAGAATTTAAGGTCGCTTACCTGCGTCCATGTCAGGTTATCTTTTGCAATGGCATCCAGCCATTTTTGTTTGGCATTGGGCTGGTCGAGAGATACGCCCAACACTGTAAAGTTTTTATTACTAAACTTATTATACGCCTGAACTACATTAGGGTTTTCATTCCGGCAGGGACCACACCAGCTTGCCCAGAAATCTATCAATACATATTTACCCCTGAACGATGAAAGGGAAACAGGATTACCATTTGTATCAGGCTGTGTAAAGTCGATCGCCTCCGTACCAATTGCCCCCACTTTATTATAAGCGATATAATCAGAAAGGCTTTTACCAATGTCGGATTTTTTAACATTGTCCGAAAGTTTATTGAAACGGTCTTCCAGTTTCATAGCATCGTCAGTAACCTGTGCCGTAACAGATATTAAAAATAAAGACACAAATGATGAAGGTTTCCCCGCAATAAATTCATCAATCTTTGCCTGAATCGCGGCATTAACTCCTTCGTATCTTTTCATCAGTTCATCATATTGCGGGCCGGGTGTTGCCTTATTTATCTCAGCCGCCACTGCATTCAAATCAGCAAATAACGGGTTGAAAGTGTCTTTGAAACTAATAAAATCAAGATGTGATTGCGAACCATTAATTTTTAATTCTTTCGGCTTATTCACATCGCCTGTAATTGAAATTGTCCTGGGTTCCAAAAAAATGTGCTGGGGTTGTTGCTTTCCCAACACGATATAATACAGGTTGGGGTCAGCTATTTCACCAGAAACAGAGAATTTTCCTTTGGCAACTTTCCCCTTGGCTACTTCTGAGTTATCGCTGGCAGTAGTAATTTTTACTTCTGCTCCATCGCTAAGCCCGGTTACCGTGCCATTCACCGTAAATTTTTCTTTCTTTACCTGTGCAAAAACAAATACGGGCAACAAAAGAAATGCTATTAATGTTTTCATCTTATGCGGGTTGATGTCTTTGTTTCAAAATGGTTATTACGTCTTCCAGTTTAAAATCTTTTGCCTGTAATAATACTAAATAATGGAAAAGAAGGTCAGCAGCTTCATTTAAAAATAACTCTTTATTATCATCTTTCGATTCTATTACCAGCTCAACTGCCTCTTCGCCCACTTTCTGTGCAATTTTATTAATCCCTTTATTAAACAACTGTCTCACATACGACTTTTCATCGCTCCCGGTTCTACGTAGTTTTATAATATCTTCTAAATAAAACAAAAAATCTTCGCTATGGTTCTTTTCGCTCCAGCAGGTATCGGCCCCTGTATGGCATACTGGTCCTGTCGGGTCGGCTTTTATAAGCAGTGTATCATGATCACAATCCGGCATTACTTCCCTCACGATCAAAAAATTACCGCTCTCTTCGCCCTTTGTCCACAACCTTTTTTTGCTTCGGCTATAAAACGTCACTTTGCCTTCCTGCATTGTCTTTG
>JAFDYH010000211.1:0-1902 GCA_018267535.1 Bacteroidota bacterium
GCGTTTCTATCAGTTTGCTTACATCTTCAGCCTGTGTATCACTAACAGGAACGGTAGTAGTTGGTATCCACTCCACTGCAGCGCTGATAGGAGTAATGTTTGTTTCTTCCAGGGCCTTTTGCATATTTCCGAAGTCGGTGAAAGCAACACGGGCAATTAAAACAGGCTCCCCTTTTTCGCCTGCCGCTTCACCCAATTCCTCCAGGCCGTAATCAATTAATTCCAGTTCCAGATCATCGGCATTCAAGCCCTCCGGCTTTAATTTAAATACGCCCATTTTTTTAAACTGGAAGGCGACGCTGCCACTATTTCCCAAGGTGCCGCCACCTTTGTTGAAATGCGATTTTACATTCGCTACTGTACGTACATGGTTATCCGTTGCTGTTTCTACCAGTATTGCTACGCCATGCGGTCCGTAGCCTTCATACAGAATTTCATCATAGTTTACCAGTTCCTTTCCCTGCGCCCTTTTTATAGCAGCTTCTACACGATCTTTAGGCATACCCACACTGCGGGCATTCTGGAAACAGCGGCGCAAAGCTGCATTGGTACCGGGATCGGGTCCGCCTGCTTTTACAGCTATAATAATTTCTTTTCCAATACGGGTAAACTGTTTTGCCATCCTGTCCCAGCGGGCAAACATGGTTGCTTTACGAACTTCAAATATCCTTCCCATTCTTAGGGTTTATTGTTTTGTTTATTGTTTTTTTGACCGGCTTTCATCCCCTCATTTGACATTGTTGCGTCGCTCCCGATAGTTATCGGGACGTCAGGGCACTCTCCGCTATTCATTAAACGGAGTGCGAATTTACTGCAAGGATTGTAAACGAAAAACCGCCTGTATAAGAGGCGGTTTTTCAAGACATTTGAAAAATATTATTTCTTCTCGAAATCTGAAGCTTTAGGAAGAATATCTCCCGGACCTTTAAGCTTACTATTGTTTTTTCCATAAGAAAAATAAATCAACAGGCCGAGCACCATCCAGGCAAAGGCACTCGATAGGGTTATCTTATCGAGGGAAAGGATCATTGCGGAGCAAACCAATACCCCTAATATCGGCACTAATGGAACCAGGGGCGTTCTGAACGGACGCGGTGTATTCGGATCTGTTTTTCGCATTATGATTATACCAATACAGACCAGCACGAACGCTAATAAAGTGCCAATGCTTGTAAGATCGCCTGTAATATCACCGGGAATTAAAGTAGCAAATGTGCCTACAAAAAAGAATAAAAGTGCATTTGATTTATATGGTGTCCGGAATTTCGGGTGCAGGTCAGAGAAAACTTTAGGCAAAAGGCCGTCATTTGCCATTGAAAAGAACACACGGCTTTGCCCCATCAGCATCACCAATATAACAGAAGAAAAACCTGCCAGGATACCCAGGGTAATCAGTTTCGACAGCCAGCCATAGCCATGCATATAGGTGTCAATTGCATATGCGACAGATGCCTCTTTACCCGAGCGAACAAAATCCTGGTAAGGAGCTACGCCTGTCAGCACCCATGAGAACAGAATGTATAAAATCGTACAAACTACCAGAGAACCGAGTATACCTATCGGCATATCCCTTTTGGGATTCTTTGCTTCCTGTGCGGCCGTTGATACAGCATCAAAACCGATAAAGGCAAAGAATACAATTGCCGCTCCTCGTAATATGCCCCCCCATCCGTGCCGGAAAGTATCCGCATAACTATATTGTGTTCCGTCAGGCTGAATAGCAGGTGGCGCATCCGCTGGTATCATATAAGGCGTGTGGTTGGCGGGATTAATAAAACTCCAGCCAATGATGATAAATGCTAAAACAATAGCCACTTTTATAATTACAATGATGGCATTTACCATTGCAGATTCCTGTGTTCCTTTTATTAAAAGGAGCGACATCAGGGCGAGAATAATCAA
>JAFDYH010000211.1:1951-3432 GCA_018267535.1 Bacteroidota bacterium
CCTCCCACCAGCTTATTTAAAAACTCGCTCCAGGCAATTGATACAGTAGCAGCACCCAGTGCATATTCAAGAATCAAGGCCCAGCCAATAATCCAGGCAACCAGTTCACCCATCGTTGTATAAGCATAGGTGTAGGCACTGCCGGCGATCGGGATCATAGAGGCAAACTCTGCATAGCATAAACCTGCAAAAGCACAGCCAATAGCAGCAATAATAAATGAAATAGTAACTGCTGAGCCTGCGTGCCCCCCGGCTGCTGCCGCAGTGCGCACAAACAAACCAGCCCCAATAATAGCACCGATGCCAAGGGCAACAAGAGAGCCGGCCCCAAGTGTTTTCTTCAAACCCTTTTCGGACTCCGCTGCCTGTGCCAATAATGTAGTTAAGGATTTTTTCCTGAATAAACTCATGAGTAGATAATTATGGTTATGTAGACGAATATTAGAACTCGTAAAATAAGCATTATTTAATTATGAACATCAAATCTCATAGGAAAAGGTAATTTAGGTCAGAATGTTTTTGCCCTTGCCTTTTTTTTCCGATTTTCGGCAATCAGTATACTTAATTTTCAATATGAAAGGAAACCGGCTAACTGTTTATATTTTGATTGCGATGGCGCTTGGAATCGGCGTTGGTTATTTCGTTCATGAAAACAGCTCACCGGAGGTTATCAAAAAATTTTCTGACAATATTAAGCTGCTTACTACTATTTTTCTTCGTCTTGTTCAAATGATCATTGCTCCATTGGTGTTTTGTACGCTTGTTGTTGGTATTGCTAAGCTGGGCGATTTAAAAACAGTGGGCAGGGTGGGAGGTAAAGCATTGCTTTGGTTTATTTCAGCATCTTTGGCGAGTCTATTATTGGGCATGTTGCTGGTTAATTTGTTTAAGCCAGGCTCTGCTATCGACCTCAGTAACGCAGATACCGCAGGTGCCAAAGACCTGATCGGGAAGACACAGGAATTTTCTTTAGCGAAATTCGTTGAACACGTTTTTCCAAAAAGTGTATTCGAGGCAATGGCCAATAACGAAATACTGCAATTGGTTGTGTTCAGTATATTCTTCGGTGTTGCCGCTACGGCTTTACACGATTATGCAAAGCCGGTTGTTAAAGCACTTGATGCCGCTTCGCATATCATTTTAAAAATGGTCGGGTATGTAATGAACTTTGCGCCATTGGGCGTATTCGGAGCAATTGCAGCGGTGATTGCTACCAAAGGGTTAGGTGTATTTATATTTTATGGTCAGTACCTTTTGTATTTCTTAATAGGAATTGTTCTATTATGGGTTCTATTACTCAGTGTTGGATTTTTGATATTAGGAAAAAGGGTCACCGCATTATTAAAAAGAATTGCACAGCCTTTATTAATTGCATTCAGTACTACCAGCAGTGAAGCAGTGTTTCCAAAACTTACAGAAGAACTTGAACGGTTCGGATGTAAAGACAAAGTAGTTTCTTTTATCTTGCCGCTGGGATATTC
>JAFDYH010000211.1:3529-4994 GCA_018267535.1 Bacteroidota bacterium
ATGCTGTTGGTCTTAATGCTTACCAGTAAGGGTATTGCTGGTGTGCCAAGGGCATCGTTGGTTGTAGTAACAGCGACCTGTGCAATGTTCAAGATTCCGCCGGAAGGCATTGCACTGATTTTGCCGATTGACCATTTTTGTGATATGTTCAGGACTGCGACTAATGTTGTTGGCAATGCATTGGCAACAAGTGTTGTCAGTAAATGGGAAGGTGAGCTGGCGCCGGAAACCGATAATTTATTTCAGACAAAAGCATAATTTATATTAAATATGGGAGGCGAAAAAGGATTTATTCAGCAGTTTATTGAGTGGATCATTCACAATGGAGGGTTATATTTTTTATTATTCGTGATATTTGCGGAGACAGGTTTATTTGTCGGCTTCTTTTTACCCGGTGATTCTTTGTTATTCGCTGCGGGCATATATATGAGCGACCTTGCCCGGGAGTTTTTCGGCTTTCACTGGATATTCATAATCATTCTCGTTACAATTGCTTCGATTTTGGGCAATGCAGTTGGTTATTGGTTTGGTAACAAGACCGGGCCTCTCTTATTTGAGCGAAAAGATACTTTCCTGTTCAAACGTAAACACCTGATGCGGGCCAAAGAATTTTATGATCAGTATGGAAAGGCAACTATATTTCTTGCAAAATTTTTACCAATTATCCGCACGTTTGCACCTATAGTAGCAGGTATTGTTAAAATGGATAAGAAGACCTTCATGCTGTATAATATCATTGGCAGTATTTGCTGGGTAAGCTCCATGATGCTGGGTGGTTATTTTTTACAATCCTGGGTGGAGGCTAAGTTCGGGTACAGTTTAAAAGATCATATAGAGGCTATTACCATAGTGATCATCCTTGTTACTACATTACCGGTTTTATATAAGTTGTTTTTTGGAAATAAAAAAGAAAAAACCTCAACGCCTTCATAATACTTATGAATAAAAAAGCATATGGTGTCTTGTCATTGCCGGTAATCGTCGGCGCATTAGGCTATTTTGTAGATATATACGATTTGCTGTTGTTTAGTATTATCAGGAAAGGCAGTCTTACAGATTTGGGTGTGGCCGGCGACCAGGTAACTTCAGTAGGAGAAAATATTATCAGTATACAAATGATTGGTTTGTTGATTGGTGGTATTATCTGGGGAATGATGGGAGATAAGAAGGGCAGGTTAAGTGTTTTATTCGGGTCAATCATTTTATATTCTTTGGCCAATATTGTCAATGGTTTTGTGGTAAATACTACACAGTATGCAATTGTTCGTTTTATTGCCGGCGTTGGATTGGCTGGTGAGTTAGGGGCAGGCATTACATTGGTTTCTGAATTAGTCCCGAAAGAAAAAAGAGGAGTGGCTACTTCAATGGTGGCAGGTATCGGCCTTACTGGTGCCGTGTTTGCATTTGTAATGAAAGAAGAATTCAGCTGGCGCACTTGTTATTTTATCGGTGGAGGATTAGGCTT
>JAFDYH010000211.1:5118-6538 GCA_018267535.1 Bacteroidota bacterium
ATCGGGGTATTGGTTACCTTCTCCAGCGAGTTTGCTACACAGATGGGGATAAAGGAAAAAATAGATCCGGGGAAAGCGGTGATGTTCGCTTATGCAGCCATTTCTGTGGGGGATATACTGGTTGGTTTTGTAAGCCAGTGGTTTCGCAGCAGAAAGAAGGCTTTGTTCCTGTTTTACGGAATAACCGCGTTGTTTATGATTTTGTTCTTTACCGCCCAATGGAATGGTAGTGCGGCGATGATGTATTGGATATGTGCCGGTTTAGGTTTCGGCACCGGCTTCTGGGCTATTTTCGTGACAATGGGGGCAGAACAATTTGGAACAAATATCCGTGCAACGGCCGCTACAACCATTCCGAATATGGTAAGAGGTATGCTGGCCCTTTTTATTATCCCGCTTTTTAAAGGGCTTCGTTCAGTTACGGATTATTATACAGGGGGATGGATTGCAGCAATAATAATTATGATCATTGCAATTGTTGCAGCCATAAATACAAAGGAAACATTCGGGAAAGATTTAAATTTTGTTGAGAGTTAATTGCCCAACTACTTTAAGATGATGAAAATGCCCCTCTTAACAAAAGAGGGGCATTTTTATATTTGGTATTGAAGTAAATAATATGATTAAAAAAGCGCTGTGATTTTCTGCCACCAGGGTTTTGATTTTGGAAATAAGGCAGGGTAATCAGTTTGTGCCTTTATTTCATCAAGAATTTCATTTTCTATAATCATTTTTTCCTCTTCGCTTAACTGCAATTCACTTTTATCTACAATAGATAACCAGGATTGAACTTGGCTTATTTCAGCGGGCATTGAATGCCCATCCAAATACCTGGATAGTTTCTGGTGTAAAATTTCTGTTTTCATATAATACTCTATAAATAGTTAGTTTAAAAATTCAGCATTGTTTGCAAAGTATGTTTGATTCCTTTAAACCTATTGCGTGGATAATATTTGCCCCCAATAGTTTCCTGGGAAGTAGTTACAATATTAACCGAAAGATGAAGCCTGCCAGGCTTTGAATAAATTTTTTTATATGAAACTGGCTTTCTTGCTTTTGCCAATTCCTGCGAAGCGAAACCCGGGAGGATCTGCTGTTCTATAAAAGCCTCGTCGTCTTCATTATCCATTTTTGCATTCAAACATTTTACAACTTCATTGCGTACCTCTGCATACAAATAGGCAGATAAAGAAAACGTAAGCGGCAATATCGTGCGTTTTTCCCATAGGGAAACAAATACGTTCGTTACAATACGTTTTGCATCATCATGTGATTTTAGTTTTCCAAAGCTGTATGAATAAAGCGAATACCAGTGGCGATGGTAAAGCTCTTCAAAAGCATCTGTATTACTAAGGTAAAGCTGGTCAGTAAGCGTGTGATCGGGGATGAAATTCCTGCGCATACAAATAGTTTTCATTAA
>JAFDYH010000212.1:0-2596 GCA_018267535.1 Bacteroidota bacterium
AAAATATAAAAATTTGCGATCTGGCAGGTAGTGGCCAACAAAAAGCACAAGTAAACATTCATTCTTTCACTATAATGCCATATAAAATGAAAAGAAGACATTTTATTAAATCAGCCGCTACGGTTTCTGCGTTCAGCATCATCAAACCAAACCTGGTATTTGGCACGAAAGTAAATTCAGCCATCAGGTTTGGTATTATTGGATGCGGCAACAGAGGCACTGCCGTTATCAGTTCTATGTCTGAAAACGCCAATGCTAATATCGTAGCTATGGCTGATTTGTTTATTGATAAACTCCAAACCGGGGAAGTGAATTTTAATAAGCTGAATGCAGCCCGGAATTTTCCCGCTATTAAAAAAACCAGCATTTACAAGGGTTCGAAAGCATACCTGCGTTTACTGGAAAACAAAGACGTGGATGCTGTGCTCATCTCTTCCCCGGCCTATAGTCATGTTGGTTTTCTGGAAGCCGCTGTCGCAGCAGGTAAGCATGTGTATTGTGAAAAACCTGTAGCTACCGATGTGGAAGGGATAAGAAGAGTAATGGAAGCCGGCGAACAATTGAATGGCAAACAAAGCCTCGCTATTGGTTTTCAGATAAGACATGCCAGCGCCTACAAGGAAATGGTGAACCGGGTGCAAAGAGGTGATATTGGCGACCTCATCACGGTACAGTTATATTATTTTTCCTCGGGCTCACCGTTGATTGATGTAAAGAATGTTTCCTATGATGAGTTTCGTATACGCAACCATTACCATTTCAGGGCTATGAGTGGAGATACTTTATTAGACCAGGGGATACATATGCTGGACGTCTGCAACTGGGCTTTAAAGGCACATCCTGTTAATGCGATTGGGAAAGGGAACCGCAATGGTATGGGGCCTGTTGGCGATACTTTCAGCAATTTTGAAGTGATTTATGAATATCCGAACAATGTAAATGTGAGCATCCATACCACCAAGGTCGGTCCCTCTTTTGGTGA
Source organism: Bacteroidota bacterium (assembly GCA_018267535.1). Classification (GTDB taxonomy): domain Bacteria; phylum Bacteroidota; class Bacteroidia; order Chitinophagales; family Chitinophagaceae; genus JAFDYH01. Next base: position 983 of record JAFDYH010000212.1, read on the forward strand.
TGTATGCTGTAAGTTCATCGGTACCAAAGGCAGTGCAGAAGCTCATTACAGCGGTGGTGTATTTATTATAGGTGATAACAAATGGGATTCAGGGATTGCCAAAAGCGAAACGGAATTAACTGCTGAGCAGAGGGCCTCGGGGGTATTCTCCTCTTCACTGCATGATGCCGATGCCAATAAAGATATTGCCTTTGTAAAAAGCATCGAAAGCGGCAATTATATCAACGAAGCAAAGTCAGGTGCTGAATCAACCTTAACAGCATTGCTGGGAAGGGAAGCAGCCACTGCACAAAGATCGATGACATGGGAAGAAGCGTATTACTCCAACGAACGGTTGGATCCGAAATTAAACCTGGGGCAATTTGATTAATGCCCTTGTTAAAAAATAATGAACAGGTTTCCGTTTAAAGCAATTGGCCGGCTTTTCTTTTCCCTATAGATATTTTTAACAACAATTGTTATCCCTTTACTTATTCACAGATGGCGATACCTTCATACCAAAAGCATTTCTTATAGGGATTTGATTGCCTATCTGAAAATCTCTGCTTTCTTTTTTCTTTTATACAGGATTTCATTTACCCTGAAAAAACAAAAAGCAAAATTGTAAAGGCCATAAATGACTAAAGCGATCGGCGGTTTAAAAATGTGTCTCGCCTGGTACACTATATTGCATCATGATTGATGCAGAAAAAACTTTCCGACGAAGCAACAGCTTAATTTTAATATGACTCTATTTCCTAAACAAACGCTTATTATATCTACCTGGGCGATTTTACTTTTTGCAGCTGGTAAACTATTGTTCGTGCCTCTATTTACGCTTTTTGAACCATTGATCCCGGGCATCCACTTTGAGATTGTAGAACACCCGTCCTTGATTCACACCTCATGGCTGTTTGCAATGGAAATGGCGGCTTTGCCAGTAATGGTTTTAATTACATGGAGGCTGGCAAAAAATATATCTGCCGTAAAAAAAGTTATATCCGTAGCCATTGTGATCGTCTTCATGACTGTTGCCATTATTTACAGAAACTATCTTGTAAAAAGATATTTTATAAACGTCGTTCATCCCTTCCTTCAAAATAAAGGTCAATTGCCGATGAACTATCCAATTGATCCGGCAAATTTTGTTTATTATTTATTCGTGGGTTTATTGTTGGGATGTTTCGTCAGTTACCTCTTAATAAAAAGCTGTGCTTCGCATTGAATTTACTATAAAGGATGGCCCCATTAATCATTGGCAAAACACTACATAAAGCTGTGGGAGCCACTGTGATCAGCTGAATACTAATGACTGGTTACAATTTGTTACTTAAATTTAACGGCACATTAGTTTTCACACTATTGAAGTATTATGAATGAGGAATATTTGAATAAGGGTGTTTCCGATACAAAACAGCATTTTGAAATCCTGGATGGCTTAAGAGGTATTGCAGCGCTGGCTGTTGTTATTTTCCATTTTATGGAATGGGTTTTCACCGATATCAACAAAAACTTTATTGGTCATGGCTTTTTGGCTGTTGATTTCTTCTTCTGTTTATCGGGGTTTGTAACCGGGTATGCTTATGATAACCGCATCCGGAAAATGGGAGTTAAGGAGTTTTTTAAGTTAAGGTT
>JAFDYH010000212.1:2677-8917 GCA_018267535.1 Bacteroidota bacterium
ATCCCGCTTCCATTAATGGAAGAACGTGCCTTTAACCTTTTTGCTTTCAATGCACCTTCCTGGTCACTTTTCTGGGAATATGTGGCTAATATTTTTTATGCTTTCATTCTTTACAGGATAGGGCGCCGCACCCATACGGTATTGATAATACTGGCAGCTGCAGGAATTTGCAGTGTTAGCTACCAGGCAGGAAACCTGCTGGGTGGATGGGCGGGGTCTAATTTCCTGGACGGCGGTGCCCGTGTTGCTTATTCCTTTTTAGCAGGCCTTTTTATTCACCGCGTTGGTTGGATTATTAAAAACAGGATTGGGTTTATAGGCATGGCCATTTTGTTATTTTTAGCCTTTATCATGCCCGGGTCAAAATGGAACTGGCTGACAGAGCTGCTGGTTGTACTTTTCTATTTTCCATTGCTGGTTTCTCTCGGCGCCGGCGCTCACCTGTCACTCCTATGGAAAAAGGTCTGCCGGTTTTCCGGCAATATTTCCTATCCTCTTTATATGACTCACTATGCAGCCATATGGATTTTTGGAAATTATTATACCAGCAAAAAGCCCCCGGTTGGTGAACTACCCTATATTATTATACCGGGTATTATTCTCCTTGTCACTTTTTCTTATTTCGTAATGCTGTTTTATGATATACCGGTCAGGCGATGGCTGGATCAGAAAAGACGACGGAAATAAATACACTTTCTTTATGAGGCCTCTAATAAGAGTCAATTATCCATCGCTTTCCTTATGTGGCCCAAGGCATGTATTTTTACTTTTTCCCTCATATTGATCTTCGCGAAAAAAGTGAGTAGCATTCAGCATTGCACAAAGTATTATGCCGGTCAGAAACCGGCTCAACGCCATCGAACTGTTAACTTCCTAAATTCGTTTATTGCTTTAATAAAATTAAAGACGCAAAACTTAAATAATGGCAAACCTCACCCAGATATGGCCTTTTTTTATTGTTGCAAACCTGCACAATTCAGTTTCGTTTTATGTAAACAAATTAGGCTTTGAGGCAAGACATATTGGCCCTGATGATGATCCTTATTGGGCAATAGTGGGCCGTGACAATATTTCTATTATGCTTAAAGCGATTCCACCAGCAGTACAACCTATTCCTAACCATACCCGCCATGAATGGGCGGCATGGGACGCTTATATATTTACTGCAGAGCCCGATCAATTGTTTACTGAATATCGATCTAACAATCTCGCGTTCCGTAAACCTTTACATAACAATAGTGATAATTTACGAGGCTTTGAAATAGAAGATGCGGACGGGTATGTTTTGTTTTTTGGAAAGCCCGATTTATAGCCAATAACCTGATATACCAGCTAAACATAGATCGTTTATCATGATTTTATTTTACACTCAATTAGTGGATGACATTTTTGGGCAGGTTATCTGGCAAAGTAGATAAACAGCTCCTTGCATAAAGACAGCAGAAATACCGGATGAAAATACCTATTGGGATATTATCAAAATTTCTTCCAAAAAATAGAAGAACCAGGGCAAACAACAACAAAGAATAGTTTTCTAAGCTATCATTACACATTTTGTCTTTTCTGTACCTGTTGTGTGCAGCCTCTCCCCTTTTGAAAAAATTTCTTCACTCCGTGCGTAATGATTTTACCGGGTTGGCAACGGCTGCTTTTATAGCCTGGAAACCTACGGTTAAAAGTGCAATAAATAGGGCAACCGCCCCACCTGCAAAAAATATCAGCCAGCTTATATCAATACGATAAACATAGTTTTCCAACCACTGGTGCATATAATACCAGACAAGAGGAGTGGCAATGACAAATGCAATGGCAATAAGTATGATAAACTCTTTCGAAAACAAATAAACGATATTGCCTGTGGTTGCCCCAAGTACCTTACGGATACCCACTTCCTTTACTCGCTGCACGGCCATAAATGAGGCTAAGCCATACAGCCCAAGACAACTAAGAAATATAGCGATGGCTGCAAAAATTTTATACAATTGTGCCAATTGGTTTTCCTGTTTGTAAAAACTGCCAATCTTATCATCTAAAAACCTGTATTCATAAACATAATTTGGAAATGCCTGCTGCCATATTTTTTTGATGGATTGCATGGTGGAAGCCATGTTTGCGGTTGAAAGTTTTATAGAAGCCTGGCGATACATTGTACTGTTTGTAGCAATAAGCAGGGGGGCCAGGCCCTGGCGTAAAGACCTGTCATTAAAATCTTTTATTACACCAACAATAGGGCATTTTATCAAACCATTCATCATGCTTATTTCTTTGCTCAATACATCTTCCGGCTTTTTAAGTCCTAAACTTTTCACGAATGATTCATTCACTAAAAATTCCTGAGTATAACCGGAAGGCTTCAAATTCCTGCCGGCTACCAATTGTAATTTATAAGTGGGCACATAATCATTATCGGCGAATTTGGAGATAGCCTGGAAATCCGCATCTTTTAACGCATGGTCAAATTTGAACGCGGTAAACATGTTGTTATCCTCTTCCATTGGAGAGTTGGAGCTGAAGGTTACCGCCAGTGCTCCGTTCGATAATAACTGTTGTTTTAAATAATCCGTCAGCTTTGCCCCGGTACTATCCGGGCGGTAAGGGATATTTACAATTGCCTCCTTATCAAAGCCCAGGGGTTGATTCATAAAAAAATTCATTTGCTGTACGATGACAAGTGTCCCGATGATCAATGCCTGCGCAATGATAAATTGAAAAACGACCAATCCTCTTCTTAACGAAATTCCCCTGGCGGTATTTACGGTGAGCTTACTCTTTAACGCATTAACAGGATTAAACCTCGACAAAACAACAGAAGGATAAAAGCCGGCCAATGCGGTTACAACAATTGTTACCGCTAAAAGAAATACAAGGATTGCGGGATTTTTCAGCAGGTTGAATGAAAGCGAAAGCTCTAATAATTTATTTACGGAAGGTAAGGCAAGCAGTGTAATTCCTGCTGCAAATAATACAGCAATTGTAACTATCAAAAATGTTTCAATAATAAATTGTGCTTGCAATTGAGATTTATTACTGCCCAGTACTTTTCTTACCCCTACTTCCCTGGCCCGGTTAACCGCCTGTGCAGTGGATAGATTGATAAAATTTACACAGGCAATTAGCAATATAAAAGCGGCAATCAGCCACAATACATTAACGAGTTCGTGGCTGATTGTTTTATTGCTGTAATTTCCTGCTGCTGCATCGTAATGCACAGCACTTAGTGGTTGTAAAATATAGTTATCCCTATTGTCTGCAGGTAAAACCTTTCTTGCATATCTGCTTAACTGTTGATCGAAATTGCCGGCAGAAATATTGGATGGCAACAAAACATAGCAGCCAAAATCAGGGGCTGACTGATTCCAATCCGGTTGTGCAAACCCGTATTCTTTATCGCCGGTAAAGTCTGTTCCGTAAGCAACCACCAATTTTAGCTGAAAGTCTGTATTTGCCGGTACTGTAGCGAGAATGCCGGAAACTTTCAATGCATTTGCGGGGAATTGGAACAAGCCTGCACCCATACTGTAATAGCCTGTTATCTTAATAGTTTTGCCCATTGCCGTTTTCCAGTCGCCAAAATAAGTTTCTGCAATCTCTTTTGTAAGCAATACATTGTTCGGATCATTTAATGACGCATATGAACCTGCAAGTAGCGGAAAATTAAATATAGTAAAGAAGGAAGGCGACGTATAAAATACACCGCTCTGCTCTTTAAAATTCTTAACCGGCATTCCGTTGTCATCCAGCACCTGTAGTTCATCGTTGTGGCTTGCATAAACAGGGGCTACCTGTTTCAGTTGAGGGAATTCTGCTTTCAATCCTGCAGGCATCGGAAATGGAACATTTTTCGCATAAGTAACCGTTCCGGCATCTGCATGATGAGATTCAGTCAGCACCCGGTAAATGCTGTCTTTATTTGGATGAAAATCATCAAAGCTTGTTTGAAATTGTATAATGATAAAGATCATCATGCAAACAGCAATTCCCACCGCCAATCCGGCGATATTGATAATAGAATAATTCCTGTTACGGATCAAACTTCTGAAGGCGGTTTTGAAATAGTTTTTTAGCATGACTGTTTTATAGTTATAATTTATTTGGTAATGCCGCGCTGTTAGCAGCCGTTATTTACAATTCCCTTCTGGTAACTATCGGCATATTATTCATCAGGTCCACTTTCCTACAAACTGGTTAAAGGCGTTCTTATATTGGTCACCGACAGTAATCGTCTTTTTCCCGATCTGCAGTGAGTTTTTGGTCATCGACGTAATTTTATCCAATGCCACAATAAAGGAACGATGTACCCGCATAAACCGGCGGGAAGGAAGTTTTTCTTCCAGGTCTTTAAGGCTGGTGAGAGACAGCATTCCTTTTTCCATATTCTTTAAATGAACTTTTACATAATCCTTTAGCCCTTCGATATATAAAATATCATCCAGCGCTACTCGCACCCACTGGTATTCAACCTTCAGAAATAAATACTGATCATCCGCCTTCTCCGGTTCAGCCAATACAGGAGTTGAAGCGGTTCGATTAATCAATTCATAGTAAGAATGCGCTTTAGTAGCTGTCCGCAAAAATTCTTCGTAATTAAAAGGTTTCAATAAATAATCAAGTGCATCCACTTTATAACCCTCAAGGCTAAACTTCTCAAAAGCAGAAGTAAAAATAATGCGAGGTTTTTTGTAGCCTTTACCGATAACCCGCGCCAATTCGATCCCGTTAAGATCGGGCATCTGGATGTCGAGATATACGAGGTCAATCTTTTGTAAATGTATTGCCTTCAGCGCTTCTACAGCACTCGGGTATCGCCCTGCAAGGTTAAGAAACGGGGTTTGTTCTATAAATCTGCAAACCAGGCTGAGCGCAAGAGGCTCGTCGTCAACTGCTATACAATTAAGTATCATGACAGGTCTAAAACTAAGTGAACAGAATACTCTGTGGCGGTTTTTCGTTCGCCGATATCGAGTTTATACTTACCAGGATAAAGCAAACCAAGCCGGCGACGTGTATTGATCAAACCAATACCACTATTGGCTTCCAGGCTAATGCTGTTATCTTTTATTATCGAATTATTTACCATCACATCAAGTTGCTTATTTTTTTGCGAAATAATAATATCTATATAACTCTGCTGCGTTGTACTTACACCATGTTTGAATGCATTTTCCACAAAGGGTAAAAGAATCATTGGTGCCAGGGGCATATCCTGCAGATTGGCAGGTGTATTAATAGTTATTCTTACCACGTCAGTGAGGCGCAACTTCATCAGGCTGATATAATTGTTTACAAAAGCAATCTCCTGGCTCAGCATATTCTCGCCCGGCTGTGTATCGTACAGCAGGTAGCGCATCATTTTTGATAATTGATGAATGGCTTCGCCGGCCACTTTGGGATCTTCTGTAGTAAGCACATAAATATTATTCAAGGTATTAAAAAAGAAATGCGGGTTGATTTGTGCCTTCAGAAATGAAAGCTCTGATATCACCTTCTCTTTTTCCAACTCTTTGCGTTCCTGGTTATCCTTCTGCCACTTTTGTATGGCAGTAATGGCAGTACTGATGCCCAGTACCAATGTAGTGATGGTTACGGTAAGTGTGATCCCTAAACCACTACGCCCGCCCGGAATAAATACAGGCGGACGGTGACGCATCAACATTCCTCCCGGCAGTATTCTGTTTTGCTGCCCTGCCAACTCTTCCCTCTTTATCCAATTGCGCTGCTGAGATTCAGCATAAGCCCTATCCAACCACCTGTTCGTGAATAAAATTGCCGCCACTATACCAATAATAATTATAAAATAGTAAACCGGACGATTCTTTAACAGTAGTCCGGGAACAAGTACCCATGAATTAAAATAAAAAATTATTATCAGCAGGCTCAGCTCCACTGTTTGTTTTATCCAGAATAGATAAGGGATTTCAAAATCCGAAATTACCGGCTGGTAATAAAAAATAGCGAGACCGAAAACTGCCCATACCAATACATGTATCATTACAACGACCAGCTTACTATATGAACTTTGTCCTTGCACTTTTTTGAATCAATTGGGTCGTTTAATACACTTTAATTTCATAAACCGGAACAATATTAAGCAATGTGCTACTGGCGGCCAATTGAAACCTCCCGGGGCTATGTTTTCACCGACGAACAGCCAAAGCAGCTCTGTCAAAAACGTAAACCACTCATCGCCTTAACACCAGCAGTTCATAGTATTAAAACACTTATCTGTATACAGTTTGCTGC
>JAFDYH010000213.1 GCA_018267535.1 Bacteroidota bacterium
GAAGGCTATGTTCACCGGCCGGCCTGGTATTTTGAGGGGCTCAATACTGAAAAAATGAACGCTATTGATTTGCTTTTGCTCACCCGAAAATGGACACGATTTAACTGGACGGATCTACTGAACGAGCAATTGCCCGTAGTACGTTATGAACCACAGCAATCAATATTGATTAAAGGCAAAGCATTTATAGCAAACGGCGAAAATAAAATCCCATATAGAAATAAAGAGATCATAATGGTATTCAACGCACCTGCTGACACTATAAACCAGATGATAAATGTCCCTACTGATTCAACAGGTCATTTTCTCTTGGATGGGTTTAACTTTCATGACACTGCATCGCTTTATATATATACTGATGCTACAGACAGAAAAGTAAATAAAAAAATTTCTGTTGAATTCATTTCAAATAGTACTGATACCGTTAAGGCACCCGCATTTACAGAATGGGGATATCAATCCGGCTTAAACAGTATCGAAAAGGAGTTTGCAAAAAATAAACCAGCTTTACTAGAACAGCAGGATTCTATACTTCGAACATCATCAGAAGTTTTAAACAAGGTGACAATTACCGCAAAAACGAAAACCCATTTGGATTCCCTTATATCCAGATATGCAACGGGCCCGTTTGCCAGTACGCAGGCCTGGGCAGAGACCTTTGACTTTACAGATGAAAAAGGAGCCCCCCTTAGGGATTGGCAAACCATATTCGACTTTATGAAGGGAAAGATAAAAGGCCTCGAATATTATTATGACAATGAAAGCCATCAATACATCATTGTATGGAGAATGGCCAATTCTTTACTGAATACAAATATTTCGGAAAGTGAACGCATGCGTTCCAATGCGCCTGCGTTTTTTCTAAACGAAGTTCTTTTAAATGGAGGTCCTGAGCAATATAACAATGCTTACCAAATGCTTACCAGTATAAGCATGTCACAAGTTGCTATGATCCGGGTATTTCAGCCTGGTTCCTTATCTGCGGTTCCCAATAACGGACCACATGGGTCCATTGTTATTTATACAAAAAATGGAACTGAAATAAACCAACAACCGGCTATTAAAAGTGCCGCATTTAACAGAACTACTTTAAGGGGGTTTTCAACGATAAAATCATTTGCAACGATGGTTAATTCGCCTATTGCAACAGGAAATAGTTTTAGCAAAAACACTACGCTTTATTGGAATAATAACGTAATTAACCCGTCGGCAAATACATCAAGCTTCAATGTTTCCAATGTAAGTAACTCAACTAATATATACATTATTGCTGAAGGATTGAGTATAGATGGCAGGCCAAGTTACTTATACCGCTCCATCATCCCTTAATTAATGGGCCGCACTCATATCCAATTTCTCTCCTTTCTTTTTCTTATTTCCCTTTACCATTAAAATAAATGGTATACAAATCAGGAAGATCATTCCTACGTAGAGAAATACATCCATATAAGAAAGTACCATTGCTTGCTTGGTAACAGAATAGTCCATCGCCTGGTAGGCATCTTTCAATGCAATGTTAGAAGGAATGCCTTTAGCCATAAACCCCTGCTGCATTGCATTAACCCTTGATTGCACAGCCGGGTTTGTCACATCCAGTTTACTTACCAGGTTACTGCGATGAGCCATATTCTGGCTTGCCATAAATGTTGTAATCGCGGCAATACCGAAAGACCCTCCCAGTTGCCGCATCATGCCGGTAAACGCGGCCCCTTCACCAATCTGTCTTCCCTTTAAAGTACTTAACGATAATGTTGTAATAGGGATAAACAACATACCCATTGCTACGCCTCGAAGCATCAGCATCCAGAAGAAATTATCTTTTGCTGTATCAGGGGTTATTATCTTATATCCCCATAGACAAAAGAAAACAAATCCTAACATTCCTAATGCAACCAGGTATTGCTGTGGCACCCCTTTTTGCAATAATTGCCCGATGATGGGCATCATAAAGGCTGTCATCAATGCAGCAGGCACCATTAACATACCCGCTTGGGTTGCTGTCCATCCTAATGTTGCCTGTGTATATAAAGGAATAATAAATGTAGTTCCATATAATCCAAATCCAAGTATAAAGGAAAGAATAGTGCCAACCCGAAGGTTCCCATTTTTTAATACTCTTAAATTCACAATAGGATTCCGGTAGGTTAACTCCCTCCAGATAAAAAAGAAAGCGCCAAGGATAGCTGTTACCGTCAGGACAATGATTAATTTACTATTGAACCAGTCATCTTCCTGTCCTTTTTCTAAAATATATTGCAATGAACCAACAAAAGTAGCCAGTAAACCGATGCCTAACCAATCAATATCTCCTACTGCACTTTTTTCTGCATATTTCGGGCTTCGTACAAATTGCAAAGTGAGCAACGTGGCAATAACACCCAAAGGAATATTGATATAAAAGATAAAAGGCCATCCTCCCTGTACATTATCAATTATCCAACCGCCTAATGGCGGGCCTAATGTTGGGCCAACAATTACACCTAAACCATAAATAGCCTGTGCCATTCCTCTTTTCTCCGGCGGATAACTTTCTGTGATGATCGTTTGAGATGTGGTCAAAAGCGCACCACCACCTACACCTTGTAAAAAACGAAAGATAATTAACTCAACTATGCCTGTTGCCTGGCCACACAGATAAGAACAAATCGTAAACAGTACTATCGATACAGCGAAATAATTACGGCGACCGAATTGTTGTGCCAGCCAGCTTGTCATAGGAATAATAATCACATTACCGATAGCATAGGCCGTAACAACCCAACCGATTTCACTCGTAGTAGCACCGAGGTTTCCCTTCATATCATTCAGTGCCACGTTCACAATGGTTGTATCTACTATTTCCAACAGAGCGCACACAATCGCGGTGATTGTGATTATCACCCTTCGTGAACCATACTCGACTAATGAATTTTGTTGCATAAAAATCGTGAGTGGTGAATCGTCAATCGCGGGTTTCACAATGGAAAATATACCACTTCTGTATTTAAAGATTAATTCTGTCTATTCGTCTATTCATCTTTTAATCCAAATGCACATCTACCAACACATTCATCCCCGGGCGTAATTTATGCACCAATGAATCATTTGCATCTGTAAATTCAATTTTCACCGGTAAGCGTTGAACTACTTTTACAAAATTCCCGCTTGCATTATCCGGAGGCAATAAAGCGAATGTAGATCCTGTAGCAGGCGAGAAAGATGATAATACACCCTGGAACTTATGACCACTATATGCATCTGCTGATACTATTACCTTCTGCCCTTCTTTCATTTTGTCTAACTGGGTTTCTTTGAAATTGGCTACTACCCATACACTATTGCTATGAACAATGCTAAACAATGCCTGTCCCGCCTGAAGGAACTGGCCAGGCTGGATATTTACTTTTGATATTCTTCCGGATTCCGGTGCCGTTATAACGGTGTAGGACAAATTTAATTTAGCGGCATCTACATCTACCTGTTTTTGCTTAATCGTTGATTCGGCAATACCTATTTGTTGTGAAGTGGCATTGCTTTGCACCGATACGGCGTTTGTTTGCTGGGCAGCCTGGTTTTTTTGCTGTTGCAAAATGGCTAATTGTTTTTCCGCTGTTTGTTTAGCCGCCAAAGCCTGCTCATATTGTTGTTGTGTTATTGAATGGTCTTTGATCAGGTTGGCATAACGCTCATAATCCTGTGTTGCCCGCCATAGATTCACTTTTGCTGCTTCTATCTGCGCATCAGCCGTACCGATAGACGCTTTGGATGTTGAAATGTTTGCTCTTGCCGCGTTAGTTAACGCTTTTGCATTATCCAGGTTGCTTTTCGCTACAGTTAATGCGGCTTCGGCTTCTTCCAATTTTAATTGATAATCCCTGTTATCTAAAACAACCAAGGTATCTCCTTTATTCACCTGCTGGTTGTCTTTTACTTTTATTTCTGACACATAACCGGAGATACGCGGTATAATCAGGTTGATATCCGCACTTACCTGGGCATCGTCGGTATCTTCATGATGCAGGCTATATAAGTATTTGGATATGCCAAACCAGCCTCCACCGATGACCAGCAAAGCAAGAATGATGATAAAAACGGGGTTTCTTTTTTTAGGAGCGGGTTGTTGTGTTCCGGTATTTGTTGCTTCCATTTTAAAAAGCTTTTATAATTTAAGTTTCTTAATTATTTTTTCAAATCAGTACTTAATGTACCTGTTGCCTGTAATAGTTTATGATAAGACACAAAGGCATCTGCCCTGGCCAGTGTGAAATTTAATCTTGATTGTAATTGAGCCACATCTGCTTCCAGCAAATCTGTAGTTGTGGCAAGGCTATTATCAAATTTGTTTTTTACTATCCGATAATTTTCTTCAGCTTGTTCAACCGCAGTAGTATATACTTCAATCTTTTTACGATTGCTAACCAATGCCAGATAACTTTTATTGACCTGCATCGTGATATTGTCATCCAGCATTGCTTGTGATTCTATCAACTGGGTCACTTTAGCATTTGCCTGTTGTATTTTGGATTTCGTTTTCCATAATGACGCAATGTTATATGAAACCCCAACTCCAGCATTGAGTGCGTTAGTTACAGTAAATACATTAGGCACATCAGCCGCTATATAACCGCCTGTTAATTGCAAAGAAGGATATAGATCCGCTTTTGCCAGTTTAATACCCGTCTCTGCTGCTTTCTTTCGCAAGGCCAATGCAGCTATATCCTTACGATTATTTTTTGCTGATTGTATAAACTCTTCCAACGTTCTTGTATCATTTTTCTTTTCAATACCTGTTGTATCCATCATCAACTCCGTTGAGCTTGGTAAACCAAGCATTAAGTTCATATTTAAGTTTGCGAGCTGGGCGTTATTCTCAGCATCCAGCAAGCTTAGTTCCAGGTTGGAAGATTGCAACTGCGCTTTCAATAAATCATTTCTTGCCAGCAATCCATTCTTTTCAAGATTACTGAAATCTTTTACCCGCTGCTGAGACTGTGCAAGATTTTCCTTTACCAATCTTACAGCCGATTTAGCTTTGAATAAATTGGCAAAAGCCTCAATAGTATTTTGGACCACTTCATCACGATCGTCCGTAGCATCGAGTTTTACTGCTTCTGCCAGGTAATGCGAAGATTCGATACCGTATTTAATTTTACCACCTTGATATATTGGGAGCGAAACATTTAATAACCCATACGCCAGCTGGTTTACTTTCGGCGAGCCGCCACCCGAACCGCCACTGCCTGCACTGTCACTTTTTGTCTTCAAATTAAAATTTGCCGAGTTCAGCCGCAGGTAAGATCCGGAAACACTCGCATTGGGCAATCTTCTTTCAGTTGCTTCTTTTACTGCCGCAGTAGCTTCTTCAATTTTTGCCTGGTCAGTTTTTAATTGGTGATTGTTCTTCAAACTTAAATCAATGGCTTCATGCAGTGTGATGACTTTTTTATCCTGCGCATGCATATTCATCACAAGCAGAACACTTACAATTGATAAAAGTGTTTTTAATCTACGCTTCATGTGTCAATATTGCTTTAAACAAAAATTTTAAATGGTGGCTTAATTTTTTCTTTATTAGTTTCTTAAATTCTTCATCGGATAAGGTTTCAAGATTGTTCATTTCTTTATAATAGTGCTGCGTGGTTACAACATGGCTAACCGTGCCTACCAAAGTCGCCATCATAATAGGTATGTCGATATTCCTTTTAAACTCACCTTTCTTTTGTCCCTCTTGTATTAATTGCTGCACCATCAACTGGTTTCTTTTCTTGAATTGAAGGATTGAATCTGTAACCGCACTACGGTAATTATGCACCTGTTCCCGGGACATTATTTTATGAAAACATGTCTGGTTCAGAAATTTGTCCACATAATAATCAATGAGGTGATATACTTTTTGTAATGGAGTGGAAGCGCTGTCTTGTAAAAGGGCTTCCATTTTCAATACGGAATTCTCAGCCCGGTAAGTAAATAAACTTTCTAATAATTTTTCTTTCGATCCGAAATAATAGGAGATCATGGCAAGATTAACGCCGGCCTTATCAGAAATGTCTCTTACAGAAGTACCATCAAACCCCTTTTCCGCGAACAGCTCTTCCGCTGCTTCCATTATCTGCACCTGTTTGTCGTTATATTCCATAATGGTGAAATGAAGGCGCAAAATTAAACAAATGTTTGATTTAAACAAACGTTTAATTAATTTTTTGAGGTAAATATTTGTTACGCCTTTGCAGAAAGCGACAAACAAATGATCGTTAAATAGTTCAGGAATACATACAATAAACAAGGGACCACAGGCAGTAATCACTATGGAAATTAATTGCGATCTACCCCTTCCTAAAAAGTCTTTTATACCAATCTTTACGCATACATGGCTGTTCTATTACCTTATAAAAAATCATACTGAAGATTAAAACAAGTATAACGATCGCTATTGAATATGCAAAAAAACCCACCCATTGGTTTGAGATTTTTACTCTTTGTAAAAAAGGCAGCGAACCAGACATAATGATAAACTGGAGGAGGTAAATAGAGTAACACATGCCGCCGATGATAGTTACCCATTGAATACTCAGTAATTTTTTCATTTTCTGATTCGTAATTCCAATATAAAATAGCAACGCCAATAAGACCAATTTCAATACAAAAGGAAGAAAAATGTATAACGTAAGTAGAAAAGGGGAAAATATAAAAATGAACAAAGCCGCTACGTACCAGTAAGTTTCTTTACCGGGTAAACAGATTTTACTCAGGTACATATCGCATAAAAGCATACCGGTTAAAAACCACCCGAGTGCGGAAATGAACATCGGTAATTTTGTATATAAGCTTGTAAATCCAATGGAGGTAAACAATATTATCAGGATAATGAAAATAAAATACCTCGCCCCCTGCTTTTTTATTTTATACAGGTAGGCGAGGAAAGGAGCCAAAATGTAAAACCGTACTTCTACTTCCAATGACCAGGCTACACCTAAAATTGTAGACTTACTGCCATAGATAAGTTTGTGACAGTAAATGGCTGAAGCCCCCAGGTGAGGCAATAAATCAGNNAAATGATTCTTTTTTTATAACCACAAGACCCAAAAAAGCTATTAGCAATGCTGCCAGGTAAGGAGGCTCCAAACGGGTAATCCTTCGTAAATAATAATTTTTCAGTGCTACTTTTTTCCCTCCCAAAAGATATTGTCGGGCAAAAGGTAGCGCCAGTATAAATCCACTTATCATGAAAAAGAGGGAAACACCATGATTTCCCTCCATAAGTACTGCTATCGTATACGAAGAAAATAGTTTGTAATTGTACAACTTTACGTTTACGAAATAGCTTGTATGCATCCAGAATACGACCCAGAATACCGCGATAAAACGAAGGCCATCTATCTCCGGCATATATGATTCTGCCGAGGTTACTCTCCGGAATTTCTCCAGGAAATTGAAGAATCGATCTTGCATTGAAATCTATCGCTGGCTTGCTATCAGTAAATTCAGGTCGGTATATTTTAAATCGAAGCGTTCGCTCAGATAAAAATTGGTCAGCGCTCCTTTAAAAAGATAAATGCCATTACGAAGATGTATCTTATGCCACAACAGGTTTTCGAACCCACCTTCATCACCCGCCTCCATTAATAAAGGCATCAACACATTACTGATTGCCTGCGAAGCCGTTCTGGCAAAGCCGGAAGGAATATTCGGCACACAATAATGAATAACACCGTATTTCAAAAAGATAGGATGTTCATGTGATGTGATTTCTGAAGTCTCAAAACAGCCGCCACGGTCAATGCTAACATCTATAACCACACTGCCCGGCCGCATACTGCTTACCATTTCTTCTGTTACCACCATGGGTGTTCTCCCCGTCTCAGAAGCAAGAGCACCAACTGCAACCTCGCATGTTTTCAGTTGCTTTGCCAGCATACGTGGCTCTATAACGGAAGTCCATAGACGCTGACCAATATTATTTTGTAATCTCTTTAACCGGTATACACTGTTATCAAATACCTTTACTGAAGCACCCAGCGCAAGAGCAGCCCGGGCAGCATACTCTCCCACTATACCTGCGCCGATTATGATAACTTTTGTAGGGGCAATTCCTGAAATACCCCCCAACAAAACACCCTTACCATGGTTTGCCGAACTCAGGTATTGTGCAGCAATCAGCATTACAGCACCCCCGGCTATTTCGCTCATGCTACGAACTATAGGATAAGACCCGCTATCATCTTTCAGGTTTTCAAAAGATATGGCGGTGATGCGTTTATCCATCATTCTTTGCAATATATCGGCTTTCAATACAGAAAGATGAATAGGAGAAATAATAACCTGGTTTAATTGTAAAAGGGGAAGATCTTCTTCAATAACCGGTGCGCTTTTTACCAATATAGGTGCCCGGTATATTTCCGCCCGGTCATAAACAATCTTTGCCCCGGCCTCACTGTAATCCTTATCCCGGAAATGGGAAGCGTCGCCGGCATTATGTTCAATAGAAACGTGATGACCGTTGCTGATTAATACACTTACTGCATCCGGGGTCAGCGCCACCCGGTTTTCCTGGAAAGCGATTTCTCTTGGTATCCCGATATGCATTTGTGAGCTTTTCGGCTTTACATCAAGCGTTTCTTCAAGAGTTTCATAACTGAATGAGGTACTTATAATTGGCTTTTGCTGACTCATTTACGGTTACAGGTTTCGGTTAGTGGTTGGGGTACTATCTAAAGGCTCACTTGTCGTTTTATCAAATGAGTCATAAACAGAAATGACTTATTTGATTTTTGGCATAAACCAAAAATAGCTATTTCCCACTGATTACCACCTTTCTTGTTTGACTATCAATTACCTCAATGTTTACATGTATCGTATTATCCGGGAACAAATAAGGCGCCTTCTCTGGCCATTCTATCAGGCAGGTATGATTACTGTAAACGCAGTCTTCTACACCCGCCTGCCTCGCCTCTTCCTCATCATTCAGCCGGTATAAATCAATATGAAAAATCTTTTTATCCAAGCCTTTTTCCTTGAAACTATACTCATTAATGATTGAAAAAGTCGGGCTCCCGACAATATCTTTTACCCCTTTCTTATCACAGAGTGCATGAATAAACGTGGTTTTGCCGGCACCCATATTGCCATGAAAGACGATAACACCAGTATTGCCTGCCAGCTTCCAAAATTCTGCTGCAACATTTTGAATATCAGCAAGAGTAAATAGCCATTCCATACGCAAATTTAATGTTGATTAGCAACACCGTTGTTAAGATATTCCGCTTCCCGAAAACTCATCCAGTAAAAACCTTGGTAAATTTGCAACAAAATTTGCAACAGAGACATGGAAAAGATTCAATGGAAAGTGGAAGGAATGGACTGCTCTAACTGCGCCCTTACTATTCATAAATACCTCGAAAAACAAGGTGGAAAAAATGTAAAAGTCAATTTTGCTACCGGAGACGTAAGCTTCGATATAAACGGAACAACCACTGAAGAAAAATTAGAAAAAGGCATTGACGATCTCGGCTATAAAGTAAAACAGGATACGAGTATCCATCACGGCCATGACCATGAAGAATCCTCAAAAGGTTTTTTAAGCACACAGTTGCAGCGCTTTTGGGTTTGTCTGCCTTTCACCCTTGTCTTAATGCTGCATATGATTCCCGGTGTTCATATCCATTGGCTGATGAATCCCTGGGTACAGCTGGTATTAACCATTCCTGTTTACACTATTGGAATGAGCTTCTTCGGTAAAAGCGCCTGGAAAAGTTTACGAAATGGTATACCCAATATGAACGTACTGGTTGCTGTTGGCGCAACTGCTGCTTTTGTTTACAGCTTATACGGTACACTCACCGGCCAGGCGGCTAATTATATGTTTTATGAAACGACGGCTACGATCATAACTCTTATTTTCCTTGGCAATTACCTGGAAGAAACTACCATTGCTTCCACACAGCGTTCATTAAATGCATTAGCAAAATCACAAAAGGTGATGGCCACTATGATTGCGTATGATGACCAGCATGAAGAACATACTTTTCCAGTTGAAAATACTGCTTTGCAGGTGGGTGATCTTATCTTAATCAAATCCGGCGAACAGGTACCGATGGATTGCAAAATACTTTGGGGCGATGCCCATGTAAACGAAGCAATCGTTACCGGGGAAAGTGCGCCCGTTCATAAATATGCAAAAGACAAACTGATCGGCGGAAGTATATTGCAGGATGGGACTGTAAAAGCACAGGTAACCGCTGTTGGCGACAGTACCGTTTTATCTGGTATAATAAATCTTGTAAAGCAAGCGCAGGGAGAAAAACCTCCTGTACAACAGTTAGCTGATAAAATCAGCGCCATTTTCGTTCCGCTTGTATTAGGTATTGCTGCTGTTACATTTATTGCAAACTGGTTTATATTGAAAGAGTTTACACCGGCATTAATGAGAAGCATTGCTGTTCTTGTAATTGCCTGCCCCTGCGCAATGGGCCTGGCAACCCCTGCAGCAATAGCTGTTGGACTAGGAAGAGGAGCAAGAAATGGTATACTCTTTCGCAATGCAACGAGCCTTGAATTATTTAAAAACATCAAACAGGTTGTATTTGATAAAACAGG
>JAFDYH010000214.1 GCA_018267535.1 Bacteroidota bacterium
GCTGAAGCCATTTCATTTTTTATATTGGTTGTACGCAGTCATTTTGTTTGTGGCCATCATGTTGCTGATATTTCCTTTTGTTGTTATAGCAAGTTTCCTGGACCGCATCCGCGGAGGTAATATTATTTACCGGCTTTGCATGTTGTGGGCGGATATATGGTTTTGGCTTGTTCTTATCCGGGTGAAAAAAATTTATGAATCTCCGTATGATGAAAGTAAGCCGTATATTTTTGTTGCTAATCATATTTCTTATTTGGATGCGGCGATCATTGTAAAAGCATGTCGCCAGCCAATACGGCCTTTGGGGAAAGTAGAAATGGTAAAAGTGCCTGTGTTTGGGTTTATTTATAAAAATGCAATTGTAACTGTTGACCGCAGCAATGCGGATAACCGGGCAAAGAGTGTCCGTATGTTGAAATCAATTATCGCCAAAGGAATATCTGTACTCGTTTTTCCGGAAGGGACTTTTAATATGACCCATCGGCCACTAAAAGAATTTTATGATGGGGCTTTTCGTATAGCAATAGAAACGCAAACACCGGTTAAGCCTGTTTTGTTTTTAGACGCCTATGCCCGCATGGGCTATGAGAGTATATTCTCGCTAAACCCAGGTATCTGTCGTATTGTATATCTCGATGAAATTCCTGTTGATGGTTTAACAACGAATGATATTCCTCTGCTTAAAGAAAAAGTATTCGGGGTAATGCAAGAGAAATTGGTTGATTATAGATCGAGCTGGATACAAAATAGGTAATGCCTGTGGTTTCTTTTTGCGTTTCATCGCTATCGATAATTCTTTGTTATCACATCCCTTTATTACGATATTTCAACTGTTCGGCTACTTTATTAAATTGCAGATTTTAACTTGCTGTCATCACCGGCTATTTAAATAATGTTTGCTGAAATTATTATACCTCTTGCTTTACCTAAAAACTACACATGGTCTGTGCCACAGGCTATACATGATGCTATAAAGGTGGGCTGCAGGGTAGAAGTCAATCTCGGAAAAAATAAGAAGTATGCAGGTATAGTCAAGCGGTTACACAATGAACCTCCGGAATTTTTTGAGGCGAAGGATATATTAAACCTTCTGGATGCAGAGCCTGTTGTTTTTGAAGAACAATTGAAGTTGTGGGAATGGATTGCTTCTTATTATATGTGCAGCGAAGGAGAAGTAATGGCGGCCGCTTTACCAGCCCATTTTAAACTAAGCAGTGAAACGGTGCTTGTTTTTAATGATGAATATGGAGAAGACTTTTCTGCTTTGGATCATGATGAATATCTTGTAGGGGAAGCCTTACTCATAAAACGGGAGTTGAAGCTAACGGAAGTACAAGAATTGCTGGATTCGTCGCATGTTTACCCGGTTATCAATAAGCTTATTCAAAAGAAAGTATGCTATGTGTGGGAAGCGTTGAAGCAAACTTATTCCCCAAAGAAAGACGTGTATGTTGTTTTAAACCCGGTGTATAATAATGAAGAAAACCTGGAGAAATTAGTTAATGAAGATAAGAAGTTGCAAAGAGCGGAAAAACAAATGGAACTATTGCTCAGTTATCTTCATTTAATAAAAACAGAGGGCGAGGTTACCAAAGCATCATTACTGAAAAAATCAAATGCTACAGATGCGCAACTGAAAGGACTGGTAGATAAGAATATTTTGTTTACAGAAAAGAGGGTAGTAGACCGTTTACAGTTTCTTCCCAAAAACGTTCATATTGATTTTGAACTATCGCCTGCGCAGCAGGAAGCCTTTGATAAGATAAAACACATTTTCACAGAAAAACAGGTTTGCCTTTTGCATGGCGTTACTTCCAGTGGTAAAACACAGGTGTATATAAAATTAATAGAAGAAGTAATGCGGAGCGGGCGGCAGATTTTATATATGCTGCCGGAGATTGCACTAACGTCTCAGATTATACGAAGATTGCAAAAACATTTTGGAGGGTATATTGGTATTTATCACTCTAAGTTTACACAAAATGAAAGAGTGGAGATATGGAACAAAGTAAAAAATGGGGAGTTAAAGATTATACTTGGTGCCCGTTCTTCTTTGTATCTGCCTTTTCGCGACTTACAATTGATTATTTGTGATGAAGAACATGACCCTTCTTATAAGCAACAAGAG
The DNA here is from genome assembly GCA_018267535.1 of Bacteroidota bacterium. GTDB lineage: Bacteria > Bacteroidota > Bacteroidia > Chitinophagales > Chitinophagaceae > JAFDYH01. Next base: position 2,129 of record JAFDYH010000214.1, read on the forward strand.
CCGGCGCCGAGATATAATGGAAGGGATGCGGCGGTTTATTTTTCTTCCTTATTTCATGGAAGGGTATTGTTAGGCAGCGCAACGCCTTCGTTGGAGAGTTACCATAATTCGGTAACTGGTAAGTATGGATTGGTGGAACTTAATCAGCGTTATGGCGATTTTCATTTGCCGCCGATTGAAATCATTGACACAAAAAAGGTAGTTCAGAAAGACCGTTCTAAAGTGATGTTATCACCAGCATTAACGGAAGCGGTGAACGAAACAGTGGCAAAGGAACGCCAGGTGATTTTATTTCAAAACAGAAGAGGTTATTCACCTTACCAGATATGCAGTGTATGTGGATGGATACCGCAGTGTAAATACTGTGATGTATCATTAACCTATCATAAGCTTACTAATAAACTGCAGTGTCATTATTGCGGCACTACTTATCCTCCCTTGACGGTATGCGCAGCCTGTGGCAGTCATAGTTTTATGCAAAAGAATTTTGGTACCGAAAAAGTAGAGGAGCAATTGCAGGAATTATTTCCTGATGCGAAAATTGCCCGTATGGATATTGACACAGTTCGTGGAAAGAATGCGCATGATGTATTGATACAGCAATTTGAGCAAAGAAGAATTGATATTCTTGTTGGAACACAGATGGTGGTGAAAGGGCTGGACTTTGATGCCGTTGACCTGGTTGGCATTATTGATGCTGACGGCTTATTGCATTTTGCCGATTTCCGGGTGAATGAAAGGGCTTTTCAATTGATGGAGCAGGTAAGTGGCCGTGCGGGAAGAAAAGGCGCGACCGGAAAAGTAATGATACAAACATTACAGCCACAGCACCCCGTCTTGCAAATGGTGCAACTACACGACTATAAAAAAATGTATGCTGCTGAAATTGAAAACAGGAAACAATTCTTCTATCCTCCTTTTTCACGGATTATTCATTTGAGCTTTAAGCATAAGCTGAAAGAAGTTGTTGAAAAAGCGGCTTACGAATTTGCCAATGCGTTAAAAAATAAATATGGCAATTACCTGGTTGGCCCAGCAGAGCCGGTAGTAGGCCGTGTACGCAATCAGTACCTTATTGAACTACTATTGAAATTGCCCCGCGATGCAAAACTGATTGCTCAATGCAAAGAAGACTTATTATACCAGATAGCTGTACTGCATCAGCATAAATCATACAGGAGCGTAACCATTATTGCAGATGTTGATGCTATATAGTTTCAACTTTATATAATCTTCCAAATTAAATCGGAACAATTTATCGTCAGCCTGATTAGCGATACATTGTTCTGTTATATCTTTAAAGGAGTTCAAAATAAAACTGCATATGGATTCAGGCAAAACCAGGAAAAGCACATTATCCGTTTGGGGTGGGGAAACGGGACGGTTTACAAATGGCGCTGTTACCTCACCGGTAGTTCATAGTGTTGCTTTCGCTTATGATGACCTTGATGAATGGCATGCCGTAGCTACCGGCAAGTCGGAAGGATTTATTTATAGCCGCAATACTAATCCGACGGTACAGGTGCTGGAAGAAAAAACCCGTGTATTGGAAAGTGGGGAAGCTGCTACTTCTTTTTCAACAGGAATGGGTGCAATCAGCAATACCTTATTTGCATTGCTTGGGCCGGGAAAAAGAGTCGTTTCAATAAAGGATACTTATGGCGGGGCAAGTAAAATATTTTTAGAATTTTTACCTGCATACAATGTCAAAGTGCATCTCTGTGATACGACCGATCATGAGCAGATAGAAGCGGAAATTGCAAAAGGCTGCGATTTGGTTTACCTGGAAACGCCAACGAATCCAACGTTGAAAGTCGTTGATATTAAAAGGCTATCAACTGCAGCAAAAAAGGTGGGAGCAGTAACAGTGGTTGATAATACATTTGCAAGCCCAATCAATCAAAATCCTTTAGCCCTAGGGGCTGATCTAGTTATTCACAGTGCTACCAAATTTTTGTGCGGGCATTCGGATGCGATGGGTGGTTTACTTTGCGGTAAAAAGGAGTTGGTAGAAAAAGTATTCCGCTACCGGGAAATAAATGGGGCCAGCCTGCAGGCGGAGCCGGCCTACCTGATAGCAAGGGGGATGAAAACGCTGGAACTAAGAATAGAAAGACAGAATACATCTGCATTAAGGATAGCGCAGTATCTAAAAGTACATAAAAAAGGTAAAAGATGTTTTTTATCCCGGATTGGAAACACATCCGGGTCACAGTATTGCGAAAAGTCAGATGTCCGGGTTTGGCGGTGTGTTAAGTTTTGCATTGGATGGCGGCTATGATATAGTAAAGAAGTTTTTGCCTCAATTAAGATTTGTTCATATGGGCGCCAGCCTCGGATCTGTAAGTACATTAGCGGGCCCGCCAAGAACCACCAGTCATGTGGAATTAACCGAGGAACAAAGAAAGTTGCTCGGTATACCGGAGAGCCTTATACGCTATTCAGTAGGTATTGAGAATGTGGAAGACCTGATTGGTGATCTGGAAGCCGCTTTGGCATCATTATAACAAAAAAGGGTTTGATTGTGCAAAATGCTATCAAACCCTTTTTGTATTCAACAATTATTTTTTACTTCTGTATAATAATTCTTGTTGGTGTCGGTCCGGCGATACCATTGGCGTCAAACGCATTTTTCACCATTTCCTGCACACCAAAGTAAACATCCCAGTAGTCAGATTGTGTAGTATAGGGGCGTATCGCCAGAGAAGTCATACCATCTCCTACTTTTAAAACACTTACTTCAGGCTTGGGGTCTTTTAAAACTTTCGGGTGTTTCAGCATAGCTTCAATCGCGATAGCCCTTGCTTTTTCGATTGAAGCATCTAATGCTATAGCCATTGTAAGGTCAACACGGAGATTGCCATGGGTATTAAAATTGGTAATAACACCAGTAGATAAAGGGCCGTTTGGCAGGATGACTGTTTTGTTATCCGGTGTCAGCAATGTGGTATTAAATACGCCTTGTTCTGTAACGGTGCCCACTGTTCCCTGTGCTTCGATAATATCACCGATTTTAAATGGTTTGAAGATTAGCATCATTACACCGCCGGCAAAATTTCCAAGGGTACCATTCAGTGCGGAACCGATAGCGACACCAGCGCCGACAATCAATGCGGCAAAAGAAGAGGTATCTACGCCAAGTATGCCGAAGATGGTAATAACTAACAATACAAGACATACGATTTTAAAAAAAGATACCAGGAATGTTTGTAGAGAAGGGTCAAACTTCTTGGCAGTTAGTGTTTTCTTCAGAAGAATCCCCAGGCGGCCGATGATCCAGCTACCAATAATGTAAAATAAAATAGCGCCGATAATTTTGGGCGCATAGGCTATAGCTGAATCCATAAATCGGGAAGCCATACCGGTTCCTTTATTGAGCAGTTGGTCTGCCTGGAGCAAATAAAATCTCATATGAGGTAGTTTATTTAGAAAAATTTAGCTGTAGACTTAAATAAATCGCTTTCCGTTTCAGTTGGCGCGGTTAAAAAAAGTTCGTAGAGTTTACGGCAGAAGGGTTTGTCTGCATTGAATGTAGTGCTTTTCGGGTTGAAAACTATTCAATTCAGTATAGTTGCCAGATGATTTTTTCTTTATACCTTTGCGCCTCGAAAAACTGACAGTCAAAAGAAGTCGAATTAGTCAGACAGGTCGCAGGTAATTGACTTCTATAGGAAATATGACTCCCAAGACCTCCTTACTTTAGAGAAAATACAATATAAATATCAATCATGGCAGACTTAAAATTTCAGAGAAACTTTGGTATCGCCGCCCATATTGATGCGGGCAAAACGACTACCACAGAGCGTATCCTTCGCTACACCGGTATGATTCATAAAATAGGTGAGGTGCATGACGGTGCTGCAACTACAGACTGGATGGAGCAGGAAAAAGAAAGAGGTATTACAATTACCTCAGCTGCTGTAAGCTGCCAGTGGAACTTTCCTACTGTAAAAGGTAAAGCGGATGCCAATACAAAGAAATATTATTTTAATATTATTGATACTCCGGGCCACGTGGACTTTACCGTTGAGGTAGAGCGTTCTATGCGTGTATTGGATGGCCTGATTGCTTTGTTTTCAGCAGTTGATGGTGTAGAGCCACAGTCTGAAACAGTATGGCGCCAGGCTAACCGCTATAATGTACCCCGTATTGGTTTTGTCAACAAAATGGACCGTGCCGGTGCTGACTTTCTAAACGTGGTAAAGCAAGTAAAGGAAATGCTGGGTTCAAAAGCTGTTCCCCTTCAATTACCAATCGGTGCTGAAGACGATTTCAAGGGTGTGGTAGACCTGATTAAAATGAAAGGGATCATTTGGCATATGGAAACAGAAGGAATGACCTTTGATGAGATCCCTGTACCTGCTGATATGGTGGAAGAAGCAAATGAGTGGAGAGCAAACCTGGTGGAAGCCGTTGCTGAATATGATGATAAGTTATTGGAGAAATTCTTCGAAAATCCTGATTCAATAAGCGAAGATGAAATTCATGAAGCGATCCGTAAAGCGACGATTGACCTGAGCATCGTACCGATGATGTGCGGAAGCTCATTCAAAAATAAAGGGGTACAGACGGCGCTTGACGCAGTTTGCCGTTACCTGCCCAGCCCGGTAGATATTGAAGCTGTGAAAGGAACTGACCCTGATAATGGAGAAGAGCTGATCCGTAAGCCGGATGCAAAAGAACCGTTTGCGGCGCTGGCTTTCAAAATCATGACTGACCCGTTTGTGGGCCGCCTGGCTTTCTTCCGTGTTTACTCTGGTCACCTTGACGCTGGTTCTTATGTATTGAATGTAAGAAGTGGCAAAAAAGAGCGTATCAGCCGTATCATGAAGATGTTTGCGAATAAGCAAAACCCGATTGATTTTATCGAGGCTGGTGATATCGGTGCAGCGGTTGGTTTTAAAGAAATTAAAACAGGGGATACATTGTGTGATGAAAATCACCCGATCACTCTTGAAAATATGTTTATTCCTGAGCCTGTTATCGCTATCGCTATTGAGCCAAAAACTCAGGCTGACGTAGACAAAATGGGTATGGCTATCGCGAAGCTGGTAGAGGAAGATCCTACACTGCGTGTAAATACAGATGAAGATACCGGGCAGACCATTCTTCGTGGAATGGGTGAGCTGCACCTGGAAATCATCATTGATCGTATGAAGCGTGAATTTAAAGTTGAAGTAAACCAGGGTGCGCCACAGGTTGCTTATAAAGAAGCATTCAATACTACTGTTGAGCATCGTGAAGTGTTGAAAAAACAAACCGGTGGTCGTGGTAAGTTCGCTGATATCGTGTTTGAGCTCGGGCCTGTTGATGCAGAGTGGAAAGCAGAAAATCCAGACAAGCATTACCAGTTTGTAAATGATATATTCGGAGGTTCAATTCCCCGTGAGTTTGTGCCCGCAATACAAAAAGGATTTGAGCAATCAATGTCCACTGGTGTATTGGCAAGCTATCCTGTGGATAATATGAAGATCCGAGTGTTTGACGGAAGTTTCCACCAGGTTGACTCTGATTCAATGTCGTTTGAGCTTTGTGCCAAGCAGGGTTTCCGTGAAGCAGCTAGAAAGGCAAAACCAGTATTGCTGGAGCCAATCATGAAAGTAGAGGTAGTTACTCCGGATCAGTATATGGGTGATGTAACAGGCGACCTGAACCGTCGACGTGCGATATTAGAAGGTATGGACAGCCGCAATAACGCACAGGTTATTAAAGCGAAAGTTCCGTTGAGCGAAATGTTTGGCTATGTGACACAATTGAGAAGCTTGTCTTCAGGACGTGCATCTTCCACAATGGAATTCTCGCATTATTCGCCGGCGCCCAATAATATTGCTGAAGAAGTAATTGCAAAAGTGAAAGGAAAAGTAGGAGCAGCTTAAAATGACGTTATAACATTG
>JAFDYH010000215.1 GCA_018267535.1 Bacteroidota bacterium
TACCTATCAATATCAGGTATCACAAAATCCAATCTTCCCATAATCGCTACAACGTCACCAATTTTATAACCTCTCGACATATGATCCAACGCTGATAAATTCGAAAAACCCGGTGAGCGAAACTTAATACGATAGGGCGTTGTTCCGCCTTCGCTGACAATATACACACCAAACTCACCCCTTGCTGTTTCCACTCTTGAATAAAATTCCCCTTTCGGTAATTTCAGTACCGCTTTTGTTTTTGCCTGGAAATCACCTTCAGGAATATTATCAATTAACTGTTCCACGATGGATAGAGATTGCATCATTTCTTTCATCCGTACAAGATAGCGGGCATAACTATCACAGCCGGTTTCAATAATTTCATCAAACTGCAATTGTTTGTATATTTCGTAAGGATAAATTTTTCGAATATCGCATTGCACCCCGCTACCTCTTGCGGATGGCCCGCTCATTCCATAGGATATAGCGTCTTCCTTTGAAATAACGCCGATATTCTGTGTGCGGTTTTTAAAAATAATATTATCGGTTACCAGTTCATCATATTCTTTATACTTGTTTTTGAAATGGGTGATGAACTCTTTAACCCTTCGTTGAAAATTAGGATGGATATCAAACATCACTCCGCCGGGCACCATATAGTTCATGGTNNGTTAATGCGCCGACATCCATGGCCATAGCGCCCCACCATAGAGTATGGGATGCAATTCTTGTCAACTCATCCATTAATACACGGATTACCTGTGCACGGGAAGGCACTTCAACCTGCAAACCTTTTTCTACACAAAGCGCACAACCATGATTGTTAATATGCGCCGACAAATAATCCATCCGGCTGGTAGAATAGATAAACTGGCGATAGCTAAGGCTTTCGCACATTTTTTCAATCGAGCGATGAATATAGCCAAGATGAGGTTCAACTTTTTTAATGGTTTCACCATTCAACGTAATAACAAGATGAAGTACGCCATGTGTAGCCGGGTGCTGCGGGCCTATGTTGATGATCATATCACCACTATCCGCGATTCCTGTTGTTTCACTTATTATTTCTGTCTCCCTGTACATTAATCAACTGGTATAACTTAATGCCTGATCTATTTATAGTTTGATAATATTAATCGGATCTTCATAATCTTTCCGCATCGGATTTCGTCCTTCCCATCCATCGGGTAAAATCAATAATCGTAAGTCCGGGTGATTTAAAAAATTTACACCAAATAATTCGTACACTTCTCTTTCATGAAACTCTGCTGTTCTCCAAATAGGAGATAATGTTTCTATTTCCGGTTTGTTTCTATCCAGTTTTGATTTTACAACTATTGTATGGCGGTGGAGGGTTGAGGTAAAATGGTAAACCATCATAAGATGGGTTTTGAAATCTACACAGGTAAGGCAAAACAGGTAATCAAAGTTAAGCTCGTTTATAGAACGCAGTTGCTTGGCAAAAGATAAAAAGCTTGCAGCATCGGACAACACATTAATCCATTCTCCTCCTTCTTCAAAGGTTGCGGAGGGTATTAGTTCAGTAATTTTTATTTTCAGTTCCTCGTTTGTCATTAAAAACTTTGCTCGGGTTTTTGCATCTTTATTTGTTCCCTTGTCATCCCGCTTTTTATTTTTTCCTGCAGGGTTATCATGGCATGCAGCAATGCTTCTGGCCGGGGCGGGCATCCAGCTATATAAACATCTACAGGTATCACATGATCAGCTCCCTTTACTACCGAGTAGGTATTATAGAAAAAAGGGCCGCCACTTGTAGCGCAGGCCCCCATTGCAATTACATATTTGGGATCGGCCATCTGGTCGTACAATCTTTTTAATACCGGCGCCATTTTATTTACAATGGTGCCTGCGATTATAATTACATCAGCCTGGCGTGGTGTTGCCCTTGCTACTTCAAATCCGAACCGTGACCAATCATACTTTGCCGATGCCGTACTCATCATTTCAATGGCACAACAACTGGTGCCGAAAACCAATGGCCATAAAGAATTGCTTCTTGCCCAGTTGATCACATCATCCAGCTTGCTCAATAATATACCTCCGCTGGGTGTCGGGTGTACTTCGCCGGGAAAGACAGCCCCCCCGCCCCCCGAAGGGGGGATTAAAGAAGATTCATTATTTTCTATAGACTCTGTCATCTTTGAAGTTCTAAAGCCCCTCCTTCGGAGGGGTTTGGGGAGGCTACACCCATTTCAACGCTCCCTTTTTATGCGCATATAAAAATCCCATAAACAAAATGAAAAAGAATATAACTATTTCAACTAACGCTAACCAACCTACTTTTTTTACAACCACCGCCCATGGATATAAAAAAACAAGTTCAACATCGAATATGAGAAATATCAGAGCAAATAAATAATAGCCAACATTGAATTGAACCCAGTTAGGCCCTTTGGTAGGAACACCGCATTCATACGGCTGCCCTTTATGTTTATTTTTTGTGGCTTTTACAATGAGCTTGGAAACAAGGATGGCAATACCGGAAAAGGCAACTGCAGCAATCATCAATACAATGAGTGAAGATGCACCCATGAGTGAAATCGGTTTTTACGAATATAGCAAGGATTTAGGATTTATAATGGCAGATTTCAGATTTTTAAAATGTTTACTTATTGAATAATATAATGGGTAATAAGAACGTGATCTTTTCCGGCAATGGGAATGTCCAACTATTTAGCCATACAATTCCCGGTGAATAGATTTATGATCATATCCCGCTTCAACAATCCGCGTTTTAGCTTCGTCAATCATTTCCTTCCAGCCGCAAAGCATAAAAACGGCCGGCTGTTTTTCGCGTATCAGTTCTTCGTAAACATCATGTACATATCCTTTTTTTCCCTGCCACTCTTCTCTTGAAAGAGTGGGGATAAAATGAACATCAGGAATCTTTTCAGAAAGCCCTCTCAGTTCATCATAATAAAGAAGGTTCTCTTTTTTTCTTGTGCCAAAAATCAGGTAAACTTTTTTATGAGGTATATTATGTTGATCAATATAATGCAACATACTCCTGAACGGTGCAATACCAGTACCTGTGCAAATAAGAAAAAGATCTTTATCCAACGGTTCCGGTAACACGAAAACGCCCTGAGCCCCCCGGAATAAAATTTCTGTATTCTCTTCCCACTCATTAAATATATAAGTAGTGCCGGCGCCTCCTTCCATTTTTACAATTACCAGTTCAAATGTATTGCTGCCATCCGGCCATGAAGCAATGGAGTAACTGCGCCATCGTTTGCTGGGCTTTTCGTGAATAGGAAGGTCAAGTGTTACAAACTGCCCGGCTTTGAAGCTGAAAGTTTCTACTTCAGGAACCTGTATCCAGAAACGTTTAGTACTTGGGGCTTCGGTTTCGATTCTTATAACTACTCCTTTGCGCCAGGGTTGAACGGCCATTTTTAGTTTGAATTAATGGTAATTAATAATACCAAAGATATTCTGTAGGAAATTATTTAAACTAATTTTTTGCCTGGCCATGTAAGTTCTTATATGAATCATTATTCTAAAGATTGGGAATTAAAAACTATTAACATACTAGTTATACACAAAATTTGTTCCTGGCACGGTCATTGGCAGTTCATTCTAACCATCATTAAAGCAAGTCCCCAATCATTTACTGCTTCTTGCCCACTTTCATTTTTGCGATGAAGTGATTGTATTTTTTTCATTATTAATAAACTTAAAACGCTGAACTATGAAACGATTATTATTAGCAGGCGGAATTGCTTTAAGTGCTGTTACAGGATTATACGCATTCCGTTCCGTAGGCCAGGGTTCAATAACTGGTAAAGTAACACCGGCTGATCAGGCAAATGCCGTATGGGCTGTTAGTGGAAAGGACTCCGTTACTGCCAATGTGGTAAACGGTGCTTTTTCATTGGCTGTCAAGGCGGGTACATACAAAATAGTTGTTGATGCTAAGGAGCCCTACAAAGATGCTTTATTGGAAAACATAACTGTCGCTGATGGCGCTCCTACCGATGTTGGTGAAATCAAATTGCAGAAATAATATTTTGTGCTGAAGCATTTGTGAGAAAGGCCGACGGGTTAATTCCGTCGGCCTTTTACCGGCTTATTAAATAATAAAGCGGTGTATTTGAATAACACCGCTTTTATTTAGCCGGAATGGCAAGCAATCGATTTTTTAAAAATATAAAATTTCAAATGAAATAAAAAAATATTATAAAGGATTTCTGAACAAAAGCTGTAAATAGTTTTGATTAAGCTGGTTTACCACAATGCATCTTTGATTGTGACTTACCTATGCCGGCAGGCACTTCGTTTGGGTTTCGGCTACGCGTGAAATCTCCTCTCTTATTGAATTCTTAATTCCCTGAGCTATCTTTGCGCTTCGCATGAGCGTTCAGAGTTTGTTGAAACAATACCAGGACACCCCCCGTCTTTTTCAACTGGTGGACAGGCTCTCTTTTTCCCAACCTGAAAGAATATATTTAAAAGACCTTCAAGGCAGTTCTGCTGAGTTTGTTGTAGCCAGCGCTTTTCTTCATCCTTCCTGTGATCAGTTCAATCACCTGATTATATTGAACGATGCAGAAGAAGCAGCTTATTTCCACAATACACTCGAAAACCTGACCGGGGCCCTGGATATATTTTATTTCCCTTCCTCCTTCAAAAACAAAAAGAATTACCGCCTATTGAATTCCTCGCACGTAATGCTGCGTACAGAAGCATTGACTAAAATAGCAACAGGCGGAAATAAAAGGATCCTGGTTACTTACCCTGAAGCATTATTTGAAAAAGTAGTTGTACCAGATAAACTTTCATCAAATATTATCCGTATTAAAACCGGCGAAAGTTTAGAAGTTGGCGAGCTGTTGCTGAAACTGGCAGATTATGGGTTTCAGCGAACAGATTTTGTATATGAACCGGGTCAATTTGCAATCCGCGGCGGTATTCTTGATATTTATTCTTTTGGTAATGATAAACCCTATCGCATTGAATTATTCGGTAACGACGTGGACTCTATCCGCATCGTCGACCCGGAAACACAGTTAAGCGAAAGAAAACTGTTGCAGGTAAGCATTATCCCAAATGTAGATACTCAATTTGAAAATACAGCAAGGGTTTCATTGTTTGATTTTTTACCGGAAAACACAATTATTTGGGTGCAGGATTATGATTTCAGCAAGGAAAAAATACTGGATTGCGAAGAAGATTTACAACTGTATATAAAACTCCAGGAACAATTTGCGGATACTGCAGGAAAAAAAGTTGCTGAAGAAGATGATGATAAGCTGTTAAAGAAACAAGCAACAACTGAAGATTTTATATCAGCGAACGATTTTGCCAATGCAATACAAGGAAGGCATGTAGTTGAGTTCAGCCATAAGCCATCGTTAGGTAAATTTGAAATTGATTTTAATACCAAAGAGCAACCTGCTTTCAATCGCCAGTTTGATTTATTGATAAAAGATCTGAAAGTTTGGGAGAAAAAGGGATTTCAGTTATATCTGTTTGCAGATAATCCTAAACAG
>JAFDYH010000216.1 GCA_018267535.1 Bacteroidota bacterium
GATAAATCCCTGGTGAAATCGCCCGGCACTTCTGTTGTCCATTTCGCATTTACTCTTTTTGCTACTTCTACAGCCTGTCGACAGCCTTTTAAAAATATATCTATGTATTCTTTCTTCCCTTCCGTCAATGTATTTTCTCCATTCCCCCCTTTGTTCAGTACAAATACACCCATTGTCATTCCCAGCTTTGCCAATGTATCACCGATCTTTTTTTGCTGGTCTTCTGTCCTTCCTGTCATTCCGTTATCTTCAATAGAACGGAAACCCATATCGTAAGCATATTTTATCTGGTCGATAAAATCTGCACCGCCATTGTTCCTAAACATCCCATCATGTATGCCATAATTCAGGTTAAACGGTTTTTCAGCCAAGACCTTATTATTTTCATTTGCTTTTGTAATGCCAGCAGCCATTACTGAAGCTCCTGCAAGTAATGTTTTTTGTACAAATGCCCTGCGTTCCATAATTCGTTCTTTATTGTTTTATAAATATCGTTAAATCTCTTGTTTGTTCATCAATTTACTTCCAATCCATCTTTTGATGGCAATACAGGGAAGATGCCATGTGGCTCTGATTGATACCAGAAAACAACAGAGGCTATATCGTCTTGCAAGGGTAAATATCTTCCACCTTCCCGCCATCCTAAAGCCTGTATCGTGACTTTCAGGTTTTTTTCAAAGCGAATAGGATCGGTTATATGCCAGCGATATAATCCAAACCGTTGCGATACATCATAATGTCCATCACCACGTATTACCTGTGCGAGCCCTGTATACGGGCTGCAAAATTCTGTGTACTCTGTTTTTTCAACACCAGCATCATTTTGTTTTCTTGTATCAAAATCATACGAACCACAGAAATAATCTTCAGTACCTGTGCCACATATAGTAGGATATTGTGTATCATCATCCATAAAAAATTTGATTTCTCCTTCCCCCCACCATCCGTTGTTATGTACGCCCCATGCAATATAAGTGCCCACATACTGTCCCTTACCTTTTATTCCATCTATCAAAGTATAATCTGTTTTGTAAGGCAGCGGATTGGTTCTGCGGAATTGCGCATGAAAATAAGCGGCGTCATCGGGTACTTGTGTTTGAATATAATCTACCTGGTAATAGAGAACCATATCTTCATTGGCGATATTCTCCATTGTTATTTTACATTTCTTGCGAAATGGCATTGGCCAATAACAATTAAATGCACTTCCGGGGTTAACAGTCACCGCTAATGATTGCAGGGGTGCATATCTTCCCCAACCCATACAAAAGAAATCGCCAACAGGTGCTTCTACAGAAGGCGTCTTTTCATCATCCCAATAAAAGCGAATAATTGAATAACGCCAGTTTCCTGTTGGCGTCATCCATATATGTTGTATAGAACCTGAACCGTCAATTTCCGCAACAGTATATATTGTTTTTGCTTTGATCACTACGCTGGGACTAACCTTCCAGCCCTGGCCTAAATCCCTTGATGCGTTTGAGCCCGTACCCGTTGTCGCCATTCCTCCTTTTCCTTTTTCTCCATTAAAGTTTTCAGGACTAATGGAGCGGCTTTTTGCATCTGATAACCGGTAGAGGTTACCCAGGTTAACATCGATGCCATTAAATTTTTGCTGTGCAGAAGCAACAATTGAAGTACATGCAGAAAGCAAAGCAGCAAGCGCAATTTTTCTCATGGTAAACTATTTAGGCTAAAAAAGTATGATTAAGAAACAGATAAAAAGTTACAATTTTTCCCCTATAAAATTTAAATACACGATTCACCGGCACCAACATATCTCAACTAAAAACTATTATTTTGTTTTATACCCTCTCCAGCCATACCATGCTACCACTACAAAGCAAAACAAAGGAACAATGTATGAAGTTGCTGTACCCTTTTCTGAAAGTATCCCCATAACATAGGGCATTAATGCACCACCCACAATAGACATAATAATAAACGATGCCCCTTTGCGTGTATGATGACCGAGGTCCTTTACGCCCAGGGCAAAAATGGTTGGAAACATAATTGATTCAAAAAAGAAAATAGACATCAATGCATACACGGAAAAATGTCCGCTTGTCCACACAACGAGGGAACAAAGAACAACATTAATTATAGCATACACGAATAACAAAACGTTAGGTGCTATTTTTTTCATTAAGGCAGTGCCTACAAACCGGCCTATTGTGAAGAGAACAAGACTGACTGATAAAAGATAAGCTGCCTTTTGATTATCGATACCGACCCCGGCTTCAGTACAATAATTTATAAATAATGCAGCAATTCCTACCTGTGCCGCAACATAAAAAAACTGGGCAATAAACGCTCCTGTAAAATTTTTGTGCTTGAAAAGTGGCTTTGAGTCCTGGGATGCATTAGAAACCAACTGCCCTTCAGAAATCTCAGGCATTGGAGTACGCCAAAAAAATGCGGCAATCAATAATACAAGCCCGCCTATAACAAGATATACTGCTTGAATTGATGATAAATCATTTGATGCCTTTGCACCTCCTTCGTTAAAAAATAAACTTGCGCCGATGATCGGGCCTATAAATGCACCAACACCATTGAAGCTTTGGGACAGATTTAAGCGAAATTCTGAAGTCTCAGGCTTTCCAAGAACTGTAATGTATGGGTTCGCAGCTGTTTCTAAAAAAGTTAATCCCGAAGCCAGTATAAATAAGGAGATAAGAAAAAAATCAAAGCTTAATACTGAAGCTGCAGGATAAAATAAAAGGGCCCCTGCCGCATACAATATCAACCCTGTAATAATTCCTTTTTTATACCCAAATTTGGTCATAAAAATACCAGCGGGTAATGATATCAAAAAGTAAGCACCAAAATACGCTGCCTGTAATAATGTAGATCTTGTCTTTGTGACATTCAATGCTTCCTGAAAATGCTTATTTAGAACATCCAATAAACCATAAGCAAGTCCCCACAAGAAAAAAAGGCTTGTAACAAGTATTAATGGAATTAGATAGCTTTTTCCCGGCTGAACGTTTGATTCCGCTGTATTTAATGATGGCAAAGCTGGCATAACTACAATTTTTTGTTTTATCTATTATTCTTTATTGCTACGGTATTCTTCATTGTTCCCACCCCATCAATACTGATTTCAATCACATCCTCTTCATTTAATGTAAAACTGTTGGGAGGCACAAGACAGGTGCCGGTCATCAGAAAGCATCCTACAGGGAACTCAAACTCGCGAAAGAGAAATGAAGCCAGTTCTTTTAATGAACGCTTCATTTGCGTAAGCATCGTATGCCCTTCATACATCAGTTTGGTTCCCCTGTAAATTTTCAGGTGGATACCAGTCTCTGCCGGTATCTGTTTTTCGGGAATATAAAGACAAGGGCCTAATGCGGCACTGCGTTCATACATCTTAGCCTGCGGCAGGTACAAAGGGTTTTCGCCTTCAATACTTCTTGAACTCATATCATTGCCAATAGTATATGCCCGTATATCTCCAGATGAATTGATATAAATTGTCAGTTCCGGTTCCGGCACATTCCAGGTGGAATCTTTGCGGATATTCACTTTACCACCATGTCCTGATACACGATGAGGCAGTGATTTAAAAAACAATTCCGGCCGCTCTGCTTCATATACTTTATGATAACAATCAGCGCTTCCTGATTCTTTGGATTCTTCTATCCGCGCATCACGGCTTCTTAAATAGGTAACACCAGCCGCCCAAACCTCCTGCGATCCTATTGGTGGCAATAAATAGTGATTGATAAAATCATCGCCCTGCTCATCAGTAATGGTTTGTGCTGAAACAATAGAATTGACTAAATAGCTATACAGGTTTTGCTGATTGATCAGATTATCCCAGGTATCATTCAGCAAAAACGATTTGCCATTGTACTTCAGCACATTTCCTTTTGTTGTTTTATAAAGATGCATATCTGTTTATTTGAATTATCTTTTTATTTCATCCAGGTTTACTCCGAGCAGTTGCTGGGCCAGTTGTTTTAATGAATTATAGTTACCCTGGAAATGAAAAGTAGACTGTTTGTATTCACCGCTTTGCCCCTTATTTAATTGCAATGCAGAAGAGGAAGATTCTATTTCATAAAAAGGCCCCATCTGCGTCCCATCTGCCAAAGGCCCGTCATTGTAAGAATTAATTACATCCCCTTTATAAGGTTCTTTCTGCAATTCCCATTTTGAGTTTACATAAGACGCATCTTTATTGACCTGTGGTATTAATATGGTCAGTATATTTTTCTCAAAATCAAAACTGCCGGCTATTGGTTTTGCTATCAGTGGAGATAGGCCGATTTTACTCCTGAATTTACCATCACAGGTAAAATATAAAACACTGTCTTTTACCTTCAACCTTTCTGGCGGTATCTGGCCGAAATAATTATCGGTTATATATGAACGTGATGATGGACCGCCATGGAAGGGGATTACAACAACCGTTTTGGGCGAAGGAGTAAACATCCCCAACAGCCATATAGATAAAAGACCTTTATCTTTTGTCCAATCAACAGCTCCCTGGTTTTCCACCTTATTTACTGTTTCATATCCGACAAACTGAACATCCGCCGGAATAGAAACATTCAATTTAGATTCTGCACCAGCTTTATCCAGCAAATTTATTTTTCTTTCAATACCAATATCAAACTTAGTTCCGCTCCAGTTGTTAAAGGAAACTTTCTTTGAAAAAACAACTTCGGATGTACCAGACTCTTTTACAGAATATGTTTCCGTATCGATAAATGATGGCACCTGCCAGTTTGCAAATGCAAACGAATCTTTTCCTTTAAAATAAATAGAATATTGCCCGCCTTCCGGTCCCATCCAGAAGCGTTCCTCTCCACCTACTGGGTTAAATTGTTTCTTTTTTTCCCTGGCAGAAATAAGATCATAATTCAGCCAGCCGTAGCTTGAACCACTATCACCAGTTGCTGTACTTGTCATAACACGGCCCTGGTAAGCGGCCGATAGCAATACTTTGGAATTTCCATCAGAAGATTTAAGCTCAATAACGCCAGGTGTATGCTTCTTTAAAAACTCAGCATCATAGGCGTAAGTTCCTTTTGACACATCTGGTTTCATCCTTTCTGAAGTTGATTCATTTTGCTGAGAAGCGTTATTACATGACATATAAACCACACTGAAAGCAAGCCAATAAAGCCGACTGATAAAAAATTTCATACGCAAGTCTTTAACCCGTGAAGGTCTGTCCTTTTTTTATTGGCTAAATATAGATATTGTGAGAATAAAAACCCTGCTGTACGTAATTGATTTTAAAATAAATTCATTTTACTCAGTAATTGCTACGCCTACAAAAGAATCTGCAGTACCATAATATAAAAACCATTTGTTTTTAAAAAACACCAATCCTTCCGCAAACGTTGTACCGGCGCTATACTGCCCGGTTATTTCATGGGGTAAAGAGGGTTTCAGGAAACTAGTATCGGATCGCTCGATCAATTTACCTGGATCATTTTTATCGAATATCATCCGGCCAACTGAATACATGCCTTTGGGTAAAGAAGGATCCGCAGTATCGTCTGTCGCATTCCTGCCATTGAATAAAAGTATGATTCCTTTATCCGTAACAATCGCGGGAGGACCGCATTCTGTAAGGCTGCTGTCAAACTTCTTTGGCCGGGTTGTAGCAACTGCTTTCAGACTACCTTTATCATCCAGCAAAGGGTACCAGTCGAAAAGATTATCCGACCAGGCAAGATTAACAAATAATTCCCCCCAATACATCCAATATTTGCCATTGATTTTAGCTACTACCTGTTTTCCATTTACCATCTTCGTAATGATCGAAGCCGATTTTGTTGGCATATCCAAGAATTTTGCATTGTAGGCTTTGGCAAAAGCAGGCCCTTTCTTTTGCCAGTGCAAAAGATCGTTGGAAAAAGCTATACTTAATCGGGGTGTTTTATAATTCCAGGAAGTGTATGCGACTACATAAAGGCCATCTTCCGTTTGAACCAGTCTCGGGTCTTCACAGCCTCCCGGATAATCATACTGCATGAACTCACTGCTATCAGGATACAAGACCGGTTCTGGGAATTTTTTAAAATGGATACCATCCTCACTTTCGGCTAACCCAAGCCGTGAGGTCCTGCCGCCAAGTGCTGCAGCGGGGTTGTCTTCACAACGATACAAAAGATAAACCTTGTTATCCTTCACGATAGCAGCAGGGTTAAATACATCTGCCTTCTGCCATTTAACGACTTGTTTTTTTATAGGGTCAGTAAATGTATAAGAAGAATCTGCTTTAATGATTGGGTTTTCTACGGGTTTATAAAAACCCTGGATATTGATATCTGTTTCTTGCCTTTGAGAGCAGGAAACAAACGCTATTAAAATGATAGCAAAGACAATCGTTGATATTCTCATATACCCGCTTATGATAAGTGAAAATAGTCGATTTTTTATTTGTTTAGTGATTAAAAATACTACCGCTGGACATTGGTTAAAGCCTGGAATAGACTTCGCGAAAAAAAATTTAACGTCATCTGCATACTTGCTATTTAGTGTATTTTTTTAAAAAGTCATTTAAGACTACTTCAGTATTCGAGCCCGGCATTGAGAAGGGCGTGTCCAGCGGGCTTACTTGGTTGTAAAATTTCTACGGCCACAAACCATAATAAAGGAGTGAAGAAAATATTCTTCCGGGCAGCCAGTATTCTGTTAATTACTTGTACAGCATTTGAAAATATTTTCATTTTTCATTTTGTACAAATCCAAGCCGAATCGCTTTACCTATGAGTAAAGCAGTATTTTTTACATCAAATTTTTCCAAAAGGCTTTTGCGGTGGGTGTTTACGGTAGGAATACTGATAAACAATTTTTCAGCAATTTCATTATTAGTTAGGCCTTCTGCAATCAGCTGCAGTATTTCCTTTTCTCTACGGGTAATAAGTGGGATATCTGGTGATGTATTTTTCAAGGAAACTGCAGCTTCAAAACTTAAATACCGGTCTCCTCTTAATACGGTCGTAATGGCTTCCAGTATTTCATTTTTTGAAGCATTTTTTAATAAGTATCCCGATGCACCATTATCTACCATATTACGAATTACAGCCTGCTGATTAAAGGTACTAAGACCCAGTACCAATACCGCTGGATATAACTCTTTTACAACTTTGCAAAGCTCCGTCCCATTCATGTCGGGCAAGTTAACATCCATTAATATTATACCTGGCTGGTTGTGTTTTAAAAACGCCAGGCAGGATGCGGCATTGGTGGCATGCCCCAGCCATTCAATATTTTTTTCGTTTTGAAGTAATGAATGGATTCCTTCAATTACCATATAATGATCGTCCACTATAAAAATACCTGTCTTCATTAAATCGCAATTTCTATCATTACTGAAGTACCGCTGTTGGGCGATGATTGAATATCGGTCTTTCCTTTTAAAAACTCCACCCGGTTCTGAATACTCTGCCAGCCCATTCCTGTAGGCTGTTGCAAAAGTGTGGTATCAAATCCTTTTCCATCATCTTCTACGGTAAGGGTTAATAATTTTTCCTGGTCAGACAAATGAAGCTGTACCAGTATGTTTTCTGCTACCGCATGTTTCATTGCATTATTCACAAGTTCCTGTGCTACCCGGTAAATGTTAATAGCTGTTGTTTGCGGTATATGAGCGCCATCCATACCAATTGACTGATAAGTTATTTGCGTGGCATTGCTACGATTTATTTCATTGCAAAACTCTTTCAACGCAGTATCCAGTCCATACTTTAGCAGTATTTCCGGCATCATGTTATGTGCCACCCTTCGCATTTCTTTAATGGAACTGTCCAGCATATCTATACTGCGTTCAAAAGCCTGTGCATTATCAGGCGTCATGATTAAATTCTCTTTCATATTGCTTAATGAAAATTTTATACCGCTTAACATACCACCTAATCCATCGTGCAGGTCTTTTGCAAGACGGGTACGTTCCTGTTCTTCGCCTTTCAATACGGCTTCGGTGGCAGTGAGTTGTTTTTCTGTTTCTAATTCTGCAATTTTTGCCTGTTGCAGTTTTTGGCGACTTTGGTAATTGCGATAACCAAGCATGGAAATTATCAGTAAAGCGATCAGGCTGCCAATGAGCAAATAGTTGAGTGTGTTTCTTTGACGAATCTGAAGGGCTTGTATCTTTTTTTCAGTAATAAGTCCTTCTATTTCCCGGTCTTTGCCGGCCACTTTATATCGGGTTTCCATCATGGTTACTTTCTCTTTCATCTCATCAGACATGATGGTATCCGAAAGCTCCAATTTTTTATTCAGGTATTCATTAGCACTTTTGTAATCCAATTTATTTTCATACCATTTTGCAAAAAGCGTATAGGCATCAAGCCGGTATGTTTTCATTTCATGAGAAGCTGATTTATTCAGCAATGTGTCCAAATACAACCTGGCCTTATCAAGTTGTCCGGCATCTATATGACAATTAGCCAAAGTATTGAGTATAGCAAGTTGCTGGTAGATATCATCGTTGATGTGCGCATATGCATTTGCCTGATTTAAATATGCAATAGCTTCGTTGAATTGCTTTTTTCCCTGGAGGATTTGTCCTTTGCACTCATAAAATAAAAACGATTGTATTGGCTTGTTGTTTTGCTTAGTAATCGGTTCAACTTTATTGAGCAACGATTCTGCTTCCTTAAATTGTTTTCTATTGATAAGCCTGGTGATATAGTTTAAATATCTCCCTGCTATTATAATAGGCGTTCCATATTTTTCTGCTGATGCAATGGCCTTTTTATCATATTCTACGGATTTGTCGTCCTGCAATAATTTATCATACACTTCCGCTATTCCCTCATACACAAAAGGCAAACTGGCTGGTTTCTTCGTTTCCAGAATTTCCGCAGCCTGCATATAATGATTAATGGATGCTTCGTAATTACCAATCTTAAAATTGTCGATACCTACATTGTGATGAAGGAAAGCCTTTTCAATTATCGCAGCTTTGGATGTATCGCCTTCAAAAGCAGTAAAAGCAGAGTCTGCATACAGAAACGCTTTGGGAAAATCTCCCCGATCAGCAAAATAAGTTTCTTGTGTACTATACGCTATCTGCAAACCTCTTAGATAACCTTTCTCTTTAGATATGCTGATCATTTCGTTTACATAAGGCTGAATCAGGCTCGTATTATTATTAACTGCCTCCATTGTATAATTTCTAATCAACCTGAAACGGGTGGTATCTCTTGCAGGATGCTTATCAATTTCTGCGCGAATACTATCTAACTCCCTATTTTGAGCAAATAGTGTAAACTGGCTCTGCACCACCATCGAAATCAATATCGGTAGCAGCTTTTTCATTTTTGAAATACAAAAGAATGCTGTTAGACTGTAGTTTCCTATCATCTTTTTGAATGATTTTTTTCTGAACATGCTTATCATTCAAAAATATCATCTTTTTGAATGATTGATGGGTCTCTTGCCGTCGTCTATTTTTACAGTATAAATTATTTAAGATGAAAAAGCTACTTTCTATCTCCGCATTACTTTTGCTCATTTCCATTACCGGATTTAGCCAGGATAAAAACTTTGGTAAATTTCTGGGCAGTCAATCGCCCACTAAATTTATAGGCACTTCTATGTACAGGGGCTATGAAAAGCAAATTGATATTGTAGAAGTAACCACTGCCGGGCGAAACCAAACTACTACCGTTACCATTAAGTTTGACCCCTGCCAGGCCAGCGCCGATTTTTTAGCCAACCAACAGTCCGGTGGGCTGATAAAGAACGGGGAGATAGCAACTGTATCCAGGGACCCAAACCTCCCTCCTAATGCTGTAAAAGTGAGAATGTATTTTGAAGATGCAACCATCATTTCCTGCACCAGTACACAGGCTTGCAATGGCGCAATGGCCACCACGGTGCAATTAAAACCTGCACGCATTTGCTGGATTTACAACAACTATGACAAGGCCAGCGGTAAACTGCTCAATACTACCAGCAATGGTTTTGATACAAAGTCTGGCCAGCTCTGGACGGTTACGCCGCCTAATTTTTAAAATGTTTTTCAAATAATGCACTATAAAATCAACAATTATTTTGTTAGCCGGCTTCAGTATACAAATCAACATCGTTGTGTCACTCACTTGTGCTGCATACCTTTTTTCACCTAATTGAATGCAGCACCCCGGTTTACCGGCGGTACGGCATTGCTGCTGTCAACATTTAAAAAGCTATATCAAAATATTATTTGAAATGAAATACAAAAATCTTCACCTGCTTGCAATTAGTTTTTTGTTGAGTGCAATGGCATACAGCCAACAAAAGAACCCAACAACAAACAAAGAATTGCAAGATAAACTTAAACAGGCGCAACAGCAGTTGGACAAACTTAGTCCGGAACAAAAGAAAATGATGGAGCAAATGGGTATGTCAACAAAAGCACCTGCTGCCCCCACAAACTATAGCGATGCAGATATAAACGCTGCCGTAAGTGGTGGTAGTGCATTCGGTGTGCCTTCAAAAAACAATGCACTCATTGGCGCTATTCCACAAATAACACTTACTGCTGCAAACCTGCCGGGCTATATAAAAACGCTGAACGATTATGTTGAAAAAGGCGTGGCAAATGATGCAAAGTTGACCGGGCAAAATATGTATGCGTTTTTTAAAACCAATAAATACACTGCCGAAGCAATAGGCAATGAAGCTGTTGGGCTTTGGACGATAGGCCAGCCGGAAGCTGCCGTTTACATCATGAGCAAGGCTTGTGCAGATAATGCAACAGATGCAGATTTACTCAGCAACTTCGCAGCCATGCTCAGTATGGGCGGTGCACCGCATCGGGCCATTCCTTTGTTAGAATACCTCAACAAGCAATTTCCCGACAACACAACTATTCAAAACAATCTGGGACAAGCCTGGTTTTATTTGGGTGAAACTGATAAGGCTAATGCACAATTGGATAAAGCAGTGAAAGCATTTGCCTATCATCCACAAGCAAATTATACGCAATGCCTTATTGAGCAAAGCAAAGGCAACAGCACCAAAGCCATTGAAAAAATGAAGAACTCACTGGCCTATAGTTTTTCAATGGATAAAATAAATATGCTGCGTAAGCTGGGATACAAAGTAAAAGGCAGCGATATGCGCAAACCTTTTAAACCCGACCCTAATCCACTCGGCTTACAAAATTTTAAACGACCTGATGTACCAGTTTCCTATGCAACAGAATTAACGCTAAATAGTGATTGGGATGCCTTTGAAAACCAGGTGAATGAAAAAAGTATGCAGTTGGCAAAAGATATGGTGACCTTTCAACAAGCAGCCAATACAAATGCACAGCAGTTATATAATCAATACCAAAAAAATGGAATTAACGGACTTAAGACCGATGCCACAACTACTGATAATATTTATCGCTTTGTTGCACAAAGAAACCTTGAAGAAATGAACAAGGATGGCGGCGCCGGTTTTCGTTTAAAAAAAGCATTGGAGAAAATTAATGCCATCAGAAATGATTTCCAGGCAAAGGATGAACAGCAAAGAAAAATTATTGAAAAACAAAATAGCCTTATTGCCAACCAGGAAACGGAACTTGGTAAAAAGGGCGAGAATCTCGGCTATGATAATTGCGTTGTTCAAAACGCCTATAGCGAATGGGTGTATGCAACTTATAATAAACCATTGGAAGAAGCTTACCAGGATTACCTGCACCAATTGTATTTAAAAATCACAGAAGAATTATACTGGAAACAATTTACACAAGATGAAGCAACCTTTGAAGCAACCAAAATTGCTGCAAAAAAAGAATGGTTTGCAGCATTAGGCAGCACAAGATACATTGCTACCAATATATATGGAAAGTGTACACAACCGGAAAACAAAGCATCACGTTATAAATTAGCCGATTTTGATGAGATGCACTGTTCTTATATAACTGTATTGGATTTTGGATTTGCTAAACAAATATTTGAATGTGGAAAGTCACGTATTGAATTTGATGCAGGAAAACTCTCCGGCGATTTAAATTTCTACATGGATAACAATGGCAACACCAGGTTTGTAAAAGGTACAGTGGAAGCCACTATCATCAATAAAAGCGTAGGAGTTGGCCCGTTAGAAGCATCAGCAAAAGCAGGCATGGGAGTGGAATTTACGAGCAATGGTGTGGAAGACGTGTATGTGAAAGGCGAACTATCAGCAGCCAATGTTTCTGCCACGGGTAAAATGAGCCTGATTTCAGGAAATACGTCGGGAGCTATAAACGGGTTTGGAAAATAAAATATAAAAATCACAGCAATGAAAAATAAATTCATTTTAAAAATAAGCATCGCTCTATTTTGCTCGCAAACAGTATTAGCACAGGATTGCAAAACCGATGCAGATGTTGCTTCACAGCCAGGCAAGTATCTTACAGCCGCACAATATCCATGGCCGGCAGTAAGGGCAGAATATTTTAATAACCTAGCTACAGCCGCCGATAAAGCCATCGCCAAACAAACGCTAACGCAGATAGAAACCATTGAACAAAAAACACATAACGGTTTTACCCTTACCGGAGGCAATTGGGAAAACTTTTATTCAACCAAAGGCTATCAATACTTTGCAAATACTAAACTGGGGCAATATAGTTTTGAGGCGGCACTGCATGAATATTTTTGCGCCAAAGGAAAATTAA
Source organism: Bacteroidota bacterium (assembly GCA_018267535.1). GTDB lineage: Bacteria > Bacteroidota > Bacteroidia > Chitinophagales > Chitinophagaceae > JAFDYH01. Next base: position 12,611 of record JAFDYH010000216.1, read on the forward strand.
CAAGAAACAGCGAGTATAATACGGTGTTGCGGATTTATGCAAATGAAGTAACACTCACCACACTCGATGGTTTTCTATCAAATCCATTTGGCTCCAGCTTTGGCAGCTATGATTTTGGAATGCAGTATGCAGATTGGAAAAATCATAATCCTGCTGATGTAAATGCAAAATTGATAACCCTGTTTACCTATCTTGGCTGCAACAATACTTCACTGGTGGAGCGCATTAATTCCGGAACAAGTTATTTTCAGGATGTAGCCGAAAAAGACATTAAACCTAATAACCGCAGCAATTTTATTTATCGGTATTGGTTTATTAAGAAAAAAGATTTGCCGGTATTAATTCCCGTAAGCCGTAAGGATTATTTGGAAAGCCTTTTGGAATACTACGACCGGGAAAAAATTTATTTTACAAAATTAGTTGCCCAACTGAAAACAGACCGGGACAATAGCATAAAGTATTATACCAATTGGGAAGCAGATGTAAATGATAAAATTGCTGTGGTAAAAAAAGCAATGAGTGAACATGATGCCGCCTGGTTGTCGGCACAGGCAGTTGTTAATCCTGCTAATGATAATTCTCAAACCTATAATGCCAAATTACCGGAACAAACAAATTACCACCGTTTTTGGAAATTCTACGATGGTGAAAAGAAGGCTATGCCGCTCTATACCTACAACCCGGAATATTTTAAAAAAAATGCACAAACTCCTGCCGCAAAGCCGCAAATCATAACTATTGCTTTTCGTTACAATTCCATGCCACTATCGCTGCGCCTTATCGACAACTTTACCAGGAACTTTGATTTTTCCTCGCTGAATAAACTGGTTGAGTAGATTTAAAAATCATCTTTTTTAATGAGCGGCAAGATTTTTCGGCTTTATATTTTTATAGCACAAATTTTAGTTACACATGAAAAAGGTTAGCTTAATTATTACATCTCTTATAATCGCCATTTCAACCTTTGCACAAAAGCAAACCTTCGACATTGTTTCTTACGAATCACCCAAAGGTTGGGCCGAAAAACAGGAGACCAGCGCAATGTCTTATTCCAAAGTTGATGGTAGCAACTGGGCGCAGATAGCTATTTATAACCATACTAATAGCGATGGCGATATACAGGCTGATTTTAATAAAGAATGGAACGAGCTGATGGTTGCCGGAAAAAACATTTCTGCCCCCGAAAAAACAAATCCTGAAACGCAAGACGGATGGACGGTAATAAGCGGCAGCGGCACCTGGCAATACAACGGCGCAAAAGTAGCTTCTATCCTCACCGTTTTTTCAAATAACAAAGTCCGTTTATCGGTAGTATGCAATGCAACAGCAAAGGCATATTTACAGGATTATCTAACCCTGATAGGTTCGTTAAAGTTAGACGCAACCGGCGTTACAGAAAGCCCCGGTACAGGAAACAATACCACAGCGCCGGCACAAAATAACAACAGCAATTCCATTGCAGGCACATGGATAAACAGTGTATCAGAGAGCAGGGGTTTGCTGAATGGTTTTAATATGTACACCGGTGGCTATATGCGAAAGGAATATGTTTTTAAAGAAGACGGAACTTATATGTTCCGGCAAAAAGACTGGATGGCTGCCAGGGACAATATATACTTCGCTTACGAAACCGGCACTTACGTTGTGAAAGGAAACCAGCTAACTCTCACTCCTAAAACAGGCAAAGCGGGATGGTGGAATAAAGATAATGTTGGCCACGATGTAAAGAAATGGGGCAGTTATCAAAAAGCTGAAAAATATAAATTGGAAACAGTAACCTATGCTTTTCAATTTGAAACCAGTGATTATGGCAAAAGCCTGCTCCTTAACTACGATAAGGCAACTCAAAGAGATGGAGACCACCCTTCCGGCAACGGGCAATATACTTCCTATTCCAGGGATGAAGGAAAATCAAGGATTGATAACCCACCGGGTTTTAAAAACTAGCAGACAAAACAAAATGAAAAAAATATTTCCCTTTTTATTAATCATCTTTTGTTGCACAACAGCTTTTGCCCAAAAGCAAAGCTTTGATGTCATTTCTTATTCTGTACCCAAAGGATGGCAGCAAAAACAAAACGAGGGCTCGGTTCAATTATTAGCATCTGATAAAAAAACCAATGCCTACATCATGGCGATTATTACCAATGCTTCACCTTCCAACGCAACTGCCATTGAAAACTTTAACAGCAAATGGAAAGCTGCTATCAAAGACCAGATACAATTAGATGGCGAACCAACCATGCAACCTGCTTCAAATGAAAACGGCTGGGATATTGAAACCGGTAGTGCCATCTATACGGATAATGGCGCAAAAGGTAACGTGGCCTTATTGTCTGCTACCGGTGGCGGACAAACGGTGAGTGTGCTAATCATGTACAACTCCAATCAATACGAAAAAGAATTAGCTGCATTTCTTAATTCTTTAGAACTGGCTAAGCCAACTGCCTCACAGCCTAGCAATGCATCCAACAGTAGTAAGGCGTCTATTGTCGGTTTATGGTGCGATAATCATTTGGAAATTTCTGGCTACTACAATGGGTATGCCCAATATACTGCTGGCTATTTTAGACGGGAATATAATTTTAAAGCCGATGGCACTTATATCTACAGGGCAAAAAACTGGTCAACTCTTTTAAATGAAATTTTATTTGTTTATGAAGTTGGCACTTACACAGTAAATGGCAACCAACTTACCATTATACCAACGCAGGGTAAAGGCGGTTGGTGGGGAAAAAAGGATAATAATACAAAGTTGTGGGGAGCTTTTATTAAGGCATCCAGTTTTAAATTGGAAAAAACTACGTACACTTTCGAGATAAACTATTATTCAGGTATTAAAGAGCATGGCTTATATCTTAAAACGGCCAACAATACCGAAAGGGATGGAACAACAGGCCCCAATGGGTTTTCCTTTAAACTTTATGATGATGGTATTTCAATTATTGATAACCCACCGGGATTTAAGGCGGATGCAGAAAATAAATCTGTTACTGCAACAAATACAAAAACAGCACAGCCTGCAATTTCCAATAATAATGCTAATGCAAGCAACCCGGCTGTTAATCAGCTTGCGGGCATTTGGGGCCAATACCAGAATGAAGCCAATACTTCCGGTTATGATTGGCGGGAATATTATTTCAACCCGGATGGAACTTACCAGTTTCTGCAAAAAAACATCAGCTACCTCTACCATAATGATATTATTTATGCCTATGAAAAAGGCAGCTATCAGTTAAATGGAAATCAGCTCACCCTATCGCCACAAAGCGGCACCGTAGAAAGCTGGACCAAGGCCGGCAGTGATAAGGCCGGAAAATTGATTAAAACAGATAAAAGAATATTAGAGAAAATTTCCTACACATTTACACTGCAATATTTTTCGGGTACACAAAAAACAAACCTGGTGTTGCAATACCCGACAACAACACAGAGAGATGGCGCTTTCAGCAATAACAACACTTATAAAAACGCCTGGCTCTATAGCAGGCCTTTTGACCCAAATAAACCCAGCATTGAACTACCTGCAGGAACAAAAATAAATTTCAGATACTGATAAGCTGTCAAACAACAAAATTCCAGTTGGAATTTAAATAAGGATTAATCGGTTCTGTTCACAAATGAGTTCAGCTATTTCTGTTGCTATCAAAAATCATCTTTTTTAATGATTGCCAACTCAAAAAAAACAGGTCATTTTTATAACCAAATTACAAATGATGAAAACTCAGTTATTATCGCTGTTATTATTGCTGCTGTCCTTTTTTTCTTTTGCACAAAACGACCAGGAATTAAACCGTGACTCTGTAATCGGCTGGCAATATATAAGCAATCCACCTAAAGCCAATGCTGTTTATAAACCCATTAAAAGCCAGTTTGCCGATGGCGCCACTTACACCGCATGGCAACAGCAGGCAGCAGATATGCTGATTAAATGGATTCAGAAATCTTACCTGCCCCGTGGATTGGTGATGCGTACCATTGCAAAAAATGATGAACGCTGGTCTTTGGATGATAATGGTCCGTTGCATAGCTATGGTGTAGATTTTTTGGGATACGAAACCCATTTTGCGAATGGGAAAATTGACCTGCGCTGCTGCGAACAAGGGCAACGGTTGCTGGCAGGCTTTAATGATTTTCCCGGGGTGTATATCAAAGACTTTAATCCGGATGGTTTGTATTTTTTTGCAGAGCAGGCAACATTTACCAGCGGTGATGATGATGCACAATTATCCAAAGAAGGAATAGATAAAAAAAATCAACCCAATCTTTACGGCTACCGAACTTACCTTAACCACTACCACGACAATGGTAAACAAATGTTCAAAATGGGTGTGGTGGTTAGTGCAAACAATAGCTGGCCTTTTAAACCGGTATTGGTAAAAGATGCAGTAGCTTATATACAGCAGCAAATGGCTGCATACCCGGGCATCATGCAAAAAAATCCGTATTCGGCAGAGCCCATAAAAAAGAATTTAGAAAGATTAAAACCTTACTACAATGAAGTGGTGAAATTGAACGCAACTTATAATTACAATAATGCAGAAAATGATGGTAACGGGCATTACCTGCTGAACCCCGAAGCGATTGTAAACGGTAAACCACTAAATAAAACATTTCCCGAATACAAAATTTTGGTTACAACTACCCAGCAAACGATTGACAAGACAAAATCGGATAATCCGCTTTGGGTTTACTTTAATTTAACGCCAACGAACATAACCTTAGAAGAAAACCTGGCAAAGTATGATGCAAAGTTCGGCACCGGTAATCCGCACATGCTGTACTCCCTCCTGAACAATTTCAATTATGATTTTGTAGCCAAATGGCTGGCACAACCGGAGGCAAGAAAGAATATGGTTTATACAACATCAAAAGCACCGGCAAAAACTTCGGGCAATGTATTTACGACGCCTGCCACTGTTTCGCCAACCGCTTCTGCAAAAAACAAAGACGCCAATACCATTTTGTATGAAGATTTTGATGGTTACCCAACCGGACAATTATCAACAAAAAATTGGCACACGGCAGGAAATGGTTTTGCCAATTCTTCTTTAACTACTATAAACGGGCAATCCGGCAAATGGGTAATTATTCCGGAAAAATCTACTTTTTATCCTGATTTGAATATTCCGCTTCCCCAAAATTTTACAGTAAGCTATGATGTATATTTTGCACCAGGCATTTCAAATAAAAGAGTACTACACTACTTCAGAATGGATGGCTATGACCCCAAAGATAAATACCCACAACCGATGGATATTAGCAACACCGTTGATAAAGGAATGGATTTTGGCATTGCCATGAGCGGCGAATGCACAATGGAATGCAAATTCAGAAAGGGACAGTTTAAGGAAATGTATGAAAATCATTTAAAGGTTGCGGCGGCTAAAGACAAAGATGTGGCCCATGTAAGCGTATCGGTAAATGGCACTGCAGTTATTGTTTCGGTAAATGGAAAAGAAGTCATTAGAAATGATAATGCCCGCCCTGTTGAGCAACCGTACAAACGCATTGGCTGGTATTGCGGTGAGCCCAATATGCTGCTGGGGAATGTTTATATCAGGAAACAATAAAAAACAAAGAGATGAAAAATCTATTGCTGATACTGTTAATGCTGCCCATTATGACAATGGCACAAGAAAAACAGAAACTGGACGATGCCATGAAACAATTGGAGGAACTGAAAAAAAATATGACGCCTGAACAACGGGCCATGCTGGATAAAATGGGCGTTGAACAAACCATGAAAACAACAAAGGACAAGATGCAGTCGGGCAATGCAGGAACAGCCATGATGCCGATGGCCGACCCCAATAAAATTCCCGAAAAAATATCTGCACTGGTTATACCGCCTACACCAACAGATAAAGCAAAACTGATAGCGTATCTGAAACCCATTTTTTCGCAAACAGAAAATGCTATGAAACCCGATAATGTAAAAGCAGTGCAGACATTATTGGACAAAGGTTCTGAAACCGGAAAGTATGCAATGGTGTTTTGGACGCACAATGAATTAGACAAAGCTTTATACCTTTTAGTAAACGCCTGCATCAGTAATCCCGATGATTATGTTTCCATCAATAACCTCGGTGCATTGCTTACCCTTTCAGGCTATGCACATAAGTCTCTGCCGCTACTTTTATACACACAAAAATTTGTACCTCAAAGCAGCACATTGCTTAACAATATTGGCCAGGCTTACCTGAGCCTGGGGTATGTTGACAAAGCCAAGCCATTGTTTTTATCTGCCATAGCAAAAGACTCCACCAAAGCAGAAGCGTATCGGTCAATGGCACTCATTGCCCAAAAGCAGGGTGATAAAACACTTTGCGGCAGCTATCTTGAAAAAGCTATTGCCAATGGTGGTGCTACTACCGAAAACATTAACCAGCTCAGGCAATTGGCTCCGGAAAAAGATTTGTCGGAATATATCCGCAAACGTTTTAAACAGTTTTATAAAGATCATAGTGTAACCAAACGCTTTACCGTGCCGCCCGTTCCGGCATCGTATGAAGAAGCTGTGGCGAGGGATAATGAGGTAGAAGCATATTTCAGGGATTTTGATGCCACCGTAAATGCAGCTTATAAAACACAACAAGAGCTAACAAATAAATATGAGGGCCAGGTAAATGATAACCAGGCAAAAAAAATGGCACAAATGCAACAGGTGATGGCCAATGCAGGCAAGCCCGGATTTTCAAAATCTATGCAGGATATGAAAGCATCATTCAGCAACCCCTTTATGGCACAGGCTGGTATTATGCTGTCTAGTATCGACAATCCACAATTCAGTAAATCTTATATCAGCCGTATGAAAACGGAAACAGGCAACAGGCTGAAAAGCGAGACTGAATTGAAGCAGGCTTTGAAATCGGAATTTGACGATAAGATAAATGCTTTGACAAAAGAAAAAAGCAATTTGAAAGATGGTGAAGGCCAAAATGCCGCCAATGCAAGAGCAGTGGAAATTGAAAAAGAAGTGTGTGGCCTAAAAACAGCAAAGCAAAGTAAATGGCTGGAAAAAATGGCAGAAATAAATAACCGATATATCCACAACATGGAGGACCTGCTTAACCAGCGTTTGCAGGAATATCTTTTTTGGAACAGCATTCAAATGCAATCCATGCAAGACCCCACAGCAATTAACTATGCAGCCTATGTCAGTTATTTAAATAACCTGAAAGATCTTGCTTACCCGCTTTTTCCTACCCATGTAGATGGAGGATTATCAAAACCCTGCAGCGATTATTTGAAAGCTAATAATTATAAAGGAAAGATACATGAATGGGAAAGGGAACACTGTGAAGTAGATTTTGGAATTGATATAATGGTAGCCGGAGGAAAAATGAATTGCGAAGGCTGGTCTGTTTACGCAGATTTTAAAGCCGGTTCATTTAAATACGAAAAAAGCATTGACCCAGTAACCTGGCAAACAACCGGTCACAGCATTTCTGTAAAGGGGGGCAAGGACAAAGAATTTGAAGTAGGCAAAATAAAAGCATCAGTAGGAGCATCTGTAGAAACCACAGTTAAGTTTGATGGCAATATGAACCCTGTTGATTTAATTGTGAAGGGTACTGCCGGTGCCGGAATGAACGGGCCGGTGGGTGGCAGTGCCGGTGCGGATTTAGGTTCGGTGGAGATAAGTGTGAGCAATGGTTTTAATGCCTCCGGGCCGGGTTTTACGCCATTAGGAAGCAGCTTTTTGAAATAGAAATTTTAAAGCACCATAAAAAATATCATTTACTTATTCTTTCATAAAATAATAAAACATCAAATTATAACAAATGAAAAAACTACTTTCTATCTCAGCTTTACTTTTGCTCATATCCATTACCGGATTTAGTCAGGACAAAAACTTTGGTAAATTTCTGGGCAGTCAATCGCCAACTAAATTTATTGGCACTTCTATGTACAGGGGTTATGAAAAGCAAATTGATATTGTAGAAGTAACCACTGCCGGGCAAAACCAAACCACTACCGTTACCATTAAGTTCGACCCCTGCCAGGCCAGCGCCGATTTTTTAGCCAACCAACAATCCGGCGGGCTGATAAAAAACGGGGAGATAGCAACTATAAGCAGGGACCCAAACCTCCCTCCTAATGCTGTAAAAGTGAGAATGTATTTTGAAGATGCAACCATCATTTCCTGCACCAGCACACAGGCCTGCAATGGCGCAATGGCCACTACGGTGCAACTAAAACCTGCCCGCATTTGCTGGATTTACAACAACTATAACGGCGGCAGACTGCCCACCACCACCAGCAATGGTTTTGATACAAATTCTGGCAAGCCCTGGACGGTAACGCCACCTAATTTTTAAAATGATTTTCATGAAGCAAGTTTTTATCATAACCGCTTTTCTTATTAGTAATGCATACGGTTTTGAACAATCAAAACAAAATGCTGAACCGGCGGTTCCCTGCAATGGCAATGCAGATGGGCTTCCGGGAAAGTATACGAATCAAACGACCCTAAGTATTCCACTAAATTGAAAGGAACAGCGCAGGAAATAAGCGCCATGACCCAAACGCTGATTGCCATTGAAAAATTAGAAGAAGCAAGCCGCAAAGATTTTAATTTAACCGGCTGTGTGGCCAGGGTAAGTTTTTCAAGGTGGGGAAACAGTAATTATGGCAAAAATGGTTTACTGACAGGGGTATAACGCTTTTAAAATGTTTTGCCTTAAATATCATTGTTACAAGCAGTGATAGATGGCCACACAACTATTGAAGGCATAAACCAATAAATCACCAGTTTCAATTTTTAGATTTATATATTGCTTCTATACATGGATGGACAGATATGATACATCCTTTTAAAAGCTTTGCTGTAAGTAGCCAAATCCGGAAAACCACATTGAATAGCTATATCAGATAAAAAAAGATCTTTCTCCCGGATGAGTTTTATTGACCATTCGAGTTTCTTCTTTAATAGGTACTGATAAGGTGAAATTTGCAATGCCTGTTTAAATGTCCGCATGAAATGATATTCTGACATGGCGCAATGAACAGCCACTTCGGAAATATTCCTGATAGACATAAAATTTTCATCAATAAACGATTTTCCAACAAGTAGCCGCCTTATAATTTCTTTCCGAGTAGAGACTTTGATGCTCTTCAACAATTTTAGCTTCGCCTGCAACCGGGCGTTCCTAATAATAATATGCTCAGCTAAATCGTATACCCACTCTTTGCTCACCCGTTCATTTTTTCCAAACCTATTTAGCCCCGAAGCAATGCTTTTTAAAAATGATTTCCCCTCAAACTCCTCCATATTTAATACTTCTGTATCCAATTGAAAATTTTTATACTTGTGGGAAATAAGTTCTTCCACCAAATCGCCCGGTTTTTCGGCTATCAAACAGGTAAAAACCTCATTGATAGATTCCGGTGAAATGTCAATACAAATGCTTTTTGTCTTATTTTTCAAGGAATCAAATTGTGCAATTATACCAGGTTGCTTTTGGGCAATGAGTATTTCATTTTTTTTCACGGGATAACTAAAGGCATGCCCTTTATAGTGAATCGTTCCGTCTATTACATATTTACGCTGAAGTTTCTAAAAGCATTATTCGTAAACCATTCATTTAACTCTGAATAATATATCATATCACAGCCTGACGGCTTATCCATCAGCAGTTTATTCTCTTCATCTATTTTCTTAAAAAAAACTTCCATGGATAAAAGATGATATACATCCAACCATACAATTATTTTAAAGGTATCCTCTTACAACCCAGTAGGGATTAGACAGGTAAATTACAAAATTTATACCTGTTACGGCAAAACGAGCAGGTATTGACAAGTTTACTGCATATCATTTTTTTTAAAAATTCATTTTCAAATCATGTAAGGTATTCTGAATAATACAAAATCACATAGCCGTTGAATATCCGGAGAACAACTAAACCACAAAGTTTATAAAACCCGGGTATGTAGAAAATTGCACAGGTCGGTTGCACACCCGGTTAATAAATACCAATCGATAAGCGCCTGTATGAATCTCTTATAGCATTGGGCACAAAATCGTTTCCAAGGTTTTTTGTAAAGTAAACATACTTTGGGTTTTTGTTGAGTTCTTTTGTTACCGATTCGGTAGTAACCATTTTTTGCACTTCTTCAATGGTAGCTTTGCCACGCAAATAGGCATCATTCATTTGCCTGAATAGTTCGGCATACAAATCATTGAGATAATCCAGATAACCGGTATTATGCTGTACATCACCATGCCCGGGTACCAGGTAGTTGAAATCGAATTGCTTTAACTTTTTTGATGTCTCCACCCATTCTTTTGAAAAGGCGCCGGATTCGTACGGTGAAGGATACACCACTAAATCTCCGGGCATTAAAATTTTCTCATTGGGAAGGTATAAAACGGCATCTCCAACAGTATTTCCAACGCCCAGATAATAGAATTCAAAAATCCGTTGCCCTTTTTTGATAATCATTTTATCGCTAAAAGTTACATTTGGAAAAACAGGGTTTATTTTTTTCATATTAGCCAAATCTTCTTTCACCTGCCCAACTCCTTCCTTTATTAGTTCAAGCTCGTTTGCATTGAAATTTTTATCACTGCCGGCCGGTTTATTATTTTTTATTTCCATTTCATAGCCATCAATCATTTGTTGCAGGTACTTAGGGTAAAAATTATTGATCCACACCATGCCGCTCCTTTTAATTGCTTCTGAATTTTTCACTGTACTGATAATTTGCAAACCGGGGAATTCTTTTGCAAAGACTTCGTTGCCCTGCCAGTGATCGCCATGCCAGTGTGTATTCAGTAGTTGCCGTACCGGTTTATTTGAAATTTTACGTATTTCCCTGATAGCTTCCCGGGCAGCATCCGGCAGCAGGCCACTATCCACCACTACTATATCATCCTCACCTACGATAACAACAATATTAGCAGTAACCCAACGGTATTCATTAATTACGGGTTTTAGCACATACACATCGGCTGTAATCTTTTCTATATCATATTTAAATAGAGACTGGCTATAACTATACAAGGGAACCTGCCAGGCAAAAAACTGAAATGCTATTAAAAACAGGTACTTTATCATTGAAAATAATTTTATCGCCCAAAGTACTGCAATTGCTAACCAGTATCACCGGTACCATTTAGAAAAGCAGTAATTGACAAATGCAGGAATAATAAAGTAGCTAAAATTGCAATGTGCCTTAAAAGCAGGCCGCTATGAATTGTTAACTGATATTTTGCCCGATGAAATACATCAACAAAAAATTGTTGCCTTTTGCAAACGCATCATTTTTTTCCGCACTTTTCATTTCAGCGGGTATCAGTAAAGCCCGACGGTTATTGATGGCTACAGGCCATTGCCTGCTGCTGTTTATATTATTAAAAGGCTCATCCGCCTGTGCACAAAACCAGAAACCAGGCTGGGTATTTAAAACAGCCTCCGCCATTATAGCATCGCCAGTTTCGGCTAATGGGGTAATTTATGTTGGCAGTACGGATAGCAACTTTTATGCAATAGGCGTAATTGAAGGAACGCTCAGATGGAAGGTTAAAACGAATGGTGACATCCGGTCGACAGCATGTATTTACCAGGACAAAATTTGTTTCATGAGTGGTGACGGGTATGCCTGGTGTATTGATACAGGCGGCCACATAAAATGGAAATTCAAATCAAAAGGGGAAAACAAATATGAACTTTTTTCCTTTGCTGATTATTTTCAATCATCCCCCGTTTATGACAGTGGAATAATTTATATAGGATCCGCTGACCATTTTATATATGCCTTACAAGCACAAACGGGTAAACTGATTTGGAAATTTAAGACCGCAGGCATCGTTCATGCCACAGCTTGCATTTATAAGGGCGCCGTATATATTGGTTCATTTGATGGTTATTTTTACGCCTTAAACAAAGCGAGTGGTAAGTTAATCTGGAGGTTTAAATCGGTTGGGCAGCAATATTTTCCCAAAGGAGAGTTTAACGGGAGTGCAAGTGCCTGGGGAAATACCGTTTTTGTAGGAGCAAGAGATTATAATTTTTATGCCCTGGATTTTGCAAAGCCATTTTGCCACTGGAACAAATCATTTCAAAAAGGGTGGGCCATTACTACTCCGCTCATTGACGATTCATTGTTATATATAGGCACATCAGATGACCGCCTCTTTCTTTGCCTGAACCCATTAAATGGCAATACAAAATGGTCTTTTAATGCGATGTATAATATTTTTGGCGGGCCTGCAGTTGCCGACAGCATTATTTATTTTGGAACAATGATGGGCCATGTTTTTGGTTTAAATAAAACTACCGGGGAAAAAGTTTTTGATTTCACTACCCTTGGATACCGGCAAAACAAAGAAACCTATTTTAAAGAAGACGATACCTACAGGGATGATATTTACTCCATCATTAAAAAAAATGAAGACTTTCTTTTATTATATCAAAAAATGGGGGCTGTGATAGCAAAACCGTTGGTACTTGGAAATACTATTATCATCAGTTCAATGGATGGAAATATTTATGCTGTGGCCCGTTATTAATAAGTCAGTATGCACCATAAAAATCTTCCGGTGATTGATTCGGTTCTATTTGATATGATTGGAACAACCGTTTTAGAAAACAAAGGCCAAATAGTTTTTAAATGCCTTTGTGAAGCATTTTCCGAACATTTGCCGGGAATCGATTGTTCGTTGCTCTCTTTACACCGGGGAAAACAAAAGCGGGAAATGATTGCTGCCATTTTAAAACAAAATGGCTTATCATTAAGTTTTACTGTCCCGGTATATGAGCGTTTTATAAAAAAGTTCAACTCAAATTTTTCTAATTTTAGCGAAGCACCGGGAGCAACAGAATTATTTCGCCTGTTAAAAAACAAAGGAATATTGATAGGCCTGGGAACAGGTTTGGAAAGAAATATTTTTGACGCCTTATTAAAATATTTAGGATGGCACCACGAAGATTTTGATTATACGGGTACTTGTAGCGAAGTAATACGGGGCCGCCCCTACCCCGATATGATTATTGCTATGATGCAGCAACTTTCTTTGAGCAGGCCTGGGCGGCTTCTAAAGGTTGGAGACACTGTTGCTGATATACTTGAGGGCAAAAATGCCGGGGCAAGAACAGCCGTTATTTTATCAGGCACACAAGATGAAAAAATGCTACGGGAAGCAAAACCAGATTATTTGTTTCACCATTTGAATGAATTAGCCAGTCTCCTATAATTTATCTTGCGGGATTGTTTGATTAAGCTTTTTGTTCTCCGTACGTTACGGATTGTGAAGGGCAGTTCTCAGAAATAAATACAGTGATGACAATAATTTTCGAAACTGAAAATTTTTTGGTAAGGCCTGCAGAGTTTCCCTTAATTGACAGGGACGATGGCGGTCATATTACAATTGATCCGAAATTCGCAGTCTCTACCCGGCAGCAACTTTCACCTAAACAGTCTATTGAACTGATGCGCTTAATTGCCGTTACCGGTGAAGCAATGACCAATGTGATGCAACGAAACGGTGTAGATATTGGCAGGATAAATTATCAGGATAATGGGAACTGGTCGGTATATAAGTCCGGGGGGCCACAGTTGCATTATCATTTATATGGCCGGGCCAGAAACGCTGTCATTCAGCCCTATGGTCAATCGCTTTATTTTCCACACAAGGATGATGCCGCCGGATTTTACACCAATAATAAAAGCCTTACCGAAGACGATACAAAAGGTATACGGGATGAAATTATCCGGCTATTACTGCAAAAAAAATATGCTGATGCGGAATGGAGGCTATGTTGATTACGTAATGTATAAAAGTCACGATATCGCGTATCCGTTTTTACAATTTGTAACCCAAAGTCCGGCGTTTTTAAGGTAGTATATAAAAAGTAGCAACAAAAAGATTACTAGTGGCATAGAAAAGCCAAAAAGAGCCGAATGTAAATAGTTGAGCGTATGCGGCAACTGCGTAGAAGTTGCTTTTGACATGGCCGGATTACTTTCCGATACAGAAGATACAAG
>JAFDYH010000217.1:0-2439 GCA_018267535.1 Bacteroidota bacterium
TTTTTAATGGCTGCAGGTAATACGTGTAGCCGTTACCGTTTGCCTGGAATTGCTGGTAGGTTTGCGAAAACTGTTTTTCGATATCACCGGCTGCATATTTTTGAATGATAGAAGGAAACTTTGCTTCAACAGATTGTTGGGAAGCATTTTTGTTGAGTAAAAGATAGGTCCAGGCCGCAAAGCCTGTATAATTAACTGCATTGGCGTTCGCATTACCTGCCGTAGTTAATAAAAGATCAAACAATAAGTGTGAGTTTTCCGGCCAGTCAGCAACTACGCCAGTTACTTTTAAAGGTTGGTTATTGTTTCCTTCCGGCTGTACTATTTTCCCGAGGGCCTGGTCCACTGATCCGAAATATCTTTTGGCAGTCGTTTCATTTAATACAACAGAATTTATTTTTTCCAGGGCATCTTCTTTGTTCCCCGCTATCATTTTTACACTGAATACCCTGAAGAAATTAGAATCCACAAGCAGCACTTTTTTTTCTTCGAAGGCTTTATCGCCATATTTTAACTGGAATACGCCATCGCCTACAAAATCAAAAACACGGGTTGCTTCTTCTACTTCCGGCAGTTCCTGCTTTACTGCTTTAGCATAAGACTGCGGGATAATCGCATAGGAAGTAGTGCGGCCGGGATATTGTCTTTTCACTACCATGCGATAGATATTATCCCCTTTCTCATGTTGCCTGTCAAAGTTCAGTTCATCTGTGATGAATAAAACAATCAACAGGCAAATCGCCATTCCTGTTGCCAACCCAAATACATTAATAATGGTGTATCCCTTTCTTTTTAATAAGTTGCGCATTGCAACTTTGAGATAGTTTTTGAACATATATGGCTGTTTAGGTTGTTAGTTTATTGCGATACTTACATAATTGTCAAGCGGGATTAATAAAAATATAAGGTTGCGAAAAGCTAACCAATAAACTCATTCACCTTCTCTTATGGATTTGCCTTCATAGGAATACAACAAATACTTTAAATTTTAAGCTCAGACATTTATTCGCTTCTCAATGACTTTACCGGGTTTGCTGTCGCCGCCTTTACTGCCTGGAAGCTGACGGTTACAAATGCAATCAATGCAGCCAGTATGCCGGCTGCTATAAATACCCACCATTGTATACTGACCCGGTATGCAAAATCTTTTAGCCAGCTATTCATGGCATACCATGCAATAGGAAATGCCAGGATAGCGGCTACTGCAACAAGCTTTAAAAAATCTTTTGCCAATAAACCGACTAATCCACCGGTGTTTGCACCTAATACTTTTCTTACCCCTATTTCTTTTACACGCTGCGATATAGCGAAGGCAGATAAGCCAAATAACCCTAAGCAGGCAATGAATATGGCGATGCAGGCAAATGATGTAAAGATCGTGGCCTGCCTTTGTTCAGATTGATAAAGACGGTCAAAGTTCTCATCTAAGAAAGTATATTCGAAAGGCGTTTCAGGAAAAAATTTTTTCCAGGTACGCTCAATAGTGCCCAGCGCCGCAGTTGTATTGCCTCCTGCAATTTTTATAGAAAGATTATTGAAATAGGTATTCCGGGGCGGCAGCATGATCAATACCATTGGAACGATTGCCTGATGCATCGATTCAAAATGAAAATCTTTCATCACACCGATTACATGGCCTTTTGTGCCTCCGTATACAAAATCCTTTCCGATTGCATCCTGGTCACTCTTCCAGCCGATTGCTTTTACAGCGGTTTGATTCAATACATAATTCAATGTATCGGTACCATAATCCCTGGAAAAAAATCGCCCGGCAGCAATCGGAATATCGAATGTATTCAGGAAATCGTAATCCGTATTCACATATTTTATATCGGCAACTACGGGTTGCAATGAATCGCCATTGGATACGGAAGCACCCATATTGTCCAGCAAACGGCCTGTGGGTATACGGGAAGAACGGGTAACATCTTTAAACGAAGTGTTTTGTAACAATTCGGTACGAAAGGGTTCATATTGTTTACCTACTTCATTAGTATAGTTCATTGTTACTACACGTTCCTTATCGAAGCCCAACGCTCTTGTTTGTATATAATGAAGTTGCTGAAATACGATAAACGTTGTTATAATCAGGATAATGCTGATGGCAAATTGAATTACTACCAGTGCTTTCCGGAAGGAGATACTGCCGCCGCCGGCTTTGAATAAACCCTTCAATGTTTTTACAGGTTGGAATGAAGACATGAAAAGAGCAGGGTAAATGCCGGAAATGATTCCGATAATAAAAGGAGTTACAAATAGTGGAATGAGAATTTTCGCCTGCAATAAGGTTTGAAAAGAAAGTTGTTGCCCTGAGATTTTATTCAACCATGGAATGGTAAGCCATGATAATAACATAGCTATCATTGTTGCCGTAAAACAAATCATTACAGATTCACTGAGAAATTGCGCAATCAATTCTTTTTTTCTTGCTCCAATTAC
>JAFDYH010000217.1:2546-13350 GCA_018267535.1 Bacteroidota bacterium
GAAAAGATGTATACCCGGCTGATATCGCCATTAGGTTCCGCTTCATAATCCGTATGTGAGTAAAGATGTATATCGGTCAGCTTTTGCAACCCAAGCTCTGTCATCAAAGAAGGTTTATTGCCTTTGTACTCGTTGGCCATATGCTTATCCAAAAAAGCGGGAAACAGGTTTGTAAGGTTTTCTGCTTTATAATTCGGGGGAAGGAGCAGGTAAGTAAAAAAAGAATTGTTTCCCCAGTTGGTTCGCAGCCCTTCCTCTCCATATACAACTGAATCTTTCAACGTATTAAACGAAAGCAACATTTCCGGGTGCATATGCGAGTTAGCGGGAAATGACTCATATATACCGCTTACCTTACAATCAAACTGGCTGTTGAAACGGATCACTTTATTGATAGGATCTTCATCCCCGAAATATTTTTTTGCCGTTTTCTCCGTCATCATAATAGAAAATGGCTCACTCAATGCAGTTTTGGGGTTTCCTTTTATCGTTTGCAGGGAGAATACATCAAATAAGTTCTCGTCTGCGAAATACATATCCTTCTCGTTAAATATCTTGTCTTTATAACGGACAGGGATAGGTCCATTTTGCAGTAATCTCGTCATTTTCCGGATCTGCGGGAATTCAGAAGGGAAGTAATAGCCGAAAGGGGGGGAGATGGTGCTTAGTTTTAAAGAAACTGCACCATTCGAATTTTTAAAGGTGCGGGTTACCCGGTAAATGTCATCCGCGTTTTTATTATACTTATCATAGCTCAGTTCGTTGAGTATATATGTGGTAATTAATAAGCAACAGGTGAGCCCGACTGTGAGGCCAAACAGGTTAATAAACGAAATGAACCTGTATTTTAACAGGTTCCTGATGGCGATTTTCAGATAATTGCGAACCATAAAAAATCCTCCAACTCCCTAAAGGGAGAGTTTAGAATCCTGGTGAGCATTAGGATAAATGTTCACCAGGATAATATTGTTGAAATAAGAACTGCAATTTGAGCAGAATCTTTTTGCCGAAAGCCTTTTCAGGGTGGGGGTACGGTTCTTACACCATAATGTTTTCCAGTACAGCTTGCCCGTCTAGCATACGGATAATGCGGTGGCTGTACCTTGAGTCGTGTTCGGAGTGGGTTACCATTACAATCGTAGTTCCCTGTTCATTCAGGTCGGTAAGCATTTGCATTACTTCGTTACCATTGCTGCTATCGAGGTTACCGGTAGGCTCATCGGCTAATATCAGTTTTGGGTTATTAACGACGGCCCTTGCCACGGCTACACGTTGTTGCTGTCCACCTGATAGTTGTTGCGGGTAGTGATTGCGGCGATGCATGATTTGTACTTTATCCAATACTTCTTCCACTCTTTTTTTCCTGTCTGCTGATTTAACGCCTGTATAGATAAGGGGGAGCTCTACGTTTTCAAATACCGTTAATTCATCAATAAGGTTGAAACTCTGGAATACGAAACCGATATTGCGTTTGCGCAAATCAGCCCTTTTGCGCTCATTGAATTTGGCTACTTCAATACCATTGAAAATAAAACTTCCTGCATCAGGATCATCTAATAAACCGAGTATATTCAGTAAAGTCGATTTGCCACAACCAGAAGGCCCCATTACGGCTACAAACTCACCTTCTTTTACTTCCAGGGAAAGTTTATTTAATGCGACAGTTTCTACTTCTTCTGTCCGGTAAATTTTTTCGAGGTCGGTGATCTTGATCATTGTATAATTGTTTGATGTGAATATTGTTGTTTTGTTTAAGTGGCTATCTTTTTATCAATTGTTTAAAGATCGAACAAAAACAGGTTTAAAGGTACTGATGGCGAATCCTGTTGATTAACTTCGTTGGCTTTTGCACAGCAGGCGGCCTGCCGTGAATAACAGAGTGCATTTTGAGTACATTCTTTTTTACTTTGGTTTGCAGAAGAAATTAATCCTGCGAAGCAGATCAGCATCAAAGCATAGAAGGTTTTGCGTTTCATGGCGATGTGGTTTTGTTCTTAACGACTGTGGTTTATTTTTTCAGGACCAGTTCCTGCATAGTCCCGTAATTTTCATAGCTGCTCGTTACAACCTTGTCTCCCGGCTGAAGGCCATTCAATACTTCATAATAATCAGTATTCATATTGCCTAACTGGATATCCTGTTTGGTAGCCAATGTGCCATTCTCATTTACTTTAAAGATCCAGTTACCACCAGTTTGTTGATAGAAGCCTCCTTTTGGTAACAATAGCGCTTGTCTTGCATCACTTAAGGATAATAGTATCTGTAATGTTTGTCCGCGGCGGATACCCTTTGGCGCCTTTCCTTTAAATACCATGTCTACCTGGAACCGGCCATTCACAATCTGGCTGTACACTTTCTGAATTTCCAGGTTATAAAGTGTGTCAGCAAAAGTGAAGGTCCCTTTTAATCCCGTATAAATCCTGGAAAGATAGTGTTCATCTACATCCACTCTTACTTTAAAACCGCCCAATACATCAATTTGCCCGATTCTTGCTCCTGGTGCTTTTGTTTGACCTACCTCCGCATCCAATGAGGTAAGCTGACCATCTACCGGCGAACGTACAATCAGGTCTTCCACTTTTTTCTTCATAATTGCCAGTGCATTTTGTGAACCTTCATAAGTTTGCTTGTCTTGCAGTTGCTGTTGTTTGGTGGAAATCGTATCGGCTTTCAAAATCTGGCGGGCCAGATATTCTTTTTGCCTGTAATAATTATAATCATTTTCAGATTTTTTGAATTCCTGCAGGCCGATCGCTTTTTGTTCGTATAGCTTTTTATTCAGGTTGTAAACTCTTTCTGCTTCCTTGAGATAGCTTTCCACGTCTGCCATTTGCGTCAGCTTGTTTACTGTATTCTGCTGGGCTGCATTACGGTTAATCTGCATCTGCGTAAGCGTATTATAAACCGTGTTCTGCGAACTCATCATATTCATCAGCAGGTTGGTATTGGAAAGCCTTACAATAGGCTGCCCTTTTTTCATAATGGTGCCGTCTTCCACATACCTTTCTTCCACTTGTCCTCCTTCCTGTGTTTCAAGAAAGATAGAAGTTAAAGGAAGCACCGTACCATTTACAGGAATATTCTCCTGGAAAGTGCCTTTCTTTACTTCGCTGATAGCAATACGTTCAGTATCTACATTCAGTCGGCTTTTGCCGGAAGTAAAATAATAACTGGCGGCAGCGAGCCCGACAATTCCAACAACTCCGATAATGGTGAGGATCCGTTTCTTAGTCCATGTCTTTTTTTCAATTACTCTATCCACAGTTGTAAAGCTTTAGTGTTGAAACCATTTTATTAAACGACCCGATCGCTGATAAGGTTACGGGTCGTTTAAATTTTTATTTACACATGAGAATTCTGGTGTTTCTAATGTGAAGAATATGCCAGTTTCTGATTGGTATGGTTCACAAGGACTTGCGCCGGAAATGAGTACGAATTAGTTCGTTTTCGATACAGCGACTGTCCGGTTTCGATACAGTTGTTTTCGCTTTCTTTTTTTAAAAATTTAATTGCCACAACTTTGTATTTATGGTATAATTGCAGCAGAGTGTGCCATAAACGCACTCATGCTCGAAAAAATGCTTTTAAAGAACTCATCTGTATTGGTTGTGGATGATGATCCCGATGTACTCACCGCAGTACGGCTGTTATTGAAGACAGAGGCAAAGGAAGTAGTGACTGAAAAAAATCCTGAAAACCTTCGCTGGCATCTTTCCAAAGACAATTTTGACATGATCCTCCTGGATATGAACTTTAACAGCAGTATCAATACAGGTAATGAAGGTATATTCTGGCTGAATGAAATCAAAAAAACAAAACCTGAGACTTCTGTAATAATGATCACAGCTTATGGTGATATCGACTTGGCTGTGCGGTCATTAAAAGAGGGGGCTTCTGATTTTGTGGTAAAGCCCTGGCATAATGAAAGGCTGTTGACAACTATTCGGGATATTTTAAAAAGACGGACAACCAAATCCGTTGCCGCCCCTGCCCTGAACAGTGATTCTATTATTGGTAAAGAGTTGCTGGGGGAATCGGAAGTGATGCAGGAGATTTTCTATAAAATAGAAAAGATTGCTCCCACCGATGCCAATATTTTGATACTGGGAGAAAATGGTACCGGGAAGGATTTAATAGCAAAAGCAGTACACCAGCAATCGCTACGCAATGAGAAACCATATGTAAAAGTAGATGTAGGCGCCCTTACAGAATCATTATTCGAAAGCGAATTGTTCGGTCATAAAAAAGGAGCGTTTACAGATGCCCGTGAGGACCGGCTGGGCCGTTTCGAAGTAGCCAATGCAGGAACCTTGTTTCTCGACGAAATCGGAAATATACCCCTGCACCTGCAGGCCAAACTGCTGAGTGTCCTGCAAAACAGGCAGGTGATTAAGTTGGGCAGCAATGAACCCGTACCAGTCGATATCCGCCTGATCTGCGCAACCAACGTGCCGCTGGCTGAACTGGCCAATGAAAGCCGCTTTCGCAAAGACCTTATTTACCGTATCAATACAGTAGAGATAACGGTGCCGCCCCTGCGCAAACGCGACCAGGATATATTGTTACTCGCAAAGCATTTCAGCCGGATGTATAGTAATAAATATATGAAGCCGGTGCTGGAGTTTGACCCTAAAGCAGTGGAGAAACTGCAGGGCTATCATTACCCCGGTAATGTACGGGAATTGCAGTATACGATCGAGCGGGCCGTGATTATGGCAGATGAAGGGGTGCTGCAATCCAAAGATCTTATCTTCTCTCCCATAGAATCGAAGGCGGTCAATGTAGCGGAACCATCTGATCTGAAGCTGAGTTCCATTGAAAAAAATACAATATTGAAAGTGATTGAAAAGCACAATGGAAATATCACAAAAGCAGCAAGGGAACTGGGCCTGACAAGAACTGCATTATACCGGCGATTAAGTAAATATGATATATAAAAATGGCCCCCTGAATCCCCAAAAGGGGACTTTAAGAGTCCTGCTGTTGAAATTGTATTGATTAATGAACTATAATTTTCTTTCAAATTTGAAAATACTGTACACCCATTTGGACTGTGTGCAGCATATTTCTCCGTCAGCCGGCGGAGGAACAGGAAGGGGGTTTCATTATGTTTAAAAGCTACCAGTGGAGAATAATTATACATGTAGCCTTGCTCTTTGCAATGCTGAGTGTGGCTTCCTTTTTATTAGTTAAAGGATGGTTTGCTTACCTGCTTTTATTATTGCCTGTTATAATTTACCAGGTAGTTGAGTTTTATCGCTTTCAGCGAAAAGCACATGATGAACTAAACCAGTTTGTGGAATCGGCGCATTACCGTGACTTCTCACGCTACTTTGATGTAAAACATGCACCGGTAGAAATACAACCGCTCCGCCAGGGCTTTAATGATATCAACACAACCTTTAAGGCAATCAGTAAAGAAAAGGAAACACAATACCAATACCTGCAAAAGATACTGGAACTTGTAGATACTGGCATTCTTTCTTACCACGAAGAAGACGGTGAAATTGTATGGATGAACGAAGCATTAAAACGAATGCTCCAATTGCCTTACCTGAAAACGATTCATTCGCTGGCAAGGCGGGATGAAGAACTATATAAAGAGATTATTTCAGTAAAGCCTGGTGAAGGCCGGATCGCAACGGCCCACCCTGAACGCAATTCTTTCAAGGTTTTATTATCGGCCACCGCGTTTCAAACGGATGGCAAAATTTATAAACTCATAGCTTTTCAGAATGTGAACGAAGCCCTCGACGAAACAGAGTCAAAAGCCTGGCAAAAGCTGCTGAGTGTGCTGACGCATGAAATCATGAATTCTGTAGCGCCGATATCATCGCTGGCAGACACTTTGAAACATCGTTTACAGCAGTCCGTTAGCTTGTTAAATAACGAATCCGGATCAGTTGATGATCTGGAACTCGGTATAGAAACTATCAAACGCCGAAGTGAAGGATTATTAAAATTCGCGGAAACTTACCGTAGCCTGAATAAAATAACCACCCTGAACCTGACAAAAGTATACGTGCGGGATATTTTTGAGAACTTACTACAATTGATGCAGCCAACCTTGGAACAAAAAAATATAGATGTTGAAACGATATTAAAGGATCCCGACCTGATGATTGAATGCGATACCAGCTTATTGGAGCAGGTAATGATCAATCTTCTTGTGAATGCAATTGATGCTGTCAAAGAAAAACAGGAGCCTACCATAATATTGTCCAGCTATATTGCCGCTAACCGGAAAACCGTTATCAAAATTGCTGATAACGGCAATGGCATGCCGCCGGAAGTAGTGGATAAAATTTTTATTCCATTCTTCAGTACAAAGAAAACGGGGAGTGGTATCGGCTTAAGCCTTTGCAAGCAGATAATGATGTTGCATAAAGGAAATATACAAGTGCTGAGTGAGGAAGGTGTAGGTACGGCGTTCTTGTTGCAGTTTTAGTTAATTATTTTTCCTCAATAAAAAAAACCGGACGATCATAAGGATCATCCGGTTTTTTTTATTATACAGTTTGTTAAGGTTATAGCTTTTTCACCCGCATATTCCTGAACCGTACAACATCACCATGACCCAGGAAGCCGATATGCCCGCTTTTCCGGGATAATCCGGGATGCTCTGTATGGTCCAGCGTTTCTTTAAAATTTTTGGAAGCTTGTTTTATATCGCCATCCAGTATAACGGTACCGTTCAGGGTTACTTTTATTTTATTGCCTTTGGCTATAATTTCTTCTTTATTCCATTCTCCAGTTGGTAATAAGTAGCCTCTTTTGGCGGGAATAACGCCATAAACCGAACCATGATATTGATAATCATGCAGGTCTTTATAAACAGGTGCTTCATTGTCCAACACCTGTATTTCCATTCCCACAAAAGCGGCATCACCTTCCAACGGGGCGCGGATACCAATACCATTGTTCGCCGCCGGTGTTAACTGGAATTCGAAACGGTAAATGAAGTTTCCAAATTCGTCTTTTGTGTATAAATTCCCGTCGCCATCTGCATCTGGATTTACTTCTACTGCGCCATCTTTAACGATATATCCTGTGGTATTTCCTGTCCATTGATCAAGATTGGTGCCATCAAACAAAGAAATAAAACCTTGCTTCTTTTCTTCATCGCTCAATACATATGGTTCATTCGTTGGAATTTCCCGCAGGTAAATATTTTTATAGGCTACATAAGTGCCGTGTGCCTGCAGCTCTATCTGTTCTTTTGGAAAAATGGGAACGTTGCGGTCCCAATAATTTTCCAGCGGGATATTATCTGTTACCAAAATTCCATTCAGGTATACAGTTACCTTTTCTCCTTTCATGATAATATGAAAGCGGTTCCATTCACCGATCTTATTATCGGCGACCACTAATGGCTTGCTTTCATTCTTCTGATTGTTGTACAATCCACCCGATCCTACCTGTGCACCAACATCTCTCCGGCTTGTATCCCATATCTGGACCTGCGGTGTACCTCTTAAATAAATACCTGCGTCTCCTTTCTCTGTTATTTTCCAGTCCACATACATTTCAAAGTCAGCATATTTTTTATCGGTAGCGAGATTATCCCCATGCCCCGTGAATATAAGCAACCCATCTTTTACAATCCAGTCGCCTTTTGTTTTTTCATTAGCTGCTTTTTGCGCTGCGTCCAGTTGAGCTACTGTCATTTTCGATCTTGCAATTGGATTTTCTACCAACGCTTTCCATCCTGTAAGGTCAACACCATTAAATAAACTTACAAAACCATAATCGTAGGGCATTTTACGCAGGATGGGTTGAAGTTTACTAACCAATACAGCGCTATCATCTCCTTTGATTAAAGGCAAAGCTGTTTCTAACGCTGTTCTCACTACAGGGCCTTTGATGTTTTCATCAGCGAGAGCTAATCGTGCCAGTATCAATGCAGCATCTTTAGAAATATCGGCATCTTTCAATGATTTGCTGACCAGCATAAAACTGCTGAAGCCGGGAATGTGTGCAACCTGGGATAAAATGTTGCGTTTCTCAACCGGATTTTTGGCCGCAGCCATCTGGTCTTCCAGCAGCAATAATTTTTGTTCGTTGTTTAAGGCTGAAGGGGCGGCTGCTTTACTTTCCGGCAATTTCGGCAAACTGTTATTAGCCTGGTCAATTGCAGGTTTGTCTGCAAGTAGGTTTAGCTGCGACTGTACCAGTATCTTCCCGTATTCTGATTTGGAGGAAGAAAGATATTTTTTCAGCAATACCGCTAACTGGGTTTTCTTAATAGCATCCTGAGATGCAGTATTTGTATACGCACTGAGCGCATAAGTGGCTTTTACTTTGAGTGAGTCATCATCTAGCAATTTCAAAAAGGAAATCCATTGCGATTTATTCCATGTACCCATCGCCGTTAGTGCTGCATCTGCTTCCTGTTTGTGCTGATAAGGGAATGATGTAATTGTTGCTATCACTTTATCTTTTACGGATTGAGCTTTTATACCCGTTTGTGTAGCTGTAAAAAGAACTATGATAAGTAGAAAAGAAAAATATTTTTTCATACAAATATTTTGGTCAGTGTGGTTTAATTTTTAAATATGCCAGGGCCCTCTCATTGGAGGATTAATGAGATAATTCGCTTCATCATCACCAATGAAAAGCTGGGTCACAGGGTCGAACTTTAATGACCGGCCTAACTGTAAAGCAATTTTTCCCATGTTGATAATGGTGCAGGAGCGGAACCCGTTTAATTCATTCAATGCAAACGGCGTTCTGTATTTTACGGATTCCAGGAAATCAGTTACCTGTGGTTCGGGGTCAGGCAGCAATGCTAACTTTTCTTTCAGGTTCGGGATATCCGATTTAAAGCCGGCAAATAATTTTCCATTCGGTCCTGAAATATAAGCGGCACCGGGATCTTTTGCTTCTCCATCTAAAATGATTTTACAACCATCTTCATATGTGTAAGTAATTTTTCTGAATGTGCCCACCGCATCAGGATGTTGTTGCTCCGCATCTACCTCTACCAATATAGGACTGGTATTATCTTTCCCTAAAAAATATTGAATGGGGTCAATATAATGTTGCCCCATATCACCAAGGCCACCGCCATCATAGTCCCAATAACCCCGGAACGTTTGGTGAACGCGGTGTGGGTTGTATGGCTTATAAGGAGCAGGCCCCAGCCAGCGGTCATAATCCAGTTCGACCGGTACCGGCATTGTTTCCAGTTTTGTTTTTCCCACCCAGTAAAACTTCCAGTCAAAGCCGGTGGTCTTACTAACGGTAACGGTTAGCGGCCACCCTAATAATCCTGATTCTACTAATTTTTTAATTGGTCTTACGGTTGTATTCATTCCGTAAAAATTATCGCTGAAGCGGAACCAGGTATTCAGCCGGAACATACGTTTATACTGTTGTACCGCTTCCACTACTTTTTTCCCTTCACCAATTGTTCTTGTCATTGGTTTTTCGCACCAGATATCTTTTCCGGCTTTGGCGGCATCTATAGCGATTATACCATGCCAGTGAGGTGGTGTAGCAATATGCACAATGTCCACTTCAGGCAAAGCAATCAGTTCCCGGTGATCGTGAAATGTTTTTACACCGCCACCAACCATATTGGCCACTTCAGTTAAATGGTTTTTGTCAACATCACAAATAGCGACCACCCGTGTTCCCGCATACTCGATATGGCCCCGGCCCATACCGCCTACACCAATAATACCTTTTGTTAACTGGTCGCTGGGAGCCAGGAATCCGCGGCCCAATACATGCCTGGGTACAATGGTAAAACCTGCCATGATAGCTGCAGAGTTTTTCAAAAAATGACGCCTGCTGTTTTTTTGAGATGATTTCATTGACTTTAATTATAAGCTGAACGAAAAGATGGGTTGATAAAGTTAATAAAGAATCAAGATATAGAATAGTTTAATCCAACAAGTAAGGGTTTGTGCTGGTTTTGCAGGAAATTATTTAGTAAGTCTTTGCTCAATCGATTGAGTGAGTTATCTATTGATAGGAGAACCGTTAACAGGTGATTGTGTGCAAAAGCTTGTCCGTTTTATTCAGCACTCCGAAAACGGGACGATATTTAATCGTGCCATCATATCCTGATCGAACCGCGAAAACCCCTGGCTGCATAGTAAGATTCTGCACCATTGTGATAAAGGAATACAGTATTATAACGCCGGTCACAAAATACAGCTCCTCCAAGTTTCCTGATGTCAGGCGGCGTTTTTACCCAACTGGACGTTTTTGTATCAAAACTTCCAAGCTGTTGCAGGTTCCTGTATTGCTCTTCTGTTAAAATATCGATACCCATGTCAGCCGCCATTTCAATTGCGCTGTTTTCCGGCTTATGCTCTTTTCTGGCTTCCAGTGCCTCATGGTCATAACAGATACTCCGGCGGCCTTTGGGACTTTCGGGAGAACAATCATAAATAAGATATTCTCCCGTTTTCTTATCATAACCAACAACATCCGGCTCTCCGCCTGTGTTTTCCATTTCATAAAGTGCCCTTAGTTTTTCAGCATTGGCTTCCAGTTTTAACTGCACATTGACCCATTCAATGCCTTTATGGCGGGCCTTGTTTTTTTCAAAACGTGTTTTGAGAATAGCCAGAAGCGCTTTACTCTCCTCTGATGACAATTTCTTTTTATTACTTTTCATGTTTTTTATTTACTGGTGGAGTTACTTGACTGTTGATTCAGTAAAAGACCGGATAGGTATTGTTCAAGTTTTTCAACATTCTGTCTCAGCCCTTCGTCTGCTTTATGTGCTTTTACTACAATTTCACGCATTGCAGCGGTTTCAAACAGCATAGACCAGTCTACCAATGTCGTT
>JAFDYH010000218.1 GCA_018267535.1 Bacteroidota bacterium
CATTCTGCATTTCCCCCATAACTTTGCATGGTGAATTCTGATAAACCGGTTATACTTTTTGATGGGATTTGTAATCTTTGCAACAACAGCGTACAATTTGTTATAAAAAGAGATCCGGAAGGCATATTTAAATATGCGTCTTTACAATCTGATTTCGGGCAACAATTACTGAAAGAATTCAACCTACCGGCCGATAAATTCAATTCATTTATTCTCTTCCAGGATCATAAAATTTATACCCGCTCTACCGGCGCTTTAAAAATGCTCACCCAACTAAAAGGATGGAAATGGGCAAGCATTTTTTTTATAGTTCCTCGTTTTATACGCGATGGTATTTATAATTTTATTTCGAAATACAGATACAGTTGGTTTGGAAAAAGAGAGGAATGCATAATACCGACGCAGGAGCTGAAGGCCAGATTTATTGATTAATTTTTTGTTATCAGCTTTTGTATCACTATCGGGTTTTTCCTGCGACGTTCCATTTTATTTTTTTTCTCTTATCAACATATATTAGCCAGTGTTTAGTTTGCGGTCAGATGGGCTTACTCATTTATCATCCATTCATAAAACAAAGGAAACTCTCTTCGCCAGGTTAGCTCATTATGCCTGCCATCATCTCTTATTACAGCGGTCATTGTTGATTTTGAATACCTGCTCATCATCTCAAAAGCTTTAAGCATATCCGGTACCATCTTTTCGTCTTCCATTTTACCTGCGTAGAAATAGATTTTTGAACTTACGTTTTTAGCATTTGCTTTTATATCTTCAAATATCTTCGGCGCTACCCATAGCGAAGGGGAAAATATACCTGCACCTCCAAATACCTTTGGATATTTCAAAACTGCGTAGAAAGAAATCAGTCCGCCCATTGAACTTCCGGCAATAGAAGTATGTACCTTATCTTTCAACGTCCGGTAATGATTATCGATATATGGTTTTAACGTTTTTACCAGAAAGTCTATATAAAGCTTCCCTTGTCCCTTGACTGGTTGCTTCATATCATAATCATAAGGGTTGTATTCATTCATGCGCTTAAGGCCGCCATTATCGATAGCAACAACAATAGACTGAATTCCCTTTTCGTATGCGTGGTCGAAATATTCATCTACTTGCCATTCGCCGGCATAAGAAGTAGCATCATCAAAAACATTCTGGCCATCCTGCATATACAAAACAGGAAAACGTTTCTTCGTTGTGTTATAATTTTCCGGTAAATAGATCCATATCCGTCTTGTTCTTTTTAGTTGCGGAATAAAAAAAGCCGTGTCGATAACATGTACATTTTTCCCTGCTGTGCTTATTTTTGGCTTTGCGGGAAACCGATCGTTCCACTCTTCGATAAGCAGGTCAATTACCAGGTCTTCATTCACTTTTAATAGCCGGTTACCAATAGCTTCTCCGTTTTTTTTACATTCTACATTATTCCAGTCGCCGCGTGTCAGTTTATATTCATAGTTGCCTTCCCCAAAAGGAAGTTTGATAAAGTAACGCCCGTTATCATCTTTTTTAAAACGATAATTTTCATCCCGGGCATTCCAGCCATTAAAAGACCCGGCGATATAAATATTGCTGCCTGCCGGATGATAAGGGGGCAAAGAATCGATTTTCAGAATTACAATATGTTGCGCCATTACTACTGATGCTGTTAAAATCATTGCTGCGATGGCAAGAATATTTTTTAGCATCAATAAAAATAAAGAAAGTATGGGTGACGAGAGAGAATAAAAATGAGGCTGTTTTTAGCGCTTATAAGGTTTCACACAACGAACAAAAAAAAGCTAAAAGAGCTTATCCATAAAATTTTAAATCAATCTCCGTTTCTTCGCCTTTGTTCTTGCACTGGTGAAATAAACCCCTCTTAAAACAGCCTCATGACAAGCAAACTGCTGAGCCTATTAATTTTTCTTAATCAGGCTTACTAAAAACAGAAGGACGACTGCCCCACCGGTTGCCACCAATAAATTGCCCAGTAAACCACCGAAACTGATACCGAGTTTACCGGCTAACCAACCGCCTATCACACCGCCCAATATTCCAACAATAATATTTCCCAGCACACCTAACCCACTCCCTTTCCAGATTTGACCGGCGAGCCAGCCTGCAGCGGCACCGATCAGAATGAACCATAAGAATTCCATGTTGATAGTTTTAGTTATTAAAAAATACTTCGTCGAAATGCTTAAGGAGTATAAAAGAAATGACGGGAATACTAATTTAGCGATAAAAACTAAGCTGGTCTAATAAAGAATACAACACTGCTCCTGTTTGTAAACAGGATATAAACAATGGATAAAGAAAATTCGATATATAACTCATTTGAAGTAACGGCTATTATTGATGAAACACCCCATGCAAAATCATTTGAATTAAAACCAATAAATAATATAAATATCCGGTATGAAGCAGGACAATTCATAACACTGGTCTTTCGCAAAGGAGATAATGAATACCGCCGATCTTATTCGTTTTCATCTGCACCTGCATTAAATGAACGCCTGCGCATAACTGTAAAACATGTTATCAATGGTGAGTATTCACGATGGCTATTAAGCCATATAAGAAAAGGCGATATCTTAACAAGCTCTGGAATTTCAGGTTTCTTTCGATTGCCAAACAACCCGATCTCTTCCGGGCAATTTGTCTTTCTCGCCGCCGGAAGCGGAATAACACCCATCTATTCTTTAATAAAAACTTTGCTTTATACAACTGAAGTAGCTATCGTTTTATTTTACAGTAATCATTCAATACAAGAAACTATTTTTTATAAAGAGCTTGCTGAACTTAACTCTAAATTCAGAAGAAGACTGAAAATTGAATTTCTTTTCAGCCATTCTGAAAAACATAAAAGAAGATTGGGCAAATCGTTATTGACGTCTTTGCTTGACCAGTATAATATTCCCCTGCAACAAGCTTTGTTTTATCTATGCGGCCCGGCAGGTTATATGCAGGTGGCAGAAATAAGCCTGATTACTGCCGGGGTACCCGCTGATAATATTAAAAAAGAAAGTTTCAATACAAGAAAGCACAGTATAAAACCTCTTCCGCCGGATACAGATCTGCATAAAGTAAAATTGGCGATCAATAACTCCAGGTATAAGTTTGATGTTCAATACCCGGATACAATTTTATCGGCTGCGAAAAAATTAAATATTCATTTGCCATATAGCTGCGAAGCAGGAAACTGTGGCAGTTGTACAGCTACCTGCATTTCCGGGAAAACATGGATGGCCTACAATGAAGTATTGACTGACGAAGAAATTAAGAATGGAAAAGTATTGACTTGCCAGGGGTATCCTGTAGGCGGGGATATTGAACTTCAGTTCTGATCTCCTGATGGCAATAGCTTTCTACATTTTCTATATGCCTATATTGTTGAAAAATTTGACCTGCCTAATCATAGGTATATAGAAAATCATACAGATAGTTGAAGAAATTATTTAAGTTCTTTTATCAATTCTTTAATTTTTTTTCTTAATCCATCGCTCACCGGCCATACAGGCATGCGTACATGATCACTGCATAATCCCATTTCATTTAAATACGCCTTTACGCCAGAGGGGCTACCCTCTGCAAATAAAGTGGTAATAATATCAGTGTATTTATAATGCAAGGCCTGCGCTTCAGCGAATTTTCCATTGATGCAAAGCCTTACCATATCTGAAAAGTCTTTCGGGAATGCATTGGCTACAACAGAAATTACACCTTCTGCTCCCAATGCAATCATGGGCAATGTCAACGCATCATCGCCGCTGACGACAATAAAATCGGCTGGCTTATATTTCAACAATTGCATGATAAGATCAAAATTGCCGGAAGCCTCCTTTACCCCGAATATTTTTTTGCATTCATGTGCGATGCGCAATTGTGTATCGGCGCTTACGCTTTGCCCGGTACGGGATGGAACATTATATAACATAAGCGGTAATGGCGCCTCTGCATTCAATGCTTTATAATGCTGGAAGAGGCCTTCCTGATTGGGCTTGCTGTAATAAGGGCTTACGGAAAGTATTGCCGAGTAACCAGCAAGATTAAACGCCTTAAAGTTTTGCAGTACTTCATGGGTATCGTTGCCGCCAATACCCGCCATTAATGAAACACGGCCTGCATTTACTTCATTAACAAATGAAAAAACCTGTTGCTTCTCACTGCCATGGATAGTGGCACTTTCACCGGTAGTACCTAATACGGTTAAATACTCAACTTTATTGCTGATCCAGAAATTGATGAGCTTACGGAAAGTATCCCAATCTATTTTTCCATCATTTAAAAAAGGGGTAACAATGGCGATGCCTGTACCACGAAATTGATCTCTGAGTGACATAATAATTTATACTGTTAGGTGCAAAATAATAAATGTAAGGTTTGTTTTGTGCAAGATGAGCAGCGAACAAACGATAAACGGAGCGTCGCAACGGAAGTTTAACCAGGGATCTGAAGCTGGTACAAAGAATTAAGTCATCAACTCAACTCACCTCTTCCCAAAAGCCCATTTTGCCGAATTTTTCGATCCTGTTATTGACCCGCTCGTCTGCGGGCACGTTCTTTAGTTCCTTAATAACTGGCAAGAGGTAATCTTTCAGGATGTTGGCTGCTTCATTATAATCCCAATGGGCGCCACCGATCGGTTCAGGAATAATTCCATCAATCAAACCAAAGCCCAGCATTTTTTCAGCAGTAAGTTTCAACTGTTCTGCGGCAATTTCTTTTTTCTCCCAGCTACGCCATAAAATTGATGAGCAACTTTCCGGGCTGATAACCGTATACCAGGTATTCTCCATCATAAATACTTTATCCCCTACCCCAATACCTAAAGCGCCACCGCTGGCCCCTTCGCCAATAATGACACAAATAACAGGCACTTTCAGGCGTATCATTTCATAAATGTTCCGGGCTATTGCTTCGCCTTGTCCCCTCTCTTCTGCTTCCAGGCCCGGATATGCCCCGGGCGTATCAATCAATGTAATAACAGGTTTATTAAATTTTTCGGCCAGATGCATCAGACGAAGCGCTTTACGATATCCTTCAGGGTTAGGCATACCAAAATTTCGCAATTGCCTCATTTTGGTATTGATCCCTTTTTGCTGGCCGATTATCATTACAGTCTCGCCACCCAATGAAGCAAAACCGCCCACCATTGCTTTATCGTCTTTTACATTACGGTCACCAAATAACTCGATAAAATTATCGGTCATTTTTTCAACATACTTTAATGTATATGGTCTGTCCGGATGCCGGCTGAGTTGTACTCTCTGCCAGCTTGTAAGGTTTGCAGTTATTTCTTTACGCCGCTGAAGAATCGTTTGCTCCAGTTTGTCGATAGTATCGCTAAGATTTAATTTTGTTTTTTCCTGGCGATGCTTCATATTTTCGATCTCATCAATAAGGTCTTTGATCGGTTTTTCGAAGTCGAGGAATTGTCTGTTCACGTTGGCTGGCATAATCAGAAAATGAGGGGCTAAATTAAGGATTATATAATAATATAAGGCGCATATAAATCGAGGGGAAAGGATGACTTAATTCCGTATAAAAACATTTGGCTGAAAAGGATGACAAGTATATCTTTGCCGTCCTTAAAACAATTCAGGAAAGTCT
>JAFDYH010000219.1 GCA_018267535.1 Bacteroidota bacterium
CTCAAATCTTCACCTCAATCAGTCGCTCAATTTTTCCCTGAATCTTTTTTTGAGAGGAGTGGGGAAGTTTGGATTATCCTCTTTTCTTCTGGCCGGCAATCAAAAAAAGAGAAGAAGGCAAAATTGCCTGCTAAAACAATTAGGTTTTACTCGTTTTAACCTCCTGAATTTTTCTACTAAAAAATCAATCATTTATTTATAATTCCTGAAGTTTAATAACCAGTTAAATATCTGTTTACCTTTTATTTAAAGAATAGAATTTAAAAGCTGAAAACAGCCTTAAATACTTTGTTTTTTCTTTGAAAACGAAATTGGTTGTATTTAAGGTCTTGTAAATTCATTTTCAAAATTTTAAATTAATTTACCTTAAATTAAATATCATTTAAACTGAAGCCTATTTTTTTTCAATTGAACGATATCATTTTAAGCTATAAAACCTCTTTTTGATGATGTACAAGAGAATGGCGATTGAAAAAGAATCGCCTGAAGAAATGGGATATAGTAATATTCGCTACAACCTGGCGGAAAGCTCAGTCACAGATTTTATCCTGAAAGATATAAGCCTGGGTTTGCAGGATCTTAGCCTATGTTATACAGATCATCGCGGTAAGCCGGAACTCAGGGAACTGATCTGTGCAGGCCACAAAAACCTCGATAAAAACGATGTCCTGCTCACGGTTGGCGCTGCCTCCGCTCTTTTTATTATTGCCAGCAGTCTGCTTACCTCTGCGGATCATTTGATCGTTGTCCATCCTAATTATGCCACGAATATTGAAACACCAAGGGCTATAGGGTCTGCTATTTCTTATATCAGCCTGTCATTCGAAAATGCATGGCAACCGGATATTGCAGCGCTGGAAAAAGCAGTTCAGGCCAATACAAAATATATCAGCATTACTCACCCGCATAACCCTACTGGCATGATGCTGAGCAGGGAAAACCTGGATAAGATAATCCGTATTGCAGAGCAAAAAGGGATTTATGTGCTGGTAGACGAAACCTACCGTGAACTGAGTCTTACTTCTCCTTATCCACTTGCCGCATCACTAAGCAGCCATGCTATCAGCGTATCATCCGTTTCTAAAGCCTATGGTTTGCCCGGGCTTCGTCTTGGCTGGCTGGTCACAAAGAATGAGGAATTGATGGAAAAGTTCCTTGCTGCAAAAGAGCAGATTTTTATTACCAACTCCGTCCTGGACGAAGAAATAGCATTGCAGTTCCTTTTGGAAAAAGAAAGGTATTGGAAATCCATAAAAGCGCATATACAAACTAATTTTTCATTACTGGAAAAATGGATACAGGCTGAATCCCGGCTGGAATGGATAAAGCCCGGCGGGGGTGTAGTTTGTTTTCCCCGCGTGAAGGATGCGGCGAACTTCAATACAGAAAGGTTTTATGATTTGCTTTTACGCCAATACGGAACAATGGTAGGCCCTGGTCATTGGTTTGAAATGCCGGATCATTATATGCGGATGGGCTATGCATGGCCGGGATATGAAGACCTGGCAAAAGGATTGGCCGGTATATCTGCAGCGCTGGATAAAAGTTTTTATTCGTAACTATTGGTTGAATAAAATACAGATGGCATGGATCAGGTGGGTGATAGGGTAGAGCAGGAATTGAAATGGTAGCCAGAGAGGCCATTGTTGACCAGGATATAACGCAAAAATTTCCCAGGAAAAAAAGGCTGTCATTTCTTACGATTACCGTACTCTCTGAAAAGACAACCTTTTCTACCGAAGAAAAAATTAAGAGTGGTTGATTATAAGCCCCAGGTCAATGCCAGAACAACAATAACTACTCCGAAAAATGCTGTGATGATTAAGCCGCCTTGAGCTTTTTGATCGTGAAGGATCGAGTTTAATTTTTTCATAAGAGGATTTTTTTAAGTTTATTGATTAGTGAACTTGCTGTTTTATTGATGCAATACCGGTGCCAAAACGCCATAGGTAGGAATGCAGGCTTAGAAATTTCTAAGATTTTGTGAAGAAAGAAGTAGTCCTTCGAAGGGGAATTACTTTTAAAATTACGATCAGGAATAAAAAAAGCGCTTACGCAACTATGTTGTTCTTTTGATTTTAGCCATAGCCCTTACCGGAAAAGTGCCTACACCTTTAAATTTCGGAGGGACAGCACTGAATAAAAAACCTTCTGTCGGTAGCTGGAAAAGATTGCAAAGATGCTCGACAATCAGTATTTCTGCCTCCAACAGGGTGGTGTGCACAGGGCGGTTTTTACCTTCAGTATTATCAATATTATGTGAATCGATGCCAGCTAATTTCGCCTGGTGATCTTTCAGCCATTCTGCGGCTTCTTTCGTGAGATAAGGATGACCTTCATAATACCTGCCCGTATTCCAATGGGCATCTCCCCAACCAGTATGGATCAATACGGCGCGGTTATACACTTCATATCCTTTCAAATGATCCACAGTTATAGCCAACGATTCCTCGAAAGGGACACGAATGACGATTCCTTCAAGGTCAGCAAACTGTTCTAGCCCGACTTCTGAAAGGTCTTTCCCATGGGCAAAGCGATGAAAGGGGCAATCGATATAAGTACCTGTATTGGCAACCATTTCAATCTTGCCAATCTGGAATTCTGTTCCTTCCTCGTAAAATTTTCTTGAATCTTCACGGCTCAGGTAATCGCAGATAACGGGAGCCGGAAGACCTTTGTAAGTAATAAGCCCCTCTTCGATGGTATGACTAAGGTCTATAAAAAGCGTATCCTTATTCAATCAGTTATTTATTTTCGTTTACCCGTAAAAGTTAGTTATATATACAAGCAAACCTTATTTCTCATTTTGCCTGTCAATTTTCTTTCCAAGGAAATAACCGGCTATCCCGCCAACGATAATGCCGCCGGCACTCCATGGTACCGATCTGTCAGAGGCGAAATAGGTAATCGCCAATCCAACAACAGCACCGATAATAATAAATACAGGATAGGCTTTTCCTTTGGTTGTGGTTGTTGAAACCGTTTCATGAGCATGCTGGTAATGCTTCAGGTGTTCTTTGTGTTTTTTGCGGTGGTGCGACCTTGCCATTGCATTTGTTTTACCTAATTTAATTCTTTTTGAATTAATATTCTTTCTGCCTCCAGGATGCGGAACTTTAATAAGGGATGCTTGTTAACGGTTTGCTTCACTTAACCAGTGAAATTGCTTTTCCGCCAATTGAAAATGCCGGTTCAGCCGCTTCAGTGTGATATATAAGGAATCATTTCTTTGTTTTCCACGCAGGTAAACCGTACTACTGTCCGGTTGTTCATAATAAAAAGAAGCAATAGCCAGGCTGTCTCCCTGAAATTTCCTGAAATCAAGCATATGCTTTGTACTATCGAGAGTATAGTAGAAATAGGCCCTTTTGTATCGCTGGCGATAAGCAGTGTCTGAAGTTTTAATACTACCGAGATTTCCTTTATCAAATATTATATCCTGCCAGCGTATAGTATCCGTTGGTGAAACGGGAATGGTATCCTTATTGACAGTAAATTTTTCTACAGCATATACGCCCAACCGTATATCCTGTTTTACTTCCGGCGGAAAAGCTTGTTTGTAATAGTCAAGGTTATTGTAAAACTGTAAACCAACAGCGATGGTTATAAATAAAATTTTTAAAACTATTCTTGTAACCTTCATCCACTTTTGGGTAAACGGATAATAATAAATGGTACAGGCGGGTGCCTGGCGGTTTAAAAGAAAAAAACAAATGACACGGTTCCATTCGTTTACCAGCAGAAATACACATAAAAATACAATGTGCATGGAGTAAAGTTTAACAGGTATGTCATAAGACAGGTTCAGCATCATTACGTTCAGGAATACCGCTGTTCCCATTAATATGCCCAGCGTTGCAGTACGACGGTAAAGAAGCAGCAACCCGACAAGCGTTTCCATAATACCTGAAAATACCTGGTAAGGAGTTGAATAACCGATAAACATCCATGATAAACGC
Organism: Bacteroidota bacterium; assembly: GCA_018267535.1. Taxonomy (GTDB): domain Bacteria; phylum Bacteroidota; class Bacteroidia; order Chitinophagales; family Chitinophagaceae; genus JAFDYH01. The sequence continues at coordinate 3,960 of JAFDYH010000219.1, forward strand.
ATTGGTAAGAAATCCCCCAGTGGGGTGGCTAACTGGCTGAGATTCGGAAAGAACATCTGCAGGGCAAATAACTTGATAATGCCATATGTAAATGAAACCATCGCTACATAATATCTTGTAAAAAGGCAGAGCCAGTAATTCAGACGAAAGTAACCAGGCCGCTTTCTATCGAGGATTGACCATATAATGCAACCCATCAATGCCAGTATCAGCAATAACCAGGTTTGTGCCCAGGCCCAGGAAGTATCACCACTTCCGTTGGGTTCTATTAGCACTTCCCGGATATGAAAGAATTTTGCATTGGCTTTGCGTACAGCCCAATCCATTAGCTGGTAATAATATTGAGTAACATA
>JAFDYH010000021.1 GCA_018267535.1 Bacteroidota bacterium
CTTCGTTCGCAGGAGAGGTACCAGCCAAACTGGGAATCGCTTAAAAAGTATAAAACGCCTGACTGGTTCCGCGATGTCAAATTCGGCATCTTTATTCACTGGGGTGTTTATTCGGTTCCTGCATTTGGCTCCGAATGGTACCCGAGAGAAATGTACAGGGAAGGTACCCCCGAGTTTAAACATCATGTTGCCATATATGGCCCGCAGAATAAGTTTGGATACAAGGATTTCATTCCTATGTTTAAAGCGGAAAAATTTAACGCGGATGAATGGATTGATTTATTTAAAAAAGCCGGGGCAAAATATGTAGTGCCGGTTGCAGAACATCATGATGGGTTTGCAATGTATAAAACGAGTTTATCCAAATGGAATGCTGCAGAGATGGGTCCGAAAAGAGATGTGATTGGCGAATTAGCTGCTGCCACAAAAAAACAAGGACTGGTATTCGGCGTATCCTCTCATCGTATAGAGCACTGGTGGTTTATGAATGGTGGCCGGCATTTTGACTCAGATGTTAATGATCCGAAGTATGCTGACTTCTATGGTCCGGCAAGAGAAGAAAATGAAACGATGAGCCCGGAGTATATGAACGATTGGCTGCTGCGGTGTACTGAACTGGTGAACAAATACCAACCACAATTATTCTGGTTCGACTGGTGGATAGAACAACCTGCACTTGATCCTTATCGTAAAAGTTTTGCTTCGTATTATTATAACAAAGGTCTGGAATGGAATAAAGAAGTTGTGATCAATAATAAATATGATAAAGCATATCCCGAAGGCACTACTGTTTTAGATATTGAAAGAGGAAAACTCTCTGAGATACGCCAATTGCCCTGGCAAACAGATGATGCGGTGAGCTATAAATCGTGGGGCTATATTCCGCAGGATTCATTTAAATCAGTCAAGTATCTTGTAAATAACCTGGTTGATATTGTTAGCAAGAATGGTTGTTTATTATTAAATATAGGCCCGAAGCCAGATGGTACGATTCCTGATGAAGCAAAAGATCGCTTGTTGGGTATTGGTAAATGGCTCGATGTAAACGGGGAAGCTATTTATGGTACAAGGCCCTGGAAGATATATGGAGAAGGCCCTACAAAAGTTGCCGGTGGCGCCTTCAGCGATGATAAAGACAAACCGTTTACAGCGGATGATGTTCGGTTTACTATAAAAGGAGATGAATTATATGCGATAGCGCTTGATCAACCCAAAAAAGATTTACAAATAAAAAATCTTTCGTTGACGGCGGGCAACGGCAAAATAAAATCAGTTGAGTTGTTGGGAAGTACAGATAAGATAAGCTGGTCACAAACAAAAACAGCCCTTATTATCAAGCCATCTTCAAAATATCCAACTGAAAACGCGGTAACCTACAAAATAAGTATTGAAAAGTAATCTCAATTTGTCATGCAGACATTGGTATGTGTAGAACCGGGAAAATTTGAATACGGTACTGGTGAAATTATCAAACCGGGTAAAGGCGAATCATTACTACGAATAAAGCGCATCGGCATCTGCGGTACCGATCTGCATGCGTTTGAAGGCACGCAGCCCTATTTTCAATATCCCCGGATATTAGGTCACGAATTATCGGCAGAATATGTGAAAGGAGATGCAGAGGGATTTCAGCCGGGAGAACTTGTAACTATCATGCCCTATTTCTATTGTGGCAAATGCATTGCCTGCCGGAATGGTAAAACCAATTGTTGCCAGAACATTAAGGTATGCGGTGTACACCAGGATGGAGGCATGCGGGAATACTTCACCGTTCCATCTTATTCATTGCTGCATAGTGAAGGATTGAATGAAGAGGCGTTGGCTTTAACAGAACCACTGGCCATCGGCGCCCATGCAGTAAGAAGAGCGGCTGTCCATCCGGGTGAGTTTGCCCTGGTAATTGGCGCCGGTCCGATAGGATTGGGGATTATGGAGTTTTTAAAAATAGCCGGTGCACAGGTAATTGCTATGGATGTAAATGAAAAACGGCTTTCTTTCTGTAATGAGAAACTGGATATTCCTTTCTGTATAAACCCGGCAAAAGATGATGCAACAGGGTGTTTAAAAGAAATTACAAATAGTGATATGCCCACTATTGTTATAGATGCGACAGGAAATTTAAAAGCTATTAACAGTGCTTTTCAATATATGGCGCACGGTGGAAAATATGTATTGGTGGGCTTGCAGAAAGAAATGATCAGCTTTTCCCATCCGGAATTTCATAAACGGGAGGCTTCATTGATGAGCAGCAGGAATGCTACAAAAGAAGATTTTCTGCATGTAATCCGGAATATCAAAAATGGTAAGATTGACGCTTCTGTCTATATCACGCACAGGGTAGGTTTCGATCAGGTAAAAGATAATTTTGAAAGCTGGCTAAGGCCTGAAACCGGTGTAATTAAAGCAATGGTTTCATTTGAATAGTAACTTACTCAAAGCGCTGGTTATTAAGCAGCAGTTTCCGGATCATAGTACTGAAACAAATAAACAGGGTATTAAGTCCAGATTTGCTGCTCTAAGTATTAGTGCATAACTTTTCATGCGCAAACGATTGATTAAAATAAGGCAATAAAAGGGCATGCCTTAGCTATCTATTTTTTAACTTAGTAGGTCAATTCTTGCCGTATGCGCCACCTGAGGACTCTGGTTGTTATTCTGACTTTATCTGTAGGAATAGTTTTCCTGTCGCAATCCTGTAACAATAAAGATGGAAAATCCGGCTCATTGCCGAAGACAATCAGCTACAACTTTGATGTCCGCCCGATCCTGTCCGACAAATGTTTTGCTTGTCATGGCCCCGATGCCAATAAACGCAAAGCCGAATTAAGATTGGATATCGCTGATTCAGCGTATGCCCCGTTGAAAGAAACAAAAGGTGCTTTTGCCCTGGTACCCGGTAAGCCAGAGGAAAGCGAAGTATTTAAACGCATCTCTTCTTCGGATCCTACATACCAGATGCCGGTTCCTGAATCTCATTTGGGTTTATTGACTGAATATGAAATTGCTGTTATCAAAAAATGGATCAGGCAGGGAGCGAAATATGAAAAGCACTGGGCTTTTATTACTCCGGTAAAGCCGGCTTTGCCAGAAGTGGATAATAAAAAATGGGTGAAGAATGAAATTGACAATTTCATTCTTCAGAAAATGGAAAGCAAAGGATTATCGCCAAACGAAGAAGCGGATAAGGAAAGATTATTAAAACGTGTTTCTGAAGATATTACCGGCTTACCGCCATCTATACAAATGATGGATGATTTCCTGAACGATCAATCGGATAATGCATATGAAAAAGTGGTGGATCGTTTATTACAAAATAAAGCCTATGGAGAAAAGATGGCTTTGCATTGGCTCGATGTTTCCCGCTATGCTGATTCGTACGGATACCAGGATGACGATGTGCGCACTCAATGGCCCTGGAGAGATTGGTTGATCCATGCATTTAACGAGAATATGCCTTATGATAAGTTTATTACCTGGCAACTGGCGGGGGATATGCTACCAGGTGCTACCAAAGAGCAGGAACTCGCTACCGCTTTTTTGAGAAATCATAAGTACACAGAAGAAGGCGGGGTGATACCGGAAGAGTATCGTATTGAATATATTCTGGATAAGACAAAGACGTATGGCAAAGGGATCATGGGTATTACCATTGAATGCGCCCAATGCCACGATCATAAGTACGATCCTTTTAAACAAAAAGATTACTATTCACTTTTTGCCTTTTTTAATAATTCAAATGAAATAGGTTATGAAGGAGCCGTAGGCTCTTCACAAGGTGCGAAAAAGCCGATCTTATTTATTAATGATGAGGACAGGAAAAAGCTTTTAAGCTTCATTAATTTTAAAGATACCGGAAAATTACAGGTATCGGTAATGGGGGAAAGAGATACGCTTCGTAAAACCTATATCTTAAACAGGGGTGTATACGACCAGCCAACAACTGAAGTAAGAGCCGCTGCTATCCCCGCTATAATGAAATTTGATACAGTGCAGTATCCGCGCAACCGCCTTGGACTTGCTGCATGGACGGTTAATAAACAAAACCCATTAACTGCACGTGTATTTGTTAACCAACTATGGCAGGAGCTCTTCGGAAGAGGAATTGTGAAGACGACTGGTGATTTTGGTATGCAGGGAGAATTGCCATCACATCCTGAATTACTGGATTGGCTGGCCGTTGATTTTATGGAGCATGGCTGGGATATAAAGCGACTGGTGAAACAGTTTGTGATGAGCGCAACCTATCGTCAATCCACAAAGGCTACGGAGGATAAATTAAAAATAGATCCTGAAAATGTCTATCTCTCCAGGGGGCCACGGTTTCGCCTGCCTGCAGAATTTGTGCGTGACTTGGTTTTATCCAGCAGCGGGCTTTTGGTAAGAACGATTGGCGGCCCGAGTGTGAAACCTTATCAGCCAAAGGGCTTGTGGGAAGCGGCAACTTCCGGAAGGGGTCAATTAGCAACTTATAAACAAGACCATGGTGATTCTTTGTATCGCAGGGGGATGTACACCTTTATCAAATTAACAGTACCGCCACCGTCGATGATAATGTTTGATGCAAGTAATCGTGATCAATGTGAAGTCAAGCGGATTAAAACAAATACCCCCTTGCAGGCATTAATCATGATGAATGACCCGACAGTATTGGAAGCATCAAGGGTATTGGCGCAAAAATTAATTACTGAACAAAGCAAGCCGGAAGATAAAATTACAAAAGCGTACAGGCTGATCGTTTGTCGTAAGCCATCTGATAAAGAGTTAAAAGTATTAATTGATTATTATACGGAGCAATTACAATTATTTAAGGATAAAAAACTGGATGCAGCATTGACGCTGAAGGTTGGCGAATATAAAATGGACGAGAAGGCAGATACAAACAGTTCAGCGGCCATGATGAAAGTGATTGAGATGATGTATAATTTGGAAGAGACAATAACGAAGGGGTAGCCAGAACCAAGATTTGGGTGGATGATTGGATTAATGGTAAAAGGGAATGGCTGTTAGCGGAAATGATTTTTCAGTTGACATTCTTTTAAAAGATAAATATGCAAAAAGAAGTTCTTGAACACGGATTGAATCTTAACCGCAGACGTTTTTTGTCTCGGTTAAGTTTGGGTATTGGTAGTGTTGCTTTAGGCTCATTACTAATTCCTGATTTGTTCAGCAAAGGCGAAGAAGAAATTGCAATGACGGGTTTGCCACATTTTGCACCAAAGGCAAAAAGGGTTATTTATCTTTTTCAAAATGGAGCTCCTTCGCAACTGGATTTGTTTGATTACAAGCCGTTGCTACAAAAAATGCAGGGCGAGGATTTACCGGCAAGTATAAGAATGGGCCAGCGCTTAACAGGAATGACTGCAGACCAGAAAAAATTTCCGTTGGCAGGCACAATATTCCAGTTTGGTGAATATGGACAAGCCAGGGCGCATATCAGTGAGTTGTTGCCTTATACAGCAGGTGTTGTCGATGATCTTTGCATTATTAAATCATTATATACAGAAGCAATTAATCACGATCCTGCTTTAACCTTCTTTCAAACAGGTGCGCAGGTAGGTAACCGTCCAAGCATGGGTGCATGGCTGAGTTATGGATTAGGAAGTGAAAATAAAAACCTGCCGGCATTTTGTGTATTGTTATCTAAAGGAAAGGGAAACGGGCAAGGGGTTTACTCGAAATTATGGTCGAATGGTTTTTTACCTTCTATCCACCAGGGCGTGCAATTCAGTAGTGGTGAAAATCCTGTATTGTATTTAAATAATCCTGAGGCAATTGATAAAGCTGATAGGAGAAAAATGCTGGATAAGCTGAATGAACTGAATGAATCGTCTTATAAAGAGTTTGGTGATCCGGAAATCAATACCAAGATTCAGCAGTATGAAATGGCATATCGCATGCAAACGGCAGTACCAGAGATAACGGATATGTCAAAAGAACCGGAATCCATTATAAAATTATATGGCCCTGAATGTTTAGTACCGGGAACTTATGCGGCAAATTGTTTGCTCGCAAGAAAGTTGAGTGAGAATGGTGTTCGCTTTGTACAATTATACCACCAGGGTTGGGATGCTCACGGTGATCTTCCAAACCAGATTAAAGGTCAGTGTAAAGACGTTGACCAGGCAAGTGCCGCGTTGATTACGGATTTAAAACAAAGAGGTTTATTGGATGAGACATTGGTAATATGGGGTGGAGAATTTGGCCGTACGAATTATTGCCAGGGAACCTTGACCAAAACTGATTATGGAAGAGATCATCATCCACGCTGCTTTACCGTTTGGATGGCAGGTGGTGGTGTGAAGCCCGGTGTTTACGGAGAAACCGATGATTTTGGCTATAACATCGCAAAAAATCCCGTGCATGTTCACGATTTTCATGCAACGATTTTATCCTTACTGGGATTAAATCATGAACAATTAGTGTTTAAACACCTGGGAAGGAGATACAGGTTAACAGATGTATCGGGCAATATTGTGAATGGGTTAGTGGCATAGAGAGAATTAAGGTTCAGCAGGTTTGATGAATTGTTCCGGAAACAGTCTTTCTTAATATACAGGGGCATCGCAGATAATTCAGAATTAACTTTCATTGTTTGAATATGAATCGCAGAAAATTTATAAAACAGACATCGTATGCAGCAGGCTTGTTTTGTGCGCCTGCTATTTTGCATAAGCTTCAGCCGGAAGATATAATCCTTGGGCATGGTAATAAACGGTATAAACTAAATACCCAATGGAGCCAGCTAAGCCCTGATCAGTATCCTGTTAAGGATTGCCATGAAATGGTGCAGGATAAATCGGGCCGCATTATTCTGCTCACTAATGAAACAAAGAATAATATTATCATGTATGATAAGAGCGGTAAGCTGATTAAAACATGGGGACATGAATACCCTGGCGCTCATGGGTTAACGCTATTCAATGAGAACGGAGAAGATTTTCTATATATCTGCGATAATAACCTGCACAAGGTTTTTAAAACCACTATTGATGGCCGGGTATTGATGACCCTGGGTTATCCTAAAGAAACCGGTCAGTATGCGAAAGAAGAAGAGTATGTGCCAACAGAAACTATAATTGCATCTAACGGTGATATCTATGTTGCAGATGGTTATGGAAAAGATTTTGTAATACAATATGATGCTAAAGGAAAGTATATCCGCCATTTCTGTGGAAGGGGAGATGGTGATCAATATGTAGTAAATGCACATGGCATCTGTATTGACAACCGCGATAAAAAGAACCCGTGCCTGGTTGTTACTTCAAGAGTACAGAATGCATTCAAACGGTATACATTCGATGGAAAGTATATCGACACTATTCCTTTACCGGGTGCATGGGTATGCCGCCCTGTAATTAACGGAGACTATTTGTATGTTGCCGTTTTGCAAACTGATTCGAGAAAAGACCAGAAGTCAGGTTTTGTACTGGTATTGGATAAAAACTATAAAGTTGTTTCCAATCTTGCCGGTAATCTTCCTTCCTATACCAATTCCCGGCCGGAAGTGATGGGACAGACTGTTCATGTATTTGATTACCCACATGATGTACTGATAGACGATGAGCAAAACATGTATGTGGCACAATGGAATTCAGGACATGTGTATCCTTATAAATTATCACCTGTAGTGTAAATTTTCTTTGAACTAAATTTTTTCAATGAAGCCATCGTCACCAAACTCTTCCAGTCATATTGATTTTGTTTATCCAGGTAATGCATCAATTAGAAAGCAAAGGAATTAAGTTGTCTATTTATCAAATAAAAGTATATTGAGAGCATGCAACGCTGGAAGAATATTTTCTATAATATCATTTTATCGCTGAATTGTCTACTGTTGTTTTTACTGGTTTTCGAAAGCCGGTTATCGGTTCCTTCCTGGCTGCAGGTATTCGGTCGCATGCATCCACTGGTTGTACACTTTCCTATAGTGCTGGTGCTGGTATATCTTGCGTTTCTTTTTTTTATTCCCACCGATTTGCGAAAAGAGAACTGGTATACACTGCTGATGGAGATATTGCTGATTTTTTCGGCCATTTCAGCAGTGCTTTCTGCTTTAATGGGCTTGTTTTTATCCAAAGAAGCAGGCTATGATCCGGATGCGCTGGCCTGGCACAAATGGATGGGTGTGGCAACTTCTTTCGGTTTATTCTTATTGTATTCTTTCAAAAATCAATTGTATAAAATTCCGGTAGCCCGTTATCTTTTTATTTTCACTGTATCAGCTATGGTTGTGTTGGCTGGTCATTTGGGTGGAAATATTACACATGGCGAAAACTATGTGTTGGCGCCGGTAACGCCCGTAACCAAAAGAATGCTGGCTCCATTTGAAGATGCATTTGTATATGCGGACCTGGTACAGCCAATATTAGAAAGTAAATGTATTTCCTGTCATAACAGCAGCAAGGCAAAAGGGGAATTGATTATGGAAACAAAGGAATTGCTGCTGAAAGGAGGGAAGGATGGAAAATTGTGGGATAAAACGAAGGCGGACTTGGGTTTAATGATGCAGCGCATTCATTTGCCTGAAGAAGAAAAGGAACATATGCCTCCTTCCGGCAAACCACAATTAACCAACCAGGAACTGGAAATACTGTATGAATGGATAAAATCCGGAGCTAAGTTTGAACAAAAGGTGGCAGATTTATCCCCGACGGATACGTTGAGAATAATGGCTGCAAAAATTTTGAAGCAGTCTACCGATGAACAATATGATTTTGCCGCTGCAGATGAAAAGTTGATTCAGAAGCTCAGTAACGACAACCGTGTTATTACACCCTTGTTTATTAATTCTCCGGCTCTAAATGTAAATTTTTATAACCGCACTTATTACAAACCGGAGGATTTAACGGCATTAGCGCCATTAAATAAGCAGATTGTTGAAATGAACCTCGATAATATGCCCGTAAAAGATGAAGACCTGAAAATAATTTCTGAATTTACTAACCTGCGGAGATTAAATTTAAATTATTCCGCCATTACGGGTAGCTCATTGGCAGAATTAAAAAAACTGGTTAACCTTAGAAGCCTTTCTCTATCTGGTACCTCCGTGAAAGCAGCGCAATTAAATTCAATTACCTCATTGCCAAAACTACGGGCTGTTTATCTGTGGAATACGGAGATCACCCCGGCTGATATTAAAAACCTGGTGAACCAGAATAAAAATATTGCTTATCAATCCGGGTTTAAAGGAGATACGGTTGTTTTAAAACTAACACCTCCGGTATTGGAAAATGAAGAACAAATCATTACTTCTTCATTGCCTATAAAAATCAAACATTATATCCGCGGTACGGATATCCGCTATACTTTAGATGGAACCGATCCTGACAGTACAACTTCACCTGTTTATGACGGTAAGTTGTCCCTTACAACGGATGTCACATTAAAAGCAAGAGCATTTAAACCCGGCTGGATAGGCAGTGATATAATGAAACAACACTTTTTCAAAAGTACTTTCCATCCTGATAGTGTAATACTGATAACGGCGGCGGATAAGAAATATCCCGGTAAAGGGGGCCGAACACTCATTGATATTGAAAAGGGAGACATTGACAATTTCGGTAATGGTAAATGGATCGGTTACAGAGAGAACCCCATGGAAGCAATGATGGTTTTTGACAAGCCAGAAGAAATAAAAGCAGTTAGTATCAGTGCATTGAAAAATATAGACGGTTATATTTTTCCTCCCCTGAGTGTTGAAGTGTGGGGTGGTGAAGATGAAAAGAATTTAAAGTTGTTAAGTAAAGTAATGCCGCTGCAGCCTACCGAGGAATCAACAAAGAAGAAAGATTTTGTAAATACAGAGAACCTTGTGATCAACTGCAATTTTAAACCGGTAACTGTAAAATTTATTAAGCTTTTAATAAAACCTGTTCCCAAACTCCCTCAATGGCATAGCGGTAAGAAGGAAAAAGGATGGTTTTTTGTTGATGAGGTATTTGTCAACTAGGGTTACCAGTTATTAGCCTGGTCCGCATTCATTCTTTCTGATACATCTGAAGGCTTATTCGTTTTCCAGTCAGGATCATATTTTACAAACCAAGAAATCCAGAGGCTGCGGGACAGGCGCATCAGCCAGGGCTGCAGTAAAATAAGGAATACTCCATTAACGGCGATCCAATAGAAGAAGCGGTTGTCTTCTAAAGACATACCGATAGTCAATAACCACACAAAAAAACTGGCGACACATAATAATATGGAGATAGCATAGCTTACATAACTGGTGCCGTAATAAAAACCAACTTCAATTTCTGTAGGCTGTCCGCATACCGGGCAATCCTTGTTCATTTCCATGTTTTTTTTAAAACTTATACTCGTTGGATTTTTGAACAATTTCCCTTCGCGGCAACGGGGGCAGCGGCATCCTAATACAGAAGAAATATAACCTCTTGAGGCAGTTTGTGACATGTTATGTATCCTGCTGTTTTTTAAACATACTGAATAATAAACCTCCCATCATTGCGCCATACGCTGTACTGTTATGCCATTTTGAAGTAATTGGGCAAGTGCCTGTAGTACAGCCTACAAATTTCCAGTACATAAAGCCTCCAACAGCACCGATAAGAATACCGGCAACAAGAAGTTTATTATTTAATAACCAGTTTTTCATGCTGATCAGCATTAGCTGCAAAGGTACGGTATGATAATTTATGAGGAAAAGAAAGAATATTCTGTGATCTGTATCAATTTTAATCCAGTACTTTTTCCATTTGCATGCTTCTTGATCCTTTTACCAACAGGTAACTATCAGTAAAAGCCTGTTCTTTTAGCCATTCTTTGGCATCGGCTGATGATTTAAGTTGAATAAATGGATGATGCGTTTTTAAAAAATCACCACCGACCAGCACTACATTTTTCCAGTTGAATTTTTTTATGAGGTCAATAATGGCGTTATGCTCATTTAAGCTTTCAGTTCCCAATTCAGCCATAGCGCCCAATACTAAAACTTTATTGGCTGCATTTAGTTTTGCAAAATTTTCAATTGCAAGTTTCATACTGCTTGGGTTTGCATTGTATGCATCCAGTATTATTTTATTAGACCCCTTCTCAATTAATTGAGAGCGGCTGTTAGCAGGTGTATAATTTTCAATAGCTGTTTTTATTTTACTTTCTTCTATTTTAAAATAGCGGCCAATACAAACGGCGGCCAATACATTTGGTAAGTTATAATCCCCAACGAGATTTGTTTTAATTGGCTTTTCTGAAAAATTTTCTATAGCTACTTCAAGAAAAGGCTCGCTTTTTTTTACGATGCCGCATGTCTGGGCGTTCTGTGTTCCATAAGTGATCACAGTTGGTATTCCCTTGCTCATTTCACGCAGATAATCGTAATCATTCATAATAAACGCTGTTCCTTTACTGGTGCGCAGGTAATCGAATAATTCTCCTTTCCCTTTTTTCACTCCTTCAGGCCCTCCAAAACCTTCCAGGTGGGCTTTACCTGCATTTGTAATTAATCCATGTGTCGGGAGAGTGTATTTACAATAACCTTCTATTTCTTTCTGGTGATTGGCACCCATTTCAATGACGGCAATTTCGGCGTCCGTCTTAATTTTTAAAATAGTCAAGGGTATGCCTATATGATTATTAAAGTTACCTTCTGTCGTATAGGTTTTAAAAGAAGAAGAAAGAACGGCACGGATTAATTCTTTGGTTGTTGTTTTTCCATTGCTGCCGGTGATTGCTATAAATGGAATGTTGAATTGTTCGCGGTGGTATTTAGCAAGCTGCTGAAGCGAATTCAAAACATTATCCGCAAGGATTGTTTTCCCTGGTATTTCATATTCTTTTTCGTCAATTACTGCATATGCAGCGCCGGATTCAATGGCTTTTTGTGCAAACGTGTTCCCATTAAAATTTTCGCCTTTCAATGCAAAGAATAAATCCCCGCTTTTCAGTTTTCTTGTATCTGTCTGTATGGAAGGATATTGCTTATAAATCTCGTATAATGATTGGATGCTCATAAAGCAAAAGTAAGAGTCATTAAGTTCATTTTGTAAAACAGGTCAAATGAGGTTCGGTGAAACTACTTCAAACAAAAAGCCTCCCGTTTTTGCGGGAGGCTTTTTATGAAAGTGAGAATGGTAATTATCTTTTTTGTCTTCTTGTTTTCCACCAGTTACCGGTCTTACGCTTATTGCCTTCAGGGCTACCCATGCGGTCCATTGCGCAACGGAAACCTACAGTGCTGCTGGCCTCGTCTTCTTCCATAAAACGACGTGTGCCAGGGCTAAGCCAATAAGCCATATCATTCCAGCTACCCCCTTTATACACTCTTGAATGGTCGCCGATCAGTGTGGTTTGACCATAGCCATAACTTACACCGGATAAACTATCACCATCGAGATAGTTAATTACGTTGCCGCGCTGGTAGTTGCGACGGTTTTTGCTTTCCTCATCCGTTACATCCACCATCTTTACTTTACCTATACTATCTATTTCAGCTTCTCCATTCTGGTTTTTGTACAATTTCTGATATTTATTACCACGGAAAGGAGCAACGTCATCCTGGTCTAAGCCAGTCAAGGGGCGATAAACGTCCATCACCCATTCGCTAACGTTACCGGCCATATTATAAATACCAAAGCCATTTGGATAGAATGAGTTTACAGGAGCTGTATAAACTGCACGGTCGTTCAAGCCACCCGCTACACCGGCATTATCGCCAGCACCCCGTTTAAAGTTTGCCAGAAACTGACCTTGCCAGCTTCCATGGCGAGTATCACGAAGCCCATTTACATTTTGCGACCATGGATATACCTGCTTGTTTGTAATTAACTCTTCTCCTCTTTTTCCTTCTTTAGTACTTGGATTAGGGTTCTGGCTGATGTAACCATAAGCTGCATATTCCCATTCAGCCTCAAAAGGAAGCCGGTAGGCAGGTAATAATATACCATCTTCAAAACTAACTGTAGTGCGGGGCGCACCAGTAGCAGTTTTTAAAGGATTGTTCTTTTTAGAAGTCGCGGTTTTACCCGGCTGCGCCTGGTATAAGCCTAACAAATATGACTTTGTTGTAAAATTATTTTCCTGCTGTTCGCCTTGAATAGATTGTTTGGCGATATAGCCCTTGTTGAATAAAATTCCTTCATTTACACGATCGCCTCTCCACAAGCAGAAATCACTTGCTTGTTTCCAGCTTACGCCTACTACAGGATAATCATTAAAACCAGGGTGACGGAAATAATACTCCACCAGTGGTTCATTATAACTCAATTCGCTACGCCAAACCATTGTATCAGGTAAAGCGCCATCAATTATTTTTTGATTATTGGGATCGGCTGTCGGATCAAAAATCCTGTTCAACCAATAGATATATTCGCGATAGTGAACATTGGCTACTTCGGTACGGTCGATATAAAAAGAAGGAACTGTAACACGGCGGGGGATGTTGTTGAAGTCGCCCATTACATCTTCCTCTGTTTGTCCCATGGTGAAGGTACCACCTTGTACAAACACCAGACCAGGGCCATTTCCCTGCTCTTTTGATTTAGCCACCTGGTAACCACCCATGTTCTTGTCGTTGTAGTTCCAGCCGGTCACTTCTGATTTAGCATGCTTTTTTGAGCCACTTTTACAGGATGCCAGTAAAGCGGCGCAGGATAAGAGGATTAATAAATTTTTCACTTTCATAATTTTTTGCTTGTACCTGGGTTTGGAAATGATTTAACGACTGCCGGGGATGGAATATTGTATATGAATGAACGAATTATCACCACGGGTCGCTGCGAATATAAATACATCCGTTAGATTTGAATAAGTGGAAATACGTGGGTTGAATCGTTAAATTCCCCACACTTCATTTTTTTATTTTCTTACTGGTTGAAAAAGTTCTGTTTAGGAGAAGCTGGTTCCCAGTGTCATCGTTTTATGGTTGAGGGATAAGTATTTATGAGTAAATATTTAATAATTAAAGCGATGGCCGGGGCAATAAAGAAGGCATAACATCGTTCAATGCAAGTGCGGAAAGTATTCAGAGGAGGATCAGGCTCTGATAATTGATTTGAATCCAAATCCTTTTGATTCCGTGCCAAATTCATTTTACGTGTTTATTTCAAATTTTTTAAAAGTTTACTAATGAGATCAACTGCTTTCAGGCTATCTGCCCTAATCCTTTCCCTATGCGGTTTAGCAACAATGGCAATTTCCCAGGACAGAATAAACGTGGTAACTACTGCTGTTCCATTCTTACGTATATCGCCGGATGCACGTGCCGGAGGTATGGGAGATATGGGTGTTGCTACAGCCCCGGATGCTAATTCTTCTTTTTACAATATCAGTAAAGCTGTATTTAATACTTCGAAAGGGGGGGTATCTGCTACTTATACTCCATGGTTAAAAGACCTTGGCTTGAATGATGTGTATATGGCTACATTAACAGGTTATTACAAATTTGCCGATGACCAGGCAATAACCGGGGGATTAAGATATTTTAGCCTGGGTAATATTCAGTTTACGGATGCTGCTGGTAATAACCTCAACACATTTCGTCCCCGTGAATTTGCATTTGATCTTGGCTATTCCCGCAAATTATCTGAAAAACTGGGTGTCGGCTTAGGATTAAAATATATCTATTCAAATCTTGCCGGCAATGTTCCAACAACGGGTCAATCCTTTAAAGCAGGTACAACGGTTGCAGGCGATATCAGCTTATTCTATAATAACCAGAACGAGGCCGGCCAGGGCCTGACAGCAGGCTTATCATTAAGTAACCTTGGAGGGAAAATAGCATATACAAGCAATGCCGATCAAAAAGATTTTATACCGGCTAATCTTTCTCTAGGAACTATGTATACAAAAGTGATGGATGAAAGCAATAAGATCGCTTTTGGTATCGAAGTAAACAAATTGCTGGTACCTACTCCACCGGTTGATGCCAACGGAAATATTACTGATTCTATGGCGCTGGTCAACTATCGAAAAAAGGGAGTGCTTAGCAGTTGGTTTAGTTCATTTGGCGATGCGCCAGGTGGGTTCAAAGAAGAATTAAAAGAATTCCAGGTTTCTATAGGTGCAGAATACACTTATAACAATCAGTTTTCGGTTCGGGCCGGTTATTTTTATGAAGACAAAACAAAAGGCAACCGTAAATATTTCACCATGGGTGTAGGTTTGAAGTATAATATTTTTGGATTAAACTTCTCGTACCTCTTACCTTCCGGTAGCGGTACAAACCGTAACCCACTTTCAAATACATTGCGTTTTTCTCTTTTATTCGACTTAGATGGCGGAAGCGGCGATGATACCCCGGCTTCTGATCAATAATAGTTTGTATTAATTGGACAATAATCAAAAGACGTTCTGTGAATAAAAAAACAGGACGTCTTTTTGTTTTCAGATATTTGCAGGGTTGGGTAACAAATGTTCAGTGTGAGCTTTTGGCCCCTTTTCAGAAATTTTGTTTGAAATAAAAATTTTCAACTAAAGCCTGACAACCGGCACCTGACAACAAACAACCCTCACCCAATAACTGATTTTATGTCTATACGTATTGGCTTCGGAACAGACTTTCATCGCTTGGCAGAAGGAAGAGAATTGTGGATCGGCGGGGTGAAAATTCCACATCATAAAGGTGCAGTAGGGCATAGTGATGCCGATGTTTTATTGCATGCAATATGCGATGCCATGCTGGGTGCTGCCTGTTTGGGTGATATAGGCGTTCATTTTCCGGATACATCAGCAGAATTTAAGAATATCGATAGTAAGATATTGCTAAAGCGAACAACAGACCTTATTTCAAGAGAAGGCTATTCGATTGTAAATATTGACAGCACACTTTGCCTGCAGGCGCCGAAAATCAAACCTTATATTGAGGAAATGCAGAAGGCGATTGCCGGGGTAACAGGCATAACAGTAAAGGATATTTCCATAAAAGCGACTACAACTGAACAACTGGGATTTGTTGGCCGGGAAGAAGGACTTGTGGCATATGCTGTTGTATTGCTTGAAAAAAGCCGGTGAAAACAGAAGCATAAGTCAAATAAGCCATATCTTTTCACACGATTGTTTTGACTTAACGGCAATTTTTAGCTTCATTTCACTTGCTTGACCTTCTTTCCTCTTTCCCATTATCTTTGCCGCATGTCATCAATAGAAATCAGGATCATCAATACATCCTCCAACAGTTTGCCTGAATATGCAACAAAAGGCTCTTCCGGAATGGATATAAGGGCCAACCTTTCAGAACCCATAGAGCTAAAACCATTGGAAAGAATATTAGTGCCTACCGGTTTATTTATGGAAATACCTATTGGCTACGAAGCGCAGATACGACCCAGGAGCGGACTGGCTATAAAGCAGGGGCTTACCTGCCTGAATACCCCGGGTACGATTGATGCGGACTACAGGGGGGAAATTAAAGTTATTTTAATCAACCTTTCCAATGAAACCCAGGTCATTCATCATGGCGACCGGGTTGCACAGATGGTCATCCAGAAAGTGGAAATGATAACCTGGAAGCTGGCTGAGGCATTGGAAGAAACAGAAAGAAGTTCCGGCGGTTTTGGCCATACAGGAAAGCATTAATATAAAAACCAGTCCATGTTCAGAATAACCATACCGGCCTTATTGTTGATCGCAGTATTGGCTTCCTGCCGCTCTACACGCAAAATTCAAACGGCGATCATTAAAAAAGATACTGCTGTAGCTGTGGTAATGGGTAATGCGCATGAAGATTCGATGGTGTTTATACACAATACGTATAGTGATATTCTGAAAAACAGGATCGATTATAAAACACTTTCGGCAAAGATCAATGTTGATTATGTAGACGCAGATGATAAGAACTATAACGTTAACGCTAACCTGCGGATGTATAAAGACAGCGCAATCTGGATTTCGATAACCGCTATTTTCGGCATTGAAGGCTTGAGGATTTATATTACCAAAGACTCGGTAAAAATTCTTGATAAACAAAACAAACTATATACTGGCCGCTCTGTTTCCTACTTGCAGGAGGTGGCCAAGCTACCGCTCACTCTTTCTGTTTTACAGGATTTATTGATCGGTAACCCTGTTTATTTAGATAGCAATATTGTTTCTTACTCCAAATATGATGATCACCTTTCTTTATTAAGTATTGGTACACTGTTCAGAAACCTGCTTACTGTTTCTTCCGATACTAAACTGATGGAGAGAAGTAAACTGGATGATGCGGATATAACCCGAAGCCGCACCTGTGATCTTACATATTCAGATTATGAAAATAAGAATGGCGTCCACTTTGCTACAGTGCGGAAGATTACAATTGCCGAAAAGAAAAAATTAGACATTCGCCTCGAATTCAAACAGTATGATTTTAATGCGGAATTAACATTTCCCTTCTCAATTCCTAAAAATTATAAAAGAAACTAAGCAGATAAAATTTATCTTGCGGTAGGGCGTTATCCCTTATAGTCTGCGTACCTGTAAATTCCAATGACCACCTTAATAAGTATAACTATGAAGAAAGTCTTTCTTTTTTGCTGCTTTGTTACCGGCTCTATAGTCTTATTGCATGCGCAGGATAAATCGCAGCTGGAAAAAGAAAGAGAAGAGCTCCGCCACCAGATAGATGAGATACAGGGAGTTTATGATCAGCTGAAAGGACAGAAGAAAGAAACCCTCGGCCAGTTATCACTTATACAGCGGAAATTAAACCTGCAGGACCGTTACGTCAATACTATTAATAAAGAAATTCGCGGCATCGATGATGATATTTATTTAAGCGCTTTGGAAATTATCCGGCTCCAGCACCAGTTGGACACGTTGAAAAAGCAATATGCCCGCAGTATCGTATATGCTTATAAGAACAAAAGTAATTTCGGGTACCTGAATTTTGTGTTTTCGGCAGCCAGTTTTAATGATGCATTGAAAAGATTGCAATACCTCAAAAGTTATCGTACGTTCCGCGAACAGCAGGTAGCCAATATTGTTCAGACACAAAAATTGATCGAAATACGCAAGCAATCACAATTAACAAAGAAGGCACAAAAAAGCGAAGCGTTAAAAGACCAGGCAAAACAGTTGGCGGTATTGGAAGACCAGAAGAAAGAAAAGGATAGGGTGATGTATAATCTGAAGTCGCAGGAAAAGGATATTAAAAAGCAATTAGCGGATAGACGTAAAAGGGATAATCAATTAAAGAACTCGATTGCATCTATTATACGACGTGAAATAGAAGAAGCAAGAAGAAAAGCAAAAGCCGAAGCGGATGCAGAAGCCAAGGCAAACGCTGCAAAGAAAGCTGCTACTACCCCTGCAGTAACTAATCCATCTACTACCAATCCAGGTAACTCATCCGCGGAAAATACAACGTCTGTTACAAGAAAACCAGTAGCGGAATCCAAACCAATTAAAAGTGCTTTGGATTATACAGCTAAAGATGTAGCGTTAAACAGCAGCTTTGAAAAGAATAAACGCAAACTTCCCTGGCCGGTTGATAAAGGATATGTAGGAATCACGTTTGGAAGAAACGTGGTGAATGGTTTAGGATTTGACAGCCCTGGCATATCCATTATAACACCATCGTCTGGTGCGTCGGTTAAATCTGTCTTTGATGGAGAAGTTGCAGCGGTCTATAACCTGGGAGATGCCATGGCGGTAACAATCAGGCATGGGAAATACTTTACAACATATAGTAATCTCTCTTCAGTAAGTGTAAGCAAAAAAGACATTGTTCAAACAGGACAAATAATCGGAAAGAATGCACAGGCGGAAGAAGGTACAGGCGGCCAGGTCGATTTTATCCTAATGATTGAAACAAAGAATGTAAATCCTGAACCCTGGCTTCATCCTTAATTATCTTCATTTCAGATTAAACAAATCTTTCGTATAATTTTTCGTAATACGGAATGATATTGCTGATGTCATACTTCTTCGCATATTCGGCAGCGTTGGATTTAAATGTCTTCAGCGTAGTATCGTCTTTCAGTATTTTTAATGCATCCTGGCTCATGGTTGCCACATCGCCGACGTTAGCCGTATAGCCGGTTTGACCGGGTATATTTATTTCACTCAGTCCGCCAACATTTGTTGATACAACAGGTACACCGGCGGCCATTGCTTCTAATGCAGCCAGTCCAAAACTTTCGTATTCAGAAGGCAAAAGAAATAAATCCCCGATTGCCATTATATCTTCCATTTGTTCCTGTTTACCCACAAAACGAACTTCATCGCATACACCGAGTTCACGGCTTAGTTCTTCTGCCGGTTGACGTTCGGGGCCATCGCCGATAAATAAAAGTTTGGAAGGAATGGCTTTATTGATTTCATTAAATATCCTCACAACATCCTTTACCCGCTTTATTTTTCTGAAATTGGAAGCATGTAAAATAATACGTTCTCCATCCGGTGCAATTACTTTCTTAAATGCATCAATCGGTTTGCGTGCAAAACGATCGACATCAACAAAGTTGGGAATTACTTCTATTTCTTTTTCAATATGAAATGTTTTATATGTTTCATCACGAAGGTTGTTGGATACGGCCGTTATTGCGTCGCTTTGATTAATGGAAAAGGCGACAACTGGTGCATAGGTTTTATCTTTTCCAACCAGTGTTATATCGGTACCATGCAAGGTGGTAATAACTGGTATCTTTTTACCTTCAAGTTCCAGTATTTTTTTTGCCATGAATGCCGCCGAGGCATGCGGTATTGCATAGTGCACATGCAACAGGTCGAGGTTATTGTTCTTGATTACATCGACCATTGAACTGGCTAATGCCGTTTCATATGGTGGATAGTCGAACAATGGATAGGTGGGTACCTGCACCTCGTGATAAAATATATTCGGGATAAAACCATTGAGACGCACGGGCTGCTGGTAAGTAATAAAATGAATATGATGGCCTTTTTGCGCCAGCGCTTTACCTAACTCTGTGGCTAGCACACCACTACCACCAAAGGTGGGATAACAAACAATTCCAATTCTCATAAATGAATATTTCTAACGCCGACTAAGGTAACAGTTTTAGCAGCAGAAAGGTTGACCGTTTATCTTAATTATTTGTTCCGGAAACTGCTATGCTTTATTTTTAAAAACAAATTAATTAACATGAGAAGGCTTTCGCTTTTTTTACTTTCCTTTTTATCATTTTCAATACTCTATGCACAGAGTGACGACTCTCTGATGATCCGGAAAATCGCGGATGAAGTGCTGGTAAACGGTAAAGCATATGACAACCTCCGTCAATTAACAAAACAAATCGGCCAGCGTTTATCCGGTTCGCAGGGAATGGTAAAAGCCGAAAAATGGGGAATCGAAAAAATGAAGGAAGCCGGAGCCGATAAAAGCTGGCTACAGCAATGTATGGTACCGCATTGGGTACGTGGCGCTGCGGAGGAATTAAAAATCACCAGTGGCGCTGATAAAAATAAAAAACTGGCTGTTGCTGCATTAGGAAATTCTACGGGTACGGGACCAAAAGGAATTAATGCACCGGTAATAGAAATAAAATCATTTGCTGACCTGGAAACAAAGAAGGACGATGTAAAGGGAAAGATTGTTTTTTATAATTATAAATTCAACTCTAAACTAATCCGCACTTTTGAATCGTATGGCGATGCAGTGATGTACCGGTTTATGGGCCCGCCTGCAGCAGCAAAATATGGCGCTGTAGCCGTACTGGTGAGAAGCATGTCGCATAGCACCGATAATTATCCGCATACAGGTTCAACAGCAAGTGGTGATACTATCCCGAAAATTCCTTCGATGGCATTGGGATTAAAAGATGCTGACTGGCTGGATCAGCAATTGCAAAAGGGTACGGTAAACGTTTTTTATAAAAGCAATGCTCATTTTCTACCGGATACGATCGGGCATAGTGTAATTGGTGAACTGATCGGGACAGAATCGCCCAATGAAATAATAACTGTTGGCGGACACTTAGATAGCTGGGATTTGGCAGAAGGCGCCCATGATGATGGTGCCGGCGTGGTACAAACGATAGAAATATTAAGAGCACTTAAAGCGATAGGCTATAAACCAAAACATACAATTCGCTTTGTTTTATTTGCCAATGAAGAAAATGGTTTGCGTGGTGGAACAAAGTATGCAGAAGAAGCAAAAGCAAAAAATGAAAAGCACATTTTTGCTTTGGAAAGTGATGCGGGTGGTTTTACACCGAGAGGGTTTTCCTTTGGCGGCTCGCCGGAACAATTAAAAAAAGCACAGGGCTGGATACCATTGCTACAACCCTATGGTGTTTACGAAATTGAAAAGGGTGGTGGTGGCGCCGATGTAGGCCCAATAGCTGAGACGATGGGTATACCGGCAGCAGAACTGATTCCTGATTCACAACGGTATTTCGACTACCATCATGCGAAAAGTGATGTATTTGAAAATGTAAATAAGCGGGAACTGGAATTAGGGGCGTTGAATATGGCGGCGTTTATTTATCTGGTAGATAAATATGGACTATAATCCCATTTCGATGATTGTGGCTAATTAACTATAGAACCCTGTAAGCTAACCTGACGTTTTTTATAGCCCGACAAGCTTTTCTATAGCTGCATGAACGGCTTCGAATGGGAAAGACGAAATAGTCTTTCCCATTTGTTTTTTTATCTCTTCAGTACAAAGGTTACCAATACTTCCTTCATGCGAATGCCGGACAGAAGCGGTATAAGTAAACTTTCCGGCTTCAATATCCATTCCCACTTTCTTATATGCATCCCGGAAAGGCATACCGTTATTTACCAGTTTATTTACTTCTTCCACACTGAAAAGGTATCTGTATTTTTCATCGGTAAGGATCTCTTTTTTGATTTCAATATTCGATAACATCAGGCCTGCCATTTCAATACAATCTTTCAGTGTTTTAAATGCAGGGAACAAATGTTCTTTCAACAATTGTAAATCGCGGTGATAACCTGATGGCAGGTTTGTTGTCATCAGCGTAATTTCATTCGGTAATGCTTTGATCTGGTTGCAATGAGAGCGAATCAGTTCAAATACATCCGGATTTTTTTTATGCGGCATGATGCTGCTGCCTGTTGTTAATTCAGCAGGGAAGGAGACAAAGCCAAAGTTCTGATTCAAAAAGAGACAAGCATCCATACTAAGCTTAGCCAATGTATCGGCCACATTGGCCAACGATTGTGCTGTAATACGCTCTGCCTTTCCTCTTCCCATCTGGGCATACACAACGTTATAGTTCAGATCATCAAACCCAAGTAGTTTGGTTGTCAGTGTACGGTTAATAGGAAAAGAAGAACCATAACCTGCAGCAGAACCTAGAGGATTTTTGTTGACAATATCAAATGCCGCTTTGAGTGTTATAGTATCGTCCACTAAACTCTCTGCATAAGCACCGAACCAAAGGCCAAATGAAGATGGCATCGCTAATTGCAGGTGCGTATAGCCGGGTAATAAATCGTTCTTATATTTCTCGCTTTGCATTTGCAGCAATTGAAAGAAGGGTTGAATAGATTTTACCAGTTCTTCAATCTCATTTCGAAGAAAAAGTTTTATGTCAACCAATACCTGGTCATTGCGGCTTCTTGCGCTATGAATTTTTTTACCTGTACCCCCAAGCTTCTGCGTTAAGAATAATTCTACCTGCGAATGAATGTCTTCTACATCATCCTGTAATTTGAATTCACCTTTTTGTATTTGTTTATAAATGTTCTTTAATTCTTTTTGAAGTTGCAGTAGCTCATCTTTAGTTAATAGACCGACAGATTCCAGCATTTCAATATGCGCTAATGATCCCAATACGTCAAATGCCGCAAGAAAAAGATCCATTTCACGGTCCTTACCGACCGTAAATGTTTCCACTTCTTTTAATGATGCTTTATCTTTTTGCCAGAGTTTCATAATAGCTGGTTTAGCAGTTGAATGTACAAATCAATCCCTTCCTTTATTTCATCAATATAAATATACTCATCTGCGGTATGACTTCTTGCAGAATCGCCGGGGCCTATTTTCAAGGCAGGAAAATTCATCAATGCTTTGTCGGAGGTTGTCGGCGATCCATAATATTCTCTCCCGATTTGTAATCCTGCCTTCACAACCGGATGATCAATTGCAATCGACGAAGATTTCAGCCTTGTGCTTCTTGGTTGCACACTGCTTTTTACATTTTCACGGATTACTTCCAGCACTTCTTTAAATGTATATAACTCATTTACTCTTGTATCGACAACATATTTGCAATGAGCCGGTACCACATTATGTGCTTTGTTGTCTGTTTCAATGACGGTTACGCTCATTTTGACCGGCCCGAGCAAATCGGAAACCTTATCAAACTGATATGATCTAAACCATTCAATATCCTTTATCGCTTTATAAATCGCATTGTCCCCTTCTTCTCTCGCTGCGTGACCAGCAATACCATGCGAAGTACAATCAAGTACCATTAACCCTCTTTCAGCAATGGCCATCTGCATTTGCGTCGGTTCACCAACAAGGGCAAAATCTATATTTCCCAGCTTTGGCAAAAGTGCTTCTATTCCATTATGGCCTGAGATTTCTTCTTCAGCCGTCGCAGCGATAATAAAATTGTATTTTAAACCTTTTCTTTCATAATAATAAAGGAAAACAGCAATCAACGAAACCAAAGGGCCACCGGCATCATTGCTCCCCAGGCCGAATAGTTTTCCTTCCTTTTCTATTGGCAAAAATGGATCGAGGGTATAGCCCTTATTTGGTTTTACTGTATCGTGATGCGAGTTGAGAAGAATCGTTGGCTTGGATTCGTCAAAATATTTATTTTTTGCCCAAACATTGTTCAGAAAATTTTCAGCCAGGATATTTTGTTCCTTAAAAAAGGAATTCAATATGGCCGCCGTATTATTTTCTTCTTTACTGAATGAAGGGGTTGCAATTAATTTTTTTAGTAAATCAACAGCTTTAGTATAAAAGATATGAGTAATAGGTTTATTCATTTTTTATTGTCGTGCCGGAACTGCCATTAATAAGTTCTTTCAATTTTTCGGCTTTGCCGATTATTACTTTATTTACTCCATTATTCAGCGCAGTAAAGGCATTATCCAGTTTTGGAATCATACCAGCAAATATCTTACCCCCAGCCCCTGAAGGGGAGGGTTTTAGCTGTTGATAGTATTCCCAATTAATTGTTTTGATAACAGAGCTTTCATCATTTATATCCAGCAATACGCCTGCTTTCTCAAATGAATAAATTAATGTCACAGTATACTGTTTGCTCAATCCTTTTGCCAGCTCTTGTGCAATGGTATCTGCATTTGTATTAAGGAGTTGCCCTTTTTTGTCATGAGTAATAGGGGCAAACACAATGCTGATATTTTTTTCAAGAAGGGCAGAAAGGAAATCTGTATTTATTGTATCAACATCGCCGGCAAATCCATAATCAATTGTGGGATGATTTCTTTTATGGGCCAGCATTGCATTACCATCCGCTCCGCTAAGACCGATAGCATTACAGCCGTTTGCTTGCAGTGTTGCTACAATATTTTTGTTGATGTAACCAGCGTAAACCATTGTTACAACCTTCAGTGTTTCAGCATCTGTAATACGGCGGCCATCGATCATCGTCTGTTCAATACCTAATTTCTGTGCAAGTTGTGTGGCCAGCTTACCTCCGCCATGCACCAAAATCTTTTTTCCATCTATTGAAGAAAAACTCTGCAAAAAAGAATGAAGTGATTTTTCATCATCAATTATATTCCCGCCAATTTTTATGATAATTAATGATTCCATTGCTATTTGCCACTTAGTATTTCTGATAAAACCGCCTGCGCTGCCCATACCCGGTTTGCTGCTTCCTGCGTAACAAGGCTGTTCGCACTATCCAATATTTCGTCACTTAATTCTACATTTCTTCTCACCGGCAGGCAATGCATCACTTTCGCATTGTTGGTTAACCCTAATTTTTTATTCGTCAACATCCATTCAGGATCATTACTATAAATTTCTCCGTAATCGGTATAAGTGCTCCAGTTTTTTACATACACAAAATCGGCATTCTTTAACGCTTCGTCCTGGTTATGAATAATAGTTGCGCCTTTTGTAAACTCCTCATTCAGTTCATAGTCTTCCGGGTGTGTGATAACAAAATCCGCCGCACCCCAGGCATTGATCCATTGAGAAAAACTATTAGCAACACACTGAGGTAAAGGCTTAACGTGGGGGGCCCATGTTAATACAATCTTAGCCCTCCTGCCCCCCGAAGGGGAGGTCTTAGTTAACTCTTCCTGTATAGTTATAATATCTGTAAGAGATTGTAGCGGATGTAATGTTGCACTTTCCAAACTAACAACCGGAATGCCTGCGTATTTTATAAACTGTTTTATATACAGTTCGCTGTAATCATCTTCACGGTTTTTTAATGAAGGAAAAGTGCGGATTGCGAGAATATCGAAATATTTTCCCATGATAGGTGCTGCATCTTTCACATGCTCAACAGTACTGCCGCTCATGATCGCTTCTTCTTCAAACTCCAAAGCCCAGCCTTCACTGCCTACATTGAATACAATTACCTCCATACCCAGGTTCTGTGCTGCAATTTGTGTACTTAATCGTGTACGCATACTGGGATTCAGAAAAAGACAGCCTATTCGTTTGTTAATACCAAGCGACCTGTCTTTAAAAGGATTGCTTTTATAATCCAACGCTTTTTTTACAAGAGCATTGATGTTGGTAACATCATGAACGGAAATGAACTGTTTCAATTTTTGAACTTTATTTTATGATACCAGCTTTAGTACTGCTATTAAGCTTTTGTTGTGTCACTCACTTGTACGTCCTGTTCGCTTGTCAACTGCGAAATTTCCTCTTTCAGCGCTTCGATGAAATCTTCCGCATCTCTTCTCTTTAGCGCCAGTGAGGGCAATAAACGGATGACATTCGGTTTCGCTTCGCCGGTAAACACTTTCTGGTTCAGCAATAAATTTTTCTTCAGGTCTTTTAATTCTTCCGGCACATCAAACCCGATCATCAATCCACGGCCGCGGACATTTTTAAGTTCGGGTATAGATTGCAATTCATCTCTCAGGTATTTGCCAACCATCACTGCATTGCCCATCAGTTTTTCGGCTTCGATTGTTTCTAGTACAGCTAACGCTGCGGCACAAGCGAGATGGTTGCCGCCAAATGTAGTACCCAGGATGAAATGTTTTGGCTTTATATGCGGTGCAACGATAATGCCAGCTACAGGAAAACCATTGCCCATTCCTTTTGCCATGGTATATATATCTGCATTCACCCCGGCAAAATCATGACTGAAAAACTTTCCGCTTCTGCCAAAACCACATTGTACACTATCAGCGATATAAACGGCGCCATATTTATCACAAAGCCTGCGTATAGCTTTCAGGAAACCTTCTTCTGCTACATTAATACCACCTACGCCTTGTATGCCTTCAATAATTACAGAAGAAATTTTTTTACCATTTTGTTCAAAGCATTCTTCCAGTGCTTCTTCGTCATTGAAGGGAAGAAAAATCACATTATCACTTTCATTTACCGGCGCTACATAATTCTTATTATCGGTAGCTGCCACCGCCAATGAAGTGCGGCCATGAAATGATTTGCTGAAAGCGATAATTTTTTTGCGCCCATTATGAAAGGAGGCCAGCTTCAATGCATTTTCATTGGCTTCAGCGCCGCTATTGCAAAGGAATAACTGGTACTCTTCTTTGCCGGAAACTTTACCGAGCTTTTTTGCCAGCTCCTGTTGCAAAGGAATTTTTATAGAGTTAGAGTAAAAAGCAATTTTTTCCAACTGCTCTTCAATTCGTTTTACCCAATGCGGATGCGTGTGCCCGATGCTGATTACAGCATGGCCTCCGTATAAGTCAAGATATTGCTCACCTTTATCGTCCCATACGTAAGAACCTTTTGCTTTTACAATAGTGATGTCGTTGATGGGATATACGTCGAATAAGTTCATTTCAAGTTATATGTTTTACGTTATAAGTTATACGTTGCTTCTTACTTTGTTAATTAAAGAAATCAGCATCGCTTTTATTTCATTGATGTTATCTTCAAGTTCAGTAAAATTTACTTCAGGCAGATACTTCAGATCTTTCGATAGCAATAAAAAATATTCTGCTTCATTAGCAGAACCTAAAGAAATATTCAGGAAATGCGCAAGCTCTCCCTGTGAGTTTTTACCACAACCTTCAGCAATATTTGCCGGAACAGAAGAAGAAGCTCTTCTGAGTTGGTTTGTTAAACTGTACAATTCATCTTTTGGAAACGCTTTGGTTATTTCATACACGCTTAACGTAAATGCATGTGCTTTTGCCCAAACCTTCAAGTCTTTATAATTTTGCATTCTTTAAACTTATAACGTAAAACGTATTACTTAAAACTCTTAAAACCCGGTTGCTTTCAATTTCAAACCAGCGCATTCGTCAATACCGAATAACAAATTCATATTCTGCACGGCCTGCCCACTGGCCCCCTTTAATAAATTATCCAGGGTAGAATGAATTACTAGCTTGCTGCCAACTTTTTCCAGTTGAATTGCACATTTATTGGTATTTACTACCTGCTTCAGAAAAATTGCTTCCTGGCTAAGATGCGTAAATGGATGACCGGTATAAAATTCTTCGAACAGATCAACCAACTTCTCCAGTTTCCAGCTGCAATCAATCTGCGAGCTGATAAAAATACCCCTTGTAAAATCACCCCGCCAGGGAACAAAGTTTAAATCTATCTTACCTTTTTGTTGTAGCTGAACTAATGATTGGCCAATTTCACCCAAATGCTGGTGCGTTAAAGTTTTATATGCCTGAATATTATTCGCCCTCCAGCTGAAATGTGATGTTTGGGATAAACTTTGTCCTGCACCGGTAGAACCGGTTATACCGGTTGTATAAATATCTTTTAATAAACCTGCTTTTGCCAAGGGCAATAAACCTAACTGAATTGAAGTGGCAAAACAACCGGGATTAGCCACATTGTCTGCACTTTTTATTTCCTCGCGGTTTAATTCAGGTAAACCGTAAACAAATTTTCTATTACCAATTTCAGAATGAGTGTTTAAACGAAAGTCATTTGCAAGGTCTATTATCTTTATTTTATCGGCAATCTTATTTTCTGATAAAAATTTTCTTGACTCGCCATGCCCGAGGGAGAGGAACAATACATCTATACCATTGTCAAGTTCATTGGTAAATTTTATATCGGTTTCTCCCAATAAATCCTGATGAACAGAGTGTACAGGCTTGCCTGCATTACTGCGACTATGTATAAACGAAATAGAAGCATGCGGATGATTAATCAGAAGCCGGATTAACTCGCCACCGGTATACCCTGCTCCACCAATGATACCTACTTTTATACTGTTTGCCATTTTATTGTAATTAAAAATTCAAAAGTAAAAAGTCAAGACTCCTTTATGTAATAACCTTTTTTTCATTTTTTACTTTCATTGTCGGCTTGCACGGAATAAAAGATCGATGTCTGGTTGCCGAAGATTTTACTAAAGCCTCTTACATCTTCACCGGTAAAGCCTGTATTCATTTCGCCATACTTGCCAAACTTGCTGCTCATCAGGTCGTATTTACTTTCAATACCGATAATTTGAAAACGGTAAGGCTGTAAGTTTACAAACACATCGCCGTTTACATTTTCCTGCGAGCTTTCCAGGTAGGCTTCTATGTTGCGCATTACAGGATCCAGTATCTGCCCTTCATGCAGCCAGTTGCCGTAAAACTGCGCCAGTGTATCCTTCCATTGCAATTGCCATTTGGTTAGTACATGTTTTTCCAATGCATGATGCGCTTTTAGTATTACCATTGGTGCTGCAGCTTCAAAACCTACACGTCCCTTTATACCAATAATGGTGTCACCAACATGAATATCCCTGCCAATAGCAAATGGCCCGGCTACAGACTGTAAATACTGAATTGCTTCTGACGGATGGTTGAATTTTTTAGCATCAACTTCTGTCAATTCCCCTTTTGAGAAAGTCAGTTTTACATTTTGACTTTTTAATTTTTCATTTAATTGTGTCGGCCAGGCTTCTTCCGGCAACATGCCTTTTGAGGAAAGCGTTTCTTTACCACCAACGCTTGTTCCCCACAATCCTTTATTGATAGAATACATTGCTTTTGCAAAATTCATTTCAACGCCTTTGCTTTTCAGGTATTCTATTTCCTGCTCGCGGCTGAGTTTTAAATCCCGGATCGGGGTAATGATTTCGATTCCGGGAATCATGATATGAAATATCATATCAAAGCGAACCTGGTCGTTGCCGGCGCCGGTACTTCCATGAGCTACCGCATCGGCATTCAGTTTCTTAACATGCTCCGCTATATGCAATGCCTGGCTTAATCTTTCGGCACTTACACTTAAAGGATAAGTATTGTTCTTTAAAACATTTCCGTAAATAAGATATTTAATAATGCGGTCGTAATAACCTTTTACCGCATCAATAGTAGTATGTGTTTTTACGCCGAGCTTATAAGCATGGGCTTCTATTTGCTTTAATTCATCTTCCGTAAAGCCGCCTGTATTTACTATTATGCTGTGAACCTCAAAACCTCTGTCTTCACTTAGGTATTTAACACAGTAAGAAGTATCCAGGCCACCGCTGAATCCTAAAACAATTTTCTTTGCCATTCTCGGGGAGCTATTTTATAAATTGAAGAAATGATGAAATATTGATTTTAACCTTGGCGTTCCACTATTGGAATCATCTTTATGTTCTTTATCCTTTTTCAGGAATGGACGAAGGAATTTCCATCGTTTGAACTGGAGCAATCGTTCAAACCCTTTTTTATTTTCTTCAAAGTATTCTTTGGTTTCTTCAGGTTTGTAATGGTCTTTGGGATCGTAAAGCATCGCCGTACACATACAGTTTTTTCTTTCCTTGCTCATCAGTATCTCGTAGTTCACACAGCTTTTACAACCAGCCCAAAACGTTTCATCTTGCGTCAACTCTGAGTAAGTAACCGGCTCATAGCCCAATTCACTGTTAATCTTCATTACCGCAAGCCCGGTAGTTAATCCAAACAATTTCGCTTCGGGATATTTTTCGCGACTGAGCTCAAAGATCCTTTTCTTAATCGCTTTGGCTACGCCACCTTTCCTGAACTCCGGCGAAACAATTAATCCGGAATTGGCCACATATTCGCCGTGACTCCATGTTTCTATATAGCAGAAACCAACCCATTTGCCATCTTTGGTTAATGCGATAACCGCCTTGCCTTCATCTATCTTCTTTTCAATATACTCAGGGCTTCGCTTTGCAATACCCGTACCTCTTGCCGCAGCAGATGACTCCATTTCATCTGTGATTGTCTTCGCGTATATTTTATCTTCAGGCTTTGCGACTCGTATAATGATTTGCTGATTATCCACTTTCTTCTAAAAAATTATGTATAATAAGGGCCACCAGTCCGGGAATATTGTTTCGGGGATTGCTTCACTGACAGGGACCGCGGTGAAGGGTTCGTCCTGTCAGAATACAGGGCGGCGTCGTGGACGACAAAAAGTAAACGTATCATAACCAACCGCATACACGCCACATGTATTCGATGCGTGGAATGCAATTTGCTTAGTATGTGTCAGAATGTTGTTCACCTTTAAAAGGTTTCTTAATTTGCTGCACAAATGTATATAATAATTTATACTGTTTACTAATTTTTTTGTTATTAAACTATCAATATGAACGAGCTGAACCAACCAAAACCCAAACGTGCTTCCGGCTTTAAGCGTTTCTTCAGGGTATTTATCATTGTTCTGCTGCTTATCGGCGTCGGTTACTTTTTCGTCAAATACTATTTTGTATTTGGCAGAGGCTCTAAGGCTGGCGAATTGAATTTTATAGTGCAGAAAGGATATATTTTTAAAACGTACGAAGGCAGGGTAATACAGACTGGCTACAAATCAAATATACCAGGCAGCATTCAATCCAATGAATT
Organism: Bacteroidota bacterium; assembly: GCA_018267535.1. Classification (GTDB taxonomy): domain Bacteria; phylum Bacteroidota; class Bacteroidia; order Chitinophagales; family Chitinophagaceae; genus JAFDYH01. The sequence goes on from JAFDYH010000021.1 coordinate 30,835, forward strand.
TGAATTTTCCGTCGTGGATGAAAAGGTCGCCAATGTATTGATGGCAAATAGTGGTGCTACACTTGAGTTACATTACAAGGAGTATCTTGGGGCAGTACCCTGGAGGGGGATGAGCAGGTACATTGTTGATAGTATCATATCCATACACAAGGCCACTGATAAGCCGGCTGTTTTACCTTGATTAAGTACCGGAGTATAATAAAAATATGGCGGGTCTTTTATGAGTATCAATTTTTTCTTTTCTCCATTCTGCAATAGTTTTTGTTTTTATCCATTCCTTTTCGCCTGTTATATTAACGGCTATACATAATTGCGTTGAAGGATTGCAGGTTTTGCTAAGGACTTCTATCAATTGATTATTCCGGTAAGGGGTTTCTATAAATATCTGCGTGCAGTTCTTCTTTTTCGATTCTGCTTCCAGGTCTTTAATCGCTTTTATACGGGCCTCTGTGTCTATCGGTAAATAACCAACAAACTGAAACTGCTGTCCGTTCATTCCACTGGCCATTAAGGCGAGCAAAATTGAACTGGGGCCAACCAGCGGTTTTATATCAACGTTCATTTCCTGCGCAACACCCACCAATAATTGACCTGGGTCTGCAATGCCGGGGCAACCTGCTTCACTGATGATGGCGATATTTTTTCCTTCTTTTATTTTTTGGCGGAATATTGACCGGACCTCTGGCTCAGCTTTATGTATGGTAAACCATTCGTAATTGTCAATGACGATTTCCTCGCCCGGCAAATGATATTTCCAGAGTTGTTTTAAAAATCGCCTTGCTGTTCTTTCATTCTCCGCAAAAAAAACCCGGCACTCTTTTACCGCACTTGTTATGTAAGCAGGAAGGGTATGAACGGATTGCTCGTCGATGAAACAGGGGATGAGGTATGCTTTACCCTTAGTTAAGTTTTGCATTGTTAATTAAATCAGCGAATGTCAATTAGGTCATAATAGGAAAAGAGCTAACTACATTAATCTTTTCCAACTTTATACAAACTTAATGTGGCAGCTATAACAGCATATGCAGGTGCTAATACCCACCCAATGCCAATAGCCCCATGCATCAGGTAAAATACAAGTCCGTTGCCGATAGCGAGACCCCGGTGCTTACCGATAAATTCAACACTTTGAGATGATGATAGTTTTTGCCGTTCGCAACTATAATCCATCATTGAAAACCCATAATAGTAGCATTCCACAGCAAGGGCTACCAGGGGCGTAATCCAGCCTGCAACGGGAACAAGGGAAAGCAGTAAAAGAGAAACACTATAAACTGTTTGCCATATCATATTCCGCAAAGAGAGCTTAGTGCCACGTACCGCGTCTTTCAATAACTGTTTAAAATCGAAAGGAAACTCCTTTCCTTCAATAATAGATTGTGTCCTTTCGCTGAGATAAGAAAAAACCGGTGAGCCTACAATCAACCAGATGTATTTAAATAAAGAAAAATAAAACAGCATTAATACCAGCCAGAGAATAATACCTGCAAAAGCAAAGAGGAAACCCAGCAGTCCATTCTGGAATTTCTGCAACCATCCATCAAGACCGGTGGTATGGGTAAGATATTCGATAACGGCCGTTGCCGACTTACCGAAAAAATACATGCTGACAATAAAAAGGATCGTATAAAAGATGCCCGGAATAAGGATCCATTTCCACAGTTTATTCTTGACAATAAACCGGTGGGCTTCCGCGTAGGATTGGATGGCAATTACTATTTCCTTCAGCAAGGGCTAAATTTGGACAAAAGAACTAAGATTTTCTGGATTTAATAGATTTTAAACAAAAAAAGAATACCCCTGGCGGGTAGATATAAATCAACATGATAAAGAAGTTAGAACAATCTTTTTACCTGCGGCCTGATGTGCTGAAGATTGCAAAAGAGCTATTGGGTAAAATACTGGTAACAAACTGGGAAGGGATTATTACTTCGGGACGTATAGTGGAAAGCGAAGCATACAAAGGTATTATTGATAAAGCCTCCCACGCCGCAGGAGGAAGAAGGACCGCAAGAAATGAGATCATGTATGGGTTGGGTGGATTTAGCTATGTGTATCTCTGTTATGGAATTCATCATTTGTTCAATGTAGTGACTAATCTGAAGGATGCGCCACATGCGATATTGATCAGGGCTTTGGAGCCAATTGATGGCATAGATGAAATGCTGCGGAGAACAGGAAAAAAGAAATTGGATCATACCTTAACAAGGGGGCCAGGCAATGTTTCAAAAGCATTAGGAATTTATACAAAACACAATGGCATCTTTTTATCAGAGGAGAGATTATATATCGTTGATGACGGAAATCAATATAAAAGAAACGAAATCATCGCTTCTCCCCGGATTGGAGTTGATTATGCAGGCGAAGATGCGAAACTGCCTTATCGCTTTTATGTAAAGGGCAATCCATATGTAAGCGGGAAGAAATGAGTGAAAAATCGTAATAATGTTATCTGCCACTACTGATTACTCATAATTCAGTACTCATTTTTTTCCTGTCAAATTCTTTCTCATTATTCGCTATCCACACAGTTGCCACGCCATTACCTATTACATTCGTTATCGCTCTTGCTTCAGACATAAACCGGTCGACACCTAATAATAAGGTCAACCCTTCTACGGGAATAACCTTAATGGCTGTTAATGTTGATGCAAGTACTACAAACCCGCTTCCGGTGACACCGGCGGCCCCTTTGGAGGTCAGCATCAGGATGCCAATAATACTGAGTATTTGTCCAAAAGCAAGATGTATATGAAATACCTGCGCCAGGAAAATCATACACATGGATAAGTAAATCGTTGTCCCATCAAGATTAAATGAATAGCCTGTTGGTATCACGAGCCCAACAACTGATTTTGAACATCCCATCCGTTCCAGTTTTTCCATCATAGAAGGTAATGCCGGTTCAGAAGAAGATGTTCCGAGTACAATGAGTAACTCTTCTTTGATGAAACGTAAAAATTTAAAAATGCTGATTTTGTACATCCGGAGAATAAGTCCTAGTACAACAAAAATGAAAATAGCCATTGTGGTATAAACCGTTCCCATCAATTTAGCAAGCGGTAACAGGGTAGCTATGCCATATTTGCTGATTGTATAGGCCATGCCCCCGAATGCTCCAATTGGTGCCAGGTACATTATTGCGTGCAAAGCCTTGAATACATATGTTGAAATTGTTTTTAAAGCAGAAACAATTTTTTCCCGATGCAGATAATTGCTTAAAGCAATACCGAGTATAAGGGCTACCAGCAAAACCTGCAGCGTTGAATTTTCTAAAAAGAAATGTAACCAACTGAAAGCTTTGCTACTTTCTTTGTATTTGGAAATATCACCTGTTTTTACAGCAGTTGTGTCTATTCCACTGCCGGGTTGAATAAACATGGCAACAATAACGCCTACAATCAAAGCGAATGTTGTTACCACTTCAAAATATAGTAAAGCTTTGGCGCCTACCCGTCCGACTTTTTTCAAATCACCCATGCCGATAATGCCCAGTGTGATGGTGAGAAAAATAATGGGATTGATAAATAATTTAACTGTGCTGATAAAAATGCCGGATAAAAATTCACTTAGAGTAGTGCCAACCGTTAGTTCCTGTCCGAGGAATTTTGTTTTGAAAGGATTCGCCAACACTTTTTGCAATGCAAACTCAGGAGCAAAATGACCGATTAAAATGCCAGCTGTAATAGCAAGCAGGACCCAGAAAGTTAGATTGGTGAAAAGTTTTTTCATCAGGCAATAATAATCCCACAAAGAACACAAAATACACAAAGAAAGGTTGATAAGAATCTAAAAGCTTTGCGTACTTAGGTCCTTCATAAGGAAACCTTTTCCGGACGGTTAAAACTTCACCCCGACACTCATCCCGGCTGCAAACACGAAGCCCTGGCCTACATCGGCTCCGTCTGTTGATATATTAGAAATATAGCCTGCCGATACCGCAGGCGTAATAAAAACCATATCATTGATCAAAAACATATAGCCTGCCTCAGCGGCCGGATGGGCAGTCCATGTTTTGGATGTTCCTTTTAGTAATGCGTCTTCCCAGTCAATTTTTAATCTCCAAACATCAGCACGGAGTCCTATGAAGAACTGATGCGGACGAAATGGGAAATAATAACGGTAGCCAATACCTCCACCCGGGCCATTTCCATTTTCAATAGCATGTGCATTGCCCCAATCTTTACGGCGCAGAATATTATAACCGGCCCGTATCTGGAAACCGCTATGTATTGCCGCATTAAAGGCAAGATGTGCCATTCCGGTATAGCCTCCTGATGATTGCCATTGTGCTTCGGCACCAAAGTCGGTAGTTGTATATCCGATATCCTGTGCTTTAACGGATAACCCAGTCACAAATAAAGTAGCCAGTAAACTGATTTTTTTAAGCATAATCCTTATTTAATGTATTTACGAAAACGGCTAATCAACGAGATGGGATCATTCAGCAATACATAGGGTTTTGCAGGTTGTTCGGATATTCAGAAGGAGTTAAAAAAGCGTTCCGGCAAGGGAGCGCTTTTTATATCTGGCAAGCAATCATCAGAATTTTGGACAGTTTAATTTCTTTGCATTCGGGTCAGTAGGCTTCTTGATATAGATGAGTGATATTTCTGCCCCTCCCCGCATATTTGATCCGGGTTTCAGGCTGGATATATTTACATCGTAGGTTGCGCCAATATGAAACTCGCCAAACTCAAGCCCTACATAAGGAATTATAGCATCACCAAAGCGATACCAGCTTCCTATATAAATGTTGGTTGGGTTATCTTCACTATCATTCACATTCAGCGCATAGGCGCCACCGACTGTTGTGTTGGTGGCATTCGCCTGGCGACTGTAATTGGCACTCATGTGAACATAATTGTTGGCACCCACACGAACTTTTCCACCAGCCTGTAAAGTCAACCTTGTACTTAAATTGAAATACTGTTTATCCTGGAAACTTTCTTTCGGCCGGTTGATATGATACATGGAAGCGCCGACATAGAAATTATTATACCCGTTCGTTGAACCATTATACAAAATGCCGGCATTCATATCAAAATAAGAAACACTCACTTTTTGACCCGGAAAAACTTCGCTGGTAGCGCCTGTAAAACCTGATGGTGTCAACTGGTCTTCGAAAGTCACTTTGGTAACATCTAAACGCTTTCCCACATACGCACCCTGAAAACCTATCCCTAACTGGTGAAAGCCATCTTCATCCAGTGCTTTATGATAAGCAAGCGACATAGCGAAAGCATTATTCTTTAAAACGCCATTACCTGCGTCATCAGCAAAACCAAGAAAACCAATACCGAACTGGTCAAATTCAGGAATACTGTTTTTCAGAATTCCCATATCGAAAGAGGCTGTATAAGTTCTGAAAGCATTATTGATCGTAGGCCATTGGTTGCGGTAGTTACCTGCTACACGGTATACCCCGTCGAATTTACCGGTTAAAGCAGGGTTTAGCGTAAGTGGTGATGCAAAGAATTGCGAAAAATTAGGATCCTGCGCAACTGCACATAACCCAAGCGACAGGCAAATACTCAATGTACAGATTAGTTTCTTCATCATTTATACGGTGGATGTCCAAAATACAAAAAATATATAGACTTCTGAAAATAAATGATAGCTGCTTAGCTCTGCATTTTTGACCCAAAAGCGAGGTCACCGGCATCGCCCAGTCCCGGAACAATATAGCCTTTGGCTGTTAGCTCATCATCAATACCCCCGCACCATATTATTACAGACGGCTCCTCTCTTTTTACATATTCTATGCCAACGGTACAGGCGATGGCACAAACTATATGAATTTCTCGTGGATTCCCTTCATCCTTAAGGTATTGGATGGTTTTTACTAAGGAAGACCCCGTAGCCAGCATAGGATCTGAAATGATAACGATCCGGTCTTCCAGGTCGGGGCAGGAAACATAATCAAGGCTGATCTCAAAAGTACCATCTTTATGGTGTTTTCGATAGGCTGAAATAAAGGCATTATCGGCTTTGTCAAAATAGTTAAGCATTCCCTGGTGCATAGGCAGGCCAGCCCTCAGAATAGTAGCCAGTACCGGTTGGGTTTTCAGGATTTTCGAAATAGCCGTGCCCAGCGGCGTTTCAATCTCCTTGTCCTCATATTCCATCCCTTTACTGATTTCGTAGGAAATAGCTTCAGCTATTCTTTCCAGGTTTCTGCGAAATCGCATCCGGTCGTTCTGGATTTCTATATTGCGTAGTTCCGCAACCCAATTGCTGACCAATGATCGCTTTTCGCTCAGGTTGATGACCATATATATTGATTCTAAGTGTTTCTGAAAAGGATGATGAGTATAAGAGCAATTTAATTATATGCTCTGATTGTTTTGGTTTTGCGTAAAGATATTTATGCCTGTGATTTTTTTTAGTCGGATATGTTATTGTTGCTTGCCTGGTGTTCTTAACGCACTTTGCCCGGAATAATTTAGCCGCTAAAGACAGTATCCATTCACTACATTTGGCAAAACTAAAATCTGGAATCTATAATCAGAAATAAAATCCTATGGTTTATCGGGCTATTGGTATCATGAGTGGTAGTTCGCTGGATGGGTTGGACATCGTTTTTACAGAGTTGCATGAAAATGCAGGCAAATGGAGTTATGAAATTCTCAATGAGGATTGT
>JAFDYH010000220.1:0-13764 GCA_018267535.1 Bacteroidota bacterium
AAATAGGCATTGGTATGCCCGGTATCTTTAAACATTTTATCCAGCGCAGCCTGCATATTTTCCCAAAGGGAGAAACCATAGGGTTTTATAACCATACATCCACGTACTGCAGAGTAATCTGCCAATCCTCCTTTCAGGACAAGGTCGTTATACCATTGAGAATAATCTTCTGCTCTCGATGTAATCTCTTTACTCATATTTCGCCCATTTTTGTTATCCTTAAATATTTAGAATTTGTAAGCTTTTACTTGTATGCTGCAAGACGAACAATGCCGTATAGCTATGAGTCTGGCAGTTTGAGTTTATCGCTTGAGCCGGCAAAACTATCGCTTTCACCCTTACAACCAGCGTAAAAAACAGTGAATCTTTATCATTTACTTAACAGCAAAACACGCAATTTTACAGCGTACTCAATTGTCAAAAGAGTACCGTGTGTTTACCTCCGGAAAGTCGCGTAAAAGTAGTAACTTCAATTTTAAACGATTAAAACCATTTTGCCATGAAACTATCAATTTTACTTCTGGCATTATCTGCAGTAACGATCAGCATCACAAGTTGTACCTCTGCGTATAAAAGCGGACAAACTCCTGATGATGTTTATTTTTCACCGCAGCGCCCCCAGGCAGAATATGTGTCTTCAAGAGATAAGGAAGAAGATCCCGGCTACTATAACGGGGAAGATTATTACGGGGACCGCTACCTGCAAATGAAAGTAAAGAACAGGTATCAATGGTCTGAACTTGACGATTATTATTACAACGACCGTTTTTCTTATGGATTTGGCGGATATGGTGGTTATAGCTACTATAATAGCTTGTACTGGAACAACCCCTGGAACCCTTCATCTTATTGGAACTATTATTACAATCCTTATTATACTTCGTTTTACAACCCGTATTATTCACCGGCAATTATTGTTGGGTCAAAATATCCGAACTATTATAATAACAACAGCTATACAGTAACCAACAGGCCGCGCATGTTTAACCTGAATACTTACAACAATAATATGCTGAATAACAGCAATTATACCAATCGCCGCTTCGATTATAACAACAACTATCAAAATAATACTAATTCGACCCGGTATAACAGCAACTACAGGAATAGTCGTAGCAGTGCCGGCGACTACCTTCGCAATTCTTTTAATTCGAATGATAATTATAGCCGCAGTAACAATAGCTCTAACTTCAATAATAGTAACAGCGGCGGCTCACGATCATCCGGATCAAGTTCTGGCGGTGGTTCCAGTTCATCAAGCTCAGGCAGCAGCGCACCGGTAAGAAGATTTTAAAAATTATTAATGGCCCCTGTAAAACCGGGGGCCATTCCTGAATACTATCCTGCCGGCTTTATACAAATACAAGTACTTTCACCCTGCAATTTTAAAAAATGAAAAAAATATTTTTCATAGTTACCGTTTTATCCTGTTCAATTAAATTATTTGCCCAGGAACCGGCTGATGCGCTACGTTATTCATGGACAACTCAGAATGGAACGGCGCGGCAACAGGCTATAGCCGGTGCCAGTGGCGCCCTGGGAGGTGATGTATCTGCAACATTTACTAACCCTGCGGGGCTTGGGTTTTATAAAACAGGAGATTTTGTAATTACCCCCGGCTTCAGTTTTCTTAATAATAAATCAACTTACTACAATACAAAAACCAGCGGTAATAAAGGAAGCTTTAATTTAGGTACAACCGGCTTTGTATTAGGCTGGGGAGCCAATAATAATGGCCGGAAAGTAAGAGGCACAGCATTCAGTATTGCTGTAAACAGGACAGCCAACTTTAATAGCAATATTGAATATAAAGGACTAAATACCCAATCTTCCTATTCACAAAAATTTTTGGAAGAAATACAAGGAGATAAAGATGCAAATAGTGTAGCTTCTAACTACCCGTTTGGAAGCAGTCTGGCATTTAATACATACTGGATAGATACTGTGGGTGGAGGAAGTTCAGGTAATTATCAATATCAAACACGAGCTCCTGTAGCAACCGGCCTGCTTCAGCAAAATACAATTAAGGCAAAAGGCGGTATTACTGAATTGGCCTTTGCAGGCGCCGGGAACCTGAGTGATAAATTCTACTATGGAATAACCCTTGGTGTTCCCTTTCTGAATTATAACCGCTCATCTGAATTTATTGAAGCTGATGCTACTGATAACCCGGATAATAAATTTGACTATGCCGCCTATACAGAAGAATTAAAAACTTCAGGTGTAGGACTTAACCTTAAGGCTGGAATTATTTTTAAACCCATGGAATCACTACGCCTCGGACTTGCCGTACACTCCCCTACCTATTATAGCCTGGAAGATAAATATACCTCCTCTGTAACAACTAACACTGAAAACTACAAAGGGCTGTTAACGCAAAACTCAACCGATCTTCAGGGTGGCAATCTCGATTTTAAGTATACTTTCTTTACACCTTATCGCATTATAGCCAGCGCTGCTTATGTATTGCATGAAGTAGAAGATGTGTCACAACAAAAAGGGTTTATAACAGCAGATATCGAATATGTAAATTATAAATCCGCTTCTTTTCATACTGATCCCGGTAATCAAGACAATGGCAATGGCACGAAAGACTACCTGAAAGAATTGAATACTGCTATTGATAACGCCTATAAAGGTGCTATTAATGTTCGGCTTGGTGGTGAGCTAAAGTTTACCAAATATATGGTTCGCCTCGGCGGCGCTTTCTACGGTAATCCTTACAAAGATATCCATGGGGAAAAAGGAAACTGGCTGCAGGTAACCGGTGGTTTAGGCTATCGTAATAAGGGAATATTTATTGACCTTGCTTATGTACAAAACATAAAAAAAGATATCAACTCCCCGTACCGCCTGCAGTCCGGCCTTTACAAAAATGCGGATATAAAAGGGATGGGAGGAAATGTAGTGCTTACCCTCGGGTTTAAAATCTGAAATCTGTAGTAAGCATTGTTGAATAAGCCATTGAAAAAGCAGGTAATCATTGATCGCCTGCTCCTACTTTCCCTCTTTACCAAGCCCGGTCACCTTTTTAGCATTTCCATCAGCATTTCACAGGCTCCAGGCGTTAAAGAAAAAATATCCATCGGTAAAGTGAAATAAGTTTGAAAATGACCGCACTTAAATTTCCAGTCATGTTTTCGCCAAAGTAACCAGGTTAGCTGGTAAGCTGCCATCCGGCTGAAGAAAGCCATCAACAACTGTTTTAGTTAATGACGCAAACGAACTAGCGTAGCAACTTTATTTTTATTATACTTAATGAATAGGGGGCAGCCCCAAAATTAACCTCCTTGCCTTTAACAGGAACCGGTACATCCCTTGGTGAAATTTTTTCCGGCTCATCAAAAGAATTCACACTATACAAGTCATTACTTCTTAATACTGTCGCAACACCCGCATTTGAAGTTTTTTTAACTCCTTTCAATTGTATTAAAGTTGCCTGTTCTTTTCCGGAGGCATTCACCAGCTTGATGATGATTTCATGTGCAACTGAATCAATAACTGAAGAAGCAAATAAACTATCCTGTCCTGCCACAACTGCATTATTTAAAGTAACCGGGACCACTGTTGTGCCCTTGTTTACAGAAAATAATTTTTGAACATAATAATCCGGTGTGCCGTAGGACTGCAGGTTATTTACCCAAATCAGATCCGGGGTCCACTGCCATCCGTCCGCATGTGCAAACAAGGGCGCATAGGAAGCCATATTTACGACTGCTGCGTTACGTTCCAATCCCGTCATAAAAGCCGCTTCTGATAAAGCTGTCAGCCAGCAATTTTTATTGTTCACGCTTACCGTATGATCGCTTTGAGCTGCATACTCGCCGGCAAAAATCTTTGGCCCATTACGTGGATAGTTATCATAGCGCCTGGCATTCGCAAAAAACCATTCCGGTTTCTGGTAATAATGTTCATCAATCAAATCGGCATGCATCGCACGCAAAGTATCATCCAGGTAATTAAACAATGTTCCATCCGGTGCAAAACCGGAACTGTTTACGAGTCTGAAATCCGGGTATTTTGATTTAATCGCTTTGGTAAAAATCTTTAATCGTTCTACATATTGCGGGCCCCAGTTTTCGTTACCAATGCCCATCATTTTCAAATTAAAGGGTGATGGATGTCCTAAGTCAGCACGAATCTTACCCCATTTTGTAGCTATATCTCCATTTGCAAATTCGATAAGGTCCAGCGCATCCTGCACATAGGGATCCAACTCATTAAGTGCTGCTACTTCAGCAGAATTGAACTGGCAGGCCATACCACAATTCAATATTGGCAGCGGCGATGCCCCTATATCTTCCGCCAGCTGAAAATATTCAAAGAAACCAAGGCCGAAAGTTTGAAAATAATCAGGTGCCGGGCGATGAGCAAACTCTGCATTCCACCGGTTCATAATTAACTGCCTTTCTTCTATCGGCCCGATTGTCTTTTTCCATTGATAACGGTTTTCCAGGTTAAAGCCTTCTACAATACAGCCGCCGGGGAAACGGATAAACCCGGGTTTCATGTCTGCCAGTTTCTGTATCATATCTGCACGCATTCCACCAGGCCTGTTTTTCCATGTATCAGATGGAAATAATGAAATCATATCCAGGTCAATCACGCCATTACCCTCAAACCAAATATTTAATTTTGCTTTCATTACCGTAGCATTAGCAGTAAAACCTGCACTCATCTTATGCCAATCCTTTCCCGATTCATTTGGAACAACTACTGTACCCCCTAATACAGTATTGTTACTGTCCGTCAACTCTGCATACATTTTTATTCCCGCAGTTTCCTGGTGATATAAAAATGAAAAGTCGTAGCGTAGTCCCTTTTTTATGCCCATACCACGAAAACCTTCATTGGTTAGCCCAAGGTCGCCTTTTGAGGTATTGCTAACCGTTACTCTTATGTATCTTGGGTTGGCAGTATTATTCTCTCTCCTGTTCACTACAAGTACAGGCGGGTTCATCGCAGCCAGTTGCGGGTCGGCCTTTTTGGATTGCAAAATGGCCCAGCCCATCATCGGTTTGGCAAATTCGAAAGATCGGTTTTTTACCATTTCTGCATAAATACCCCCATCGGCACCTAAGTTGATATCTTCAAAAAATATCCCCCACATAGTGGGCTGTACAGCGGCTATCCGTTCCTTGGTATTAACGATTAAAACTTTCCTTTCCTGCGCATTCATAAATGAAAAAACCAGTAAAAATCCATTTAGCAGTAGAACAGGCAAACGTTTCATAAAATAATTTGGGTTCCTTTTAAAGAAGTACCAATTTAGGTTTAATTGTCAAATTAACACTTATTAAAGGCAACTATTTTCCATATTGAATTCCAACTACACCTGGCGCGGAAATAATAGGGCAAACAAAAGTATTTCGCTCTATTTTACCGCTAAACGGCCATTGATTGCATCACCTGTCTTTTACTCAAATCCTACCGTAAGAGAATTGAAAATTTTTTGTTTCAGTAACCGTCCGTAATGCAGAAGTAATGAAAATGCCATTCTTCTTTGTGGTATCTGTTGCCTGGCGATTCCAGGGTATGGGTCTTTCAATATGCGACAACGACTTCAACTCTTCTTTCTCTATCCATGGGCTAATCATTAAAAAAAAGAACAAGTCCGGGTAATGACACAGAATTAATAATTTTTACATGTAACCTGTTTAACTGTTTATTCAATTTTAAAGAAAAGAAGAATTGGTTTTGCTTTTGTATTCCTTTTTAAGCTTATAGGCCGGGAATAGCGGAAGAGTATAGCAGGAGGTTGGTTTCCACATATATTATAGCAGGATTTCAACTGTGTACACAGTATAAAAAATTAATTAAAAAATCATACCGGTTCAGCCGGTGAGATATAAAATATGTTTACTTTTACTAAATTATTTATTTAGTATTTATAAACACCGATTAATCATGCCTTCTGTTTCCACACAAGCTTTTTCAGCGAATAACAAGACTTATAAACCTGCTGCAAAGCCAATAGTCGTTATTTGCCTTGATGGTTCTGCCGACGAATATATAGATGCAACGATGGCCCGCGACCGTATGCCAAACCTGAAGAAAATGACTATTAAAGGTTACAGAGGTATGGTACGGGGGGCCCTTCCTTCTTTTACCAATGTAAATAACTCATCTATTGTTACCGGTGTATCGCCTGCAGTTCACGGCATCAGCGGCAATTTCTTTTATGATGCGGCGAAAGACCAGGAAGTGATGATGAACTCCGCTGAATACCTGCGTGCAGAAACGATCCTCGCTGCCGCATCAAAAGCGGGTAGAAAACTGGGAGTGGTAACGGCAAAAGAAAAATTGCGGGATATTCTTTCTCATAAAATGACCGGCATTGCTTTCTCTGCGGAAAAAGCGAACCTTGCCAAAAAAGAAACACATGGTATTGATAATGCAGAAGAAGTGATTGGACAAAAAACCCCGGCAATCTATAGTGCAGAAGCAAGCCTCTTTGTATTGCGTGCAGGTGTTGCTTTAATAGAAAAAGGATTGGCTGATTTCCTTTATCTCTCTCTCACCGATTATATGCAGCATACCTATTCACCGGAAACAGAAGAATCACTGGCATTTTATGAGGCAATTGATAAAGAGCTAGGCCGTTTGTTAGAATTGGGTTCTATAGTAGGCGCAACTGCTGACCATGGTATGAATGCAAAAATTAAAGCTGATGGTTCACCCAATGTGTTGTTTGTAGAAGATATGCTGGAGGCACAGTTTGGAGGAAACGGGTTCCGGGTTATATGCCCCATTACTGACCCTTATGTAAAACATCATGGTGCATTAGGTTCTTATGTAGTTGTACACCTGGAAGACAAATCAAAAATAAATACGGTAAAAGATTGGTTAACGATTCAACCAGGTATTACTGAAGTATACGACCGGGCTACAGCTGTTCGTGTTTTAGAACAACCGGAAGATCGCATCGGTGACCTGGTTGTTTTATCCGGCAGAGATGTGGTTGTAGGCCGTCGCCCTAAGTATCATGATCTTTCTGCCTTAGATGGAACCTTGCGTTCGCATGGTGGCCGCTACGAAGAAATGGTACCTATGCTTATATCTCATCCTTTGAATGAAGAATATAGGATCAAAGCAGCAGGCGATCCGCGCAACTTTGACATTTTTGATTTTACCGTTAACGGAACTATTGCTTAAAATTTTTGAACCAATAATCTGATTAATCATTAATCTCTAATTTATGAGCGCATCTGCACCAACCGCAAAGCCGGTCTCATCAAACGGAACAACTGCGTTGAACCTTACCAGCTATGTAGCCGGCAAACCCGTTCAATCTGATAAATTATTGGAAGTTCGCAGTCCGTACGACAGAAGATTAGTGGGTACAGTTACATTAGCAAACTCATCGGATGCGACAAGAGCAATTGAAGAAGCGCTGAAAGGTGGCCAGAAATTAAGCCGCTATGACCGATACAGTATCTTAGAAAAAACAAGGTTGCTTTTACTGGAAAGAAAAGAAGAGTTTGCCCAGATTATAAGCGCTGAATCAGGCTTAGCAATACGTGAAGCAAGATATGAAACAGGCCGTGCACATGATGTGCTATTATTTGCTGCGATTGAAAGTTTAAAAGATGATGGTCAGATATTTTCCTGCGATATTTCTCCGCAAGGAAAAGCCAGAAAAATATTTACGCTCCGTGAGCCTTTATCATTAGCAGTTTGCATCACTCCATTTAACCACCCGCTCAACCAGGTAGCCCATAAAATTGCACCTGCCATTGCTGTAGGCACACCCGTAATTTTAAAGCCATCAGAAAAAACACCACTGACAGCAATAAAACTAACTGAGCTTTTATATGAAGCAGGACTGCCTCATTATATGCTCAGTACCTTACTGGGACCTACAAACGAAATCGCTGAACCGCTGATTAAAGATCCAAGGGTAGAAATCGTTTCGTTTACAGGAAGTGTGGCCGTAGGTAAAAAAATTGCTGCTTCTGCAGGCTATAAAAAAGTCATCCTCGAATTAGGTGGTAATGATCCTGTAATCATAATGGATGATGCCGATATGGACAAAGCTGTTTTACTCGCAGCAGAAGGATCATTCCGCAATAGTGGCCAGCGCTGTACAGCCGTAAAAAGAATATTGGTTCACGAAAAAATCAAAGATGAGTTTATAAAAAAGTTTGTTGAAAAAGCAAAAGAATATACCAGCGGTGATCCCGCTGACCCTGATACAAAAGTTGGAACTGTGATTGACGAAGCCTCTGCCATTTACCTGGAAGGAGTAGTAAATAAAGCTGTGGAGCAAGGAGCCAAAGTTATATTGGGAGGAAAAAGAAAAGGCGCATTACTCGAACCAACCGTTATAGTGGATGTACCCCGCAATGCAGACATGGTCGTTTATGAATCATTCGGGCCATTGGCGCCGATACTTACGTTTAAAAATATAGACGATGCCATAGCATTATCCAATTCTACCGCCTACGGTTTGTCCTCCGGTATTGTTACCAACAATATGGAAAATGCAATCCGGTTTGTAAAAGAATTAAAAGTGGGAACAGTAAACATTAATGAAGTACCCGGTTATCGTATTGAAAGTTCTCCTTTCGGTGGTATTAAAGATTCAGGGCTGGGAATTAAAGAAGGAGTAATTGAAGCGATGAAATGCTTTACGTTTGTAAAAACTTTTTCGATGCCGTGGTAAGATGGCCTCATCCCCGGCCTTCTCCTTCAGGAGAAGGCTGCCTATGCAAAGCCCCCGAATTTCGAAGATTCTTTATTCAATTAGAAGTTCTAAAGAGTGTTAACTAAGAATTCAACTAATGCAATAGCCATAATTGGGTTTGTCATATTCGATTAAGATGATCAGGTCATGCTGAATAAAAAACAGAAACCTGACGAGTGCGACGCAACAAAAGTTTCATAGTAGCAATTCAGCTTGGTTCATAAAAGATAAAAACACGTTCATAGCCGCTATTGCTTTCTGCTGAAGCATTCCTAACTTTAGCGATATCGATTTCTATTTACAACATTTAATTCTCCTTCATATGAGCTTAAAAAGAAGAGATTTTTTCCGCACAGCAGGTAGTGCCGCAGCAGGCGCTACACTATTTTCAGGTTTATCCTCCTTTACAACATCTTCATCTATACCCAAAGGAACTATATTGGATAACCTGAAACCAATGACCGACGATGTTGTTCCGATCTCCCTACAGGAACGTTTATCGCGGATAGAAAAAGTGCAACGGTTAATGGTGGAAAATAAGATGGAAGCGCTGGTGTTGGACTCCGGTACTTCTTTGAAATATTTTACAGGCATTAGTTGGTGGCCCAGCGAGCGTACAATGGTAGCCGTTATACCTGCTCGTGGTGAAGTAAAATATGTGAGCCCTGCCTTCGAAGCAGAAAGATTGCGGCAATTGATAAAAATCGGGAAAGAAGTAAGGACATGGGAAGAGCATGAAAGCCCTTATAAACAAGTAGCCGGTTTATTTAAAGACTATGGTATCAAAACCGGTAATATTGGTATGGAAGAACGGCTCCGCTTTTTTGTATTCGATGGAATACGGAAAGAAGCGTCGAACCTGAATTACGTAAATGGCGACCAGGTAACAATGCCTTGCCGGCTTATAAAATCAGCTGCAGAATTGGCGCTGATGCAAAAAGCAAACGATATAACTATAGCTGCTTACAAAGTTGGGATTTCATTGTTGCATGAAGGAATGTCGAAAGGAGATTTTTCTGCAATAACTGAAGAAGCTCATGCAAAGTTGGGCGCTGCCGGTGGTATTGACGTAAATTTTGGTGAGGCATCCGCCTATCCGCACGGAAGTATAGAGCCACGGCGCTTGAAGAAAGGAGATATTGTTTTGATGGATGGCGGTTGCCAGGTAGAGGGGTATTCTTCTGATATCAGCCGTACCATTGTATTCGGCGCTGAACCAACAAAACGCCAGCGTGAAATATGGGATTTGGAAAAGAAAGCGCAGTCTGCCGGCTTTGCTGCTGCCCAACTGGGAAGCCCATGCGAAAATGTTGACTTCGCCGCACGTAAAGTAATTGTTGATGCCGGTTTCGGTCCGGATTATAAAATTCCGGGCTTACCTCATCGCACAGGCCACGGTATTGGTATGGACGGGCATGAATGGGGAAACATGGTAAAAGGAAATAAACTGCCTTTGCAGGTTGGTATGTGTTTCAGCGTTGAACCCAACATTTCTATCTATGGTGAATTTGGTGTGCGCCTCGAAGATTGCGCATATATGACACCGGAAGGAGCGAAATGGTTTTCCCCCGTCAGTGTTTCTATAGACGAACCGATTCCTGGTTTCAAAGTATAATTTTTAGTGTCCTTTGCGCCTTCGTAGAAAATATTATTCAGGATTACTGATCCAAAATGCTTACCCCGAAGCCGCTAAGATCATGAAGTATATTTATTGATTACCTGCTGAATTTTTTCAAACTAACAATTTCTGAAGGAAGGGGCGATCTATTCCAATAGGAATGAATCGCCA
This sequence comes from Bacteroidota bacterium, assembly GCA_018267535.1. Taxonomy (GTDB): domain Bacteria; phylum Bacteroidota; class Bacteroidia; order Chitinophagales; family Chitinophagaceae; genus JAFDYH01. The sequence continues at coordinate 10,476 of JAFDYH010000220.1, forward strand.
TTGCAGCGCCAATAGCGGAGGCTTGTGGTACGGATGCCGCATAAATTTCCAAATCCGGAAATGCCTCTGCAAGCAAGTGCATGTATATACTATTCTTACTAAAGCCTCCGTCAACAAAAATCTTTTTTACTTGCGTTCCCTTTAAAACAAGTTTTGTTGATTTAACCTGTTGCTGAATAATATCCAGTACCAGTTGATGATAAGCCTCTTCGTAACTTATGAAAGATGATAAATCTTTTTCCGAAAATGCTGATTGACCAGGCTGAAACAGGCCAGTATCAATTTTCCGTTTGCCATTTAACTTCTTTATTATTACAGGATCGTACTGAACACCCCTATAATAATCGCCCGGCTTATTAAAATAAGAAGCCAATCTCTTTATTTCCTGCTCATGTTCATTGCCTGCAAACAACCGGGAAGACTTCACAGGTTCGCCTTTATACGTTAAATAACAAAGACAATCTTGTTTCAACTCTTCATCGGTTAATGGAATATTATTGAAGGGATTTAAACTGATACACCATGTACCGGTTGACAAAAGAATAAATGGTTCATGAAAAGAGGCGAGATATGGAATCAATGCTGATGAACTATCATGGACACCGGTGCCGACAGGAATTGTTTTATTAATATATCCCGCAACAGAATCTGCATTTACAACAGGTGCCAACTTTTCTGCTATCCCTTCTTCGTGTACCCATCGGTGATACTTTTTCTTATCAAAATCCCAAAGCAATGTATGGCAACCGATGCTGGTAATATCCGATACTGCATGATGTGCCAATACATAACTTAAATACTGCGGAAGATGTAAAGCATACCTGATCTGCGAAAATGATTCCGGTTTCTCATTCTTTAAACGATATATCTGAAGACCTGAATTTAAATGCCCTAATACCGGTGAAGCAGTTTGCCGGGACATAATACTTTCACCGCCATAAGCAGTATAGAATTTTTCTTTTAAAGAACCAGGAAATGGCTTTAGGTAATTATACAACGGAAGTGAGACTTTACCATCTTCATCTATATATACAAAACTGGCGCCGTAGCCAGAAAAATTAACAGCCCTTATTTCAAACCGTTCTTCATTTATAAATCGTTCAAAGGAATCTTTCACCCATCTCGTCAACAATCTTACATCATCGCAGGGAAACCCATCCTCATCTTTTGTTTCCTCAAATTGCTTATTCTCTTCGAAAACTAATTTATACTGCTCATCGAACAGTAATATCTTTTTATTGGTTTTACCTACATCAAGGATTAAAATCACGGGTACCTTATTCATAAACCTGTTGCAACAGTTTTAGATCCTCTTTCTTTAATAAGCTTCTCCCTTACTTTTTCAGTGCGGAATAATGTCAAAGGTTCCAGGGCACCTCCACTTCTTAATCTTGCTTCTGCAACCAATGGCCTCACATCTGTGCGAAACGCCTGCTGCAATATTTCCTGTGCGGCTACTGTATCATTATTCATTTGTGCATCGCTTAATTTTCTTCGATCGATTAATAAAGCCTGCGCATACGTAATCATTATCGCTTCAACAGACTGTAATAAATCTTCCAACGGGTCTTTTACATTATGGCTTGCATCAATCATCCAGCCGAGGTCGTTAGCATGGTTCATTCCTTTTGCGTCCATTCCTTCCACGAGTTCATTAAATATCAGGAAAAGCTGGTAAGGCTTTATACTTCCAACAGTGAGATCATCATCGCCATATTTACTGTCATTAAAATGAAAACCACCCAATTTCCCTTCCATTAATAATAAAGCGACAATCTGTTCAATATTTGCATTGGGCAAATGATGGCCAAGATCAACCAACGTATACGCTTTCTTCCCCAGCTTAGAGGTATATAATAATGATTGACCCCAATCCCCTACGGTTGTTGAGTAAAAATTAGGTTCAAAAGCCTTATACTCTACGAACATTTTCCACTGATCCGGTAATGCCTTATACACTTCCTGTAAACTTTCCAAAGTATTCTGAAATGCTTTTCTAAAATTCAACTGACCGGGAAAACAACTTCCATCACTTAACCAAACTGTCAATGATTCAGAGCCTAATTCAATCCCATACTTTATTACTTCGATATTGTGATCAACTGCTTGCTTCCGAACAGCTTTATCAACATGCTGCATAGAACCAAACTTATAACTCAATTTTTGACCGGGTTGGTTTTGAAAGGTGTTTGAGTTCATTGCATCGAACTTTAATTGATGCTGTGCAGCCAGCGCCTTTATATGTGTTGCATTTTCAGGAATATCCCAGGGAATATGTAATGAAATAGCGCCGCTTGATTTGTTCAATGAATGAAGCAATCCAATATCTTCAATCTTTTCTTCCAGGTTTCCGGGTTCACCACCGCCACTGAAACGGCCAAATCTTGTACCACCCGTTCCCAGAGCCCAGGAAGGAATTGCCACCTGGAATTCTATTAATTTCTGCAACAACCCACTTATATCCTTTATATCCGCAGCAATGAAATCAAGCTTTCGCTGATGATCTTTCTGCAAAAACGTATTATGTTCTTCAATTTTGTATTTATCTATCTGCATACCAATCGTTTTGATCCTGCTTTAAGGTAAATAAAAAACTTCTTTTAAAGGAATGCTTACTGGTGAGTTATCGGGATTGGCCTCCATAATGTCTTTCATAAAAGCCCACCACTTTTTCATTACAGGGTCAGCGGGTAGTTTATCTAATTCCTCCGGGTTGTCAATAGTCAAATAACCAAAAAGAATATTTGTTTCCTCATCCAAGAAAATTGAATACTCTTTTATACCTGCTTTCTTTAATAATACTTTTAAGTCAGGCCATATCGCATTGTGGCGTTTTGCGTATTCTGCTTCCTGCCCTTTAAATAATTTCATTTTAAAAGCAATACGCGGCATAGTCTCCTATTTATTGAAAAATAAGTTTCACGCAAAGAGTGCAAAGATCAAGCGAAAAATTTTAAATCAATGTAGTAAAAATTTTTACCCCGCTTTTGTATTTAAGCTAAATGCCAATCATGAGAAGCTTATCCTAAAAATCCTTTAATCCCTCAAATCCCGGTTCAGACAATTATCTCAAAAATGCCGCCGCTACTCCCCCATCTACGTTCAATGTATTTCCAGTCGATTTATTCAGCAACCCGCCTACAAAAGCAAAGCAGGCATTGGCAATATCTTCCGGTAAAATTGTTTCGTTTAATAAAGTCCGTTTAGCATAATAAGCCGGGAGTTCCTCAACCGTGATACCATATGCTTTAGCTCGACCTTCAGCCCATCCGCCTGCCCATATATTACT
>JAFDYH010000220.1:13839-18419 GCA_018267535.1 Bacteroidota bacterium
GCCTGTGCCGCTTTCGCTGATCCATAACCGGTATTATTAGGGCCAGCAACAACTGAGTTCTTTGAAACAATATTCAATATATCGCCGCCAAAACCTTGTTTACGCATTATTTCAACGCCGTATTTTGAAACTACAAACTGGCCTTTTGCCAGGATATCATATAGCTTATCCCAATCTTCTATAGTATGTTCTGCAATTGCTTTTGAAATACTGATTCCGGCATTGTTTACAATAATATCAATACCGCCAAAAGCCAATGCTGCAGTTGCAAATGCTTTCTCAATCGTATCATTATTCGTTACATCCAATATTGCAGATGACGCCGTATCCTTACCGAATTGTTTTTGAAACTCCTGCATTGCCCCTTGCATGCGTTCTTCATTTATATCATTAATGATAACACATGCTCCCTCTTCAGCAAATCTTTTTGCAATTGCTTTTCCAATACCGCCTGCACTACCTGTTATCAATGCTACTCTTCCGCTTAATGCTTTTGGCTTCGGCATACGTTGCAGTTTCGCCTCTTCCAATAACCAGTATTCAATATTAAAAGCTTCTTGTCTCGGCAACGATGTGTATTCACTTACCGCTTCNNCGCTTCCGCACCTTTCATTACATTGATCGCATTTGTATAAAATTCTGCCGCTACTCTTGCTGTTTGTTTATCTTTTGCAAAAGAAAACATACCAACACCGGGATATAGAATAATTACAGGGTTTGCATCCCGTATAGCAGGACTATCAGGATGCTTACAAGCTTCATAATAATCAGAATACATTTTTCTATATGCCTCAAATAATGGCGCTATCTTTTCTTTTATAGCTTTTGTATCATTCCCGTTTTCATCGGATGAAAGATTTAGAACAAGCGGAGAAATTTTTGTGCGTAAAAAATGGTCCGGGCAGCTTGTACCCATTGGCGCCAAACGGTCAAGATCATTCGAATTGATAAACTCCAACACACGGTAATCATCTGTAAAATGGCCAATCATCCTTGTTTTTGAGGAACAAAATCCCCTTAGCAAAGGAGCGAGTTGAGCTGCTTTTTTTAACCTATCCTCTTTAGCCAATGATTTAATTTTTTGTCCGCCGAATACAGGCCTTTTCCTCCCATAATTATCTTCCAGGTATTGGGCACAGCGTTCTATTACTTCCAGTGTATTAATATAACTTTCATAGGCTGTGTCGCCCCATGTGAATAATCCATGAGAACCTAACATAATTCCACGGATACCCGGGTTCTCGTCCAGACATGCTTTTAGTTTCAATCCTAAATCAAAGCCGGGCCTTTGCCATTCCACCCAACCAATTGTTCCGTTAAATAGTTGCTGTGTTATTTTTTTACCATCTTTCGCGGCTGCAATTGCAATTGCAGCGTCAGGGTGTAAATGATCAATATGTTTGAATGGAAGAAAACCATGCAAAGGGGTATCAATAGATGGTGCTTTTGATGCCAAATCATAAATACAATGATTGAACAACTCCACCATTTCATCTTCGTGCTCAATACCTCGATAGACATTTGTCAATGCCCGTAAACGATCAACATATAATGCAGCAAGGCCATTACGCTTCATCGTACCAAGGTCACCGCCACTTCCTTTCACCCACATTACTTCTACTTCTTTTCCGGTCAATGGATCTTTCGCCATCGCCTTGCAGGATGTATTTCCGCCGCCATAATTGGTCAGCCGAAGATCTGCACCCAGTAAGTTAGAGCGATAGACGAGTAGTGCAACTTCATCACCTGCAAGCGCAGCCGCTTTTGCTTCATCCCATAAGTAACTTACATGTTTGAATTGAATAGTCAAGTTCATGGTTAAAAATATTTTTTTGTTCCCTGAACCGGAATTTCTAGGATTTATTGGATTTGTGGGATCAAGCTGCTATCTTATTAATCCCATTACTCTCATAAATCATGGTTCAGACTATTTCAAAGAATTACCATATCCCACCAGTAATACAGATGCAATAATTGTCAATATGCCAATGGTTATAGTTGTTTTTGTTTTTTTGCTTACACCTTTCCATTCTTTTAAAGCAATGCCCCAAAGATTCGCAACAAGTATTATGAATGCCATATGCAATATCCAGCTACTGGCCCCATTTCCCAGTTTACTTTCACCCATGCCATAAAAGAAAAACTGCAAAAACCAGGTTGTTCCAGCCAACGCTGAAAACAAATAGTTTTTTGCAAGGGGTGTTTTGTTATTTGTATAATCTCCAAAGGATTTATTCCTTGCATTTAAAATCATACACCATATAAAGTTTGTCGCCAGCCCACCCCATAAGAGGGTAACATAAATTACATTGTTCTGGTATAGCGGATTGAACCTCGCAGCTACAGCAGCATTTGCCATTGGCTTACCCGCTTCAATACCAAAGTTGAAACAAGCGCTAAGTATACCGGATATGATCGCAACGATTAATCCCTTCGTCAAACTAAATTCTGCAACTGATTTCTTTTTTTCTTCTTCAGGCAATTCGTTTTCTTTTAACATGCCGGCACGTCCACAGATATAAATCCCAAACAGGCAAACGATAATACCGGCAAATACAATGCGGCCCCAGGATGTTGTCAACAAATCATTGAATGTTGTTTTCCCTTCTGCCGGATAAAAATTATAATAAATTGAAGGAACCAATGCACCAAATGCGGAACAAAAGCCCAGTACAATTGAATTACCCAGTGACATACCGAGATACCGAACACCTAAACCATAAGTTAACCCACCAATACCCCATAACACACCGAATAGTATGGTATATTTAATAACATCCCATGGCGTGTTCTTTATAATATCTGCAAAACCGGGAACAGTAAGATAAGCAGCCAAAGGGGGTACAATCAACCAAGAAAATAAACCACCAATGATCCAGTAACTTTCCCAATGCCAGCCTTTCACTTTTTTGTATGGCATGTAAAAACTGCCAGAAGCGAAGCCACCGATAAAATGAAAAATAATTCCGAGTATAATCTGCATCCGTTAATCTTTTCAATACATGAAAGCAATCCTATCAAATATAGAATCCACCACAGGCGTAACTGTCATGTACTGTCTTGACATAAAAGCATCCCAGTCTTAAGAATAATACTGCCGGTATTTATTATCGGGAATGAACATTTCAACAGATAACATGCACTATTCATAGTCAATCTCCATAAATTCGGTTACCCCTGGTATCCAGTATTGTTCTATAAACTGCGTATGTAAGGGATGGTTATTATATTGATCATAAAGTTCCTGGCTGTTAAATTCCATGATCAACCCATAGTCATAATTATTCTTTTTCCCTGTTTGCCTCACCTCTTTAAAATTCTGAACACCCGGTATTGATGACAATTCCTTTGCGGCTGCAAAAAAATTGCCCGTCTTAGGCGAAGCTGCGGGATATTTTAATTTAAAAAAAACACTGTGAGTTATCATACTGATTCCTCCGGAATTCAAATTATTTTAGTTTGCTGATCTGTTCATTATAATATTTGACAGTCTGTATTACGGAAGGAAGATTGCTTGGCTGATCTTCAGCATCTCTTTCAATATAAATATGGCCTCTGAACCCTTGCTTCTTTAACTCGGCAAAAACAGCAGGAAAATTGACGACACCTGTACCCACCGGAACATCTTTCAACGTGGGATCATTGAAGGCTGCAATATCTTTCAGGTGAATACCGATGATATGCCCGCTCAGTTTTTTAACGGCCTCAACAGGATCGATGCCACTCTTTGGCCAATGCCCCAAATCTGCGCAGGCCCCAAAGTTCGGATGACCTTTTATAGCCATCAGCACTGTATCGGGGTTCCAGTATTTGCTTACCCCTTTCCAATGTTCATGTATTGCTACTTTAACTCCATATACTCCTGCCAGGCTATCAATGCTATCCCACATATTTAATGGCGGCTCTGTAGTAACAAATTGTACACCCAATGCTTTTGCAATATCAAATTGCTTCTTCCACGATTGAATCGTGGAATCACCAACAATATAAATAGATTCGCAGGTAAGGCCTTTGGCAGGAATCATTGATTTCAATTTCTCAATACCCGATGGAGAAAGTTGAAGAATAAGTGAATCTTTTAATTCAGGACCGGCCTTTTGGAATGTATTGGGTTCAATGTATTTCAAGCCCGAACTATCCACTTTATCCAATGATTGAGGAAAGTTAAACGTGTGAAATGTCCAGAGTGCGACCCCGAATTTCCAGTCTTTCACTGGATCTGTTGCGGACGTTGCCGCAGCAGACGAATCGGACGCGGTAGTGCGAGTAGTATCAGAACTATTGTTGCAGGCAGCAAACAATGTAAACGTTAGAAGCAAGGAATACACAAAGGGTTTCATTTTATTAGTTTTATCAGTTCATAATAACTTTTGAAGAGATCAGATAGGATTACGGAAAGTATACGTTCCGGTAGCTATCAGTAGCGACGCAATGAAAGCATCCTTGCAGGAGTACGGCGCCGGGTTAATACTCTTATTTTTCACTAAAATGATATAAGCCTGAACCAACAACAACTACTATGTATCCATTTTCATTACCACTCACTTTTATATCCGCTGAAGTGCTGATTGCCTTTCCGC
>JAFDYH010000221.1:0-4598 GCA_018267535.1 Bacteroidota bacterium
GCTTCTCTCCTTTTCAGGCCGATATTCTTGATAAGTTTAATACTACTTGGAGTTATGATAAGTTTATTAGCCGGGGCTTACCCTGCTTTTGTATTAAGTAATTCCGGGCTTGCCGGTATTCTGAAATCAGGGGTTCGCATCTCTTCAGCAGGAGGGAGCTTAAGAAAATCGCTGATCGTTTTCCAGTTTGTTGTTTCGGTATTTCTTGCTATTGCTACAATCGTTGTATTAAAACAGGTCTCTTTTATACAACATAAAGAAATGGGTTATGACCGGGAGCAGGTAGTGGTTTTACCGGTGGATGGTAAAACACGATCCATTTATTATCCCCTTAAAAAAGCGTTGGAATTGAATAGCGGCGTACAAAGTGTAAGCGGCGCTTATGATGCACCTGCATTTGTACAATGGAGCGATGGACTTACCGCTGATAACGGAACGGGCAGTAAAGAAATATCTATTAAAGCAATGCCGGTTGACCTGGATTTTATAAAAACAACAGGTATGCAGTTGGTTGCAGGAAGGGATTTTATGGTTTCAGATTTTACCCTGCAGGATACAGCCGATGATTATAAAAATTACCGGAACACCTATATTTTAAATGAAAAAGCTGCTAAAGAATTCGGATGGACACCTGAACAGGCAATAGGCAAGACCGTTAGAAAAGGGGCAGCAGGCCAGGTGATTGCCGTTGTAAAGGATTTTCATTTCGAATCCCTGCATAATCCAATCGGGCCAATGGCTTTGTACCTGGATACATCCATGGTAAGACAGCTTTTTATCAAAGTAAAAGGCAATAATATCGCTTCTGTTTTAGCAGGCCTTGAAAAAACATGGAAAGAGCGGGTGGCCTGGCGTCCTTTTGATTATCATTTCCTGGATGATGATTTTAATGCTTTGTATAAAACAGAACAAAGAACGGCCAGTCTTTTTGCCTTGTTTTCTGGTTTAGCTATTGCACTTGCTTGTTTAGGCTTGTTTGCTTTAGCCGCATTTACAACTGTTCAGCGGACAAAAGAAATTGGTATCCGAAAAATTCTTGGCGCCAATGCAGCCAATATCACTTTATTGATTTCAAAACAATTTATCAGCCTTGTATTGACAGGTATATTAATCGCTTCTCCAATTGCATGGTGGGCCGGGAATAAATGGTTACAGGACTTTGCTTATCGGATTCAAATCGGATGGTGGATATTTTTTGCTGCGGGTTCTTTGGCAATTATTATTGCTTTAATAACCGTAAGTTACCATGCCATCAAGGCCTCGTTGGCAAACCCGGTGAAAAGTTTGAGAACTGAGTAGCCTGAGTATAAATGAAACGTCAAGTGGGAAAAGTCGAAGAAGCTAACTGCCAGGATAAAAGAAAGTGCCGTAACAAAAGCGATTTTAGCTTTACCACTTAACGAATCAGGAAAAGAGGGCTACTGTCCGTTTTCGTACAGTCTACGTTCAATTTCGTACACACCCGAAGTTGATCTCGTCCGTACGCATTGACTTGCAGGCTTTTCAGCACTGGCACGAGGGTTGAAATTAATTGACAGTCTGCCAGGCAGAACAGTATAGTCACTTAGCCAAACAAAAGAATATGTTCAGAAATTATTTTAAAACTGCTTTCCGCAATCTGCGCCGCAACAAGGTTTACTCCTTTATTAATATAGCTGGATTGAGCCTCGGCCTTGCCTGCGCCATGCTGATCATGCTATATGTAAAAGACGAGATAAGTTATGACCGTTTTCATAAAGGTATCGGGCAGGTGTACCGGGTAGTAAACAAAACTATAAAACCCGATGGCAGTGTTGGAAGTATCAATGGTTTTTCCGGCTATTTCCAGGGGCCAAAATTTGCAGCTAATATTCCAGAAATAAAAAGTTTTGTACGCTATCAGCAAAATAACCTGGATTTAAAAACCGGGACAGAAGTTAAATCCCAGGAAGTGTTTTATGCAGATTCTTCTTTCTTCTCCGCTTTCAGTTTTCCATTATTAAGCGGCAATCCCAAAACAGCACTAAAAGAACCAAATGCCGTAGTTATATCAGAAGATATGGCAAAAAGAGAATTCGGAACAAAAGACGCATTGGGTAAAACTCTTTTATTCAGGAATGAAGAAAAATTCGATTCGTATATAGTATCTGGTGTGGCTAAAAAATGTCCGCAAAATTCTTCCATTAAGTTTGATGTGTTGATGCCGATAAAAGTTTCAAAGGAAGATGAAGCGAACAACGAAAACTGGTTCAACTTTTTCATGAATACATTTGTGGTATTGAATCCGGGTGCTGACAACAAAGCAGTGGAAGCCAAAATGAAGAAGGTGTACGAAACAGATGCGGCTGCCACTATTAAGATGATGGCTGAAAAATATGATTTCAAGGATAAAGCTGTTTATTTTCTTCAGCCTTTCCTGGATATGCACCTCAATAAAGAACTGGGTGCGGATAATGGCCTGGTAGATAGCAGTAACCCAACTTATTCCTACATCTTAAGCGGTATAGCCATTTTCATTTTGTTGATCGCCTGTATCAACTTTATTAATCTTACCATTGCCCGCTCTGTAAAACGGGCGAAAGAAATCGGTATACGAAAGGTAGTGGGCGGAGAAAGGAAACAATTAATAATGCAGTTCCTTGGTGAATCATTTATTCTTTGTCTTTTCGCTTTCATTCTTGCAATCGGCATCGTACAACTTATCTTACCCGTGTTCAATACACTTTCCAATAAAGCGCTTTCACTCTCCTACCTATTGGATATAAAATTAATCGGCGGCTATATACTCCTGTTTTTGCTTACTGGCTTACTCGCTGGTTTTTACCCGGCACTTGTATTATCAAAATATAACCCGGTGCAGACTTTATACAGCCGGTTTATTTTAGCCGGTAAAAATTATCTGCAAAAATCACTGGTGGTCTTGCAGTTCGTCCTTGCCTCTTTTTTAATCATTGCAACAATTACAATTTTTTTTCAGTTCAACTACCTCACAACGCAAAAAACAGGATACGATGATACTAATTTGGTTACTGTTGAAAAATGGGGAATGAAACGAAACGAAGCTTTTTTATTTAAAAATGAATTATTAAAAAATCCGGGAATCATAGCTGTTGCCCCAAAAAATGCCGGAATGTGGGGAACAAGCGCAAGAGTAAATAGTGATAAGGAGATTCAATTCACCTACGAAACGATTGACGAATCCTATTTGCCTTTGCTTAAACTGCAAATAGTACAAGGCCGTAATTTTTCTCCTGACTTTCCATCAGATTCCACGCACTCTGTTTTAGTAAATGAAAGCTTTGCAAAAAAAGCGGGCTGGAAAAATCCAATCGGGCAGGAAGTCAACTTCTGGTATAACAATAATGAGAAGTATACCGTAATTGGTGTGGTAAAAGATTATCACTACCAGTCATTAACCCAAAAGATAGGCCTGCAATTATTTACAATGAAACCGGGTAATGGTTTTGGAAAAATGTTTATTAAAATAAAACCCGGCAGCGAAACAGCGTCGCTGCATTACATTGAAAAGACATTTAAAAATTTATTTCCGATATCGCCTTATTCTTACAAGTTCGTAGACCAGGAAAATCTGAAAAGTTATGAAGCAGAGAATAAGTGGAAACAGATTATGCTGTTCAGCGCCATATTGACCGTATTCATTTCCTGTATTGGATTGTTTGGCTTATCGGTTTTAGCTGCAGAAAAAAGAACAAAAGAAATCGGTATCCGCAAAGTATTGGGTGCGTCTGTCAGTGGTGTGGCAACTATCTTATCAAAAGATTTTTTAAAACTGGTCATTATTTCGCTCCTGGTAGCAATACCCCTATCATGGATAGCCGCTAATAAATGGCTGGAAAATTACCCGTACCGGATAACATTGAGCTGGTGGATGTTTGCTTTCGCAGGAATATTGGTCGTAATGATTGCATTGATAACAGTAAGCTTCCAGGCTATAAAAGCAGCAATGGGAAACCCGGTAAAAGCGTTGAGGACAGAGTAGCAACCTCCTCCCGACCTCCTCCAAAAGAGGAGGCCATCTGGGCACAGCCATGACTTTTCGGAAATATTATTAGTAGTAATTATTTCCGAAAGTGGTGAACAAAGAACTAAAGATGAAATGAAAGATAATACTGTTGATTAAAGGTATACAGAACCGCTCCCTCCTTTTTGGAGAGGGAGATGGAGGTTGGGCCGACTTAAATCGTTCTATATTATAAAGCAACCCACATGCTTAGAAACTTTTTCATCATCGCGTGGCGAAACCTGGTAAGAAAGAAAAGTTTTTCTTTTATTAATATCACAGGTCTCGCTATTGGTATGGCCGCTGCTATGTTGATTTTGTTATGGATACAACACGAAGTGTCCTATGATAATTTTCATACTAAAGGGGACCGGATTTACCAGGTATGGAACCGTTATACAATAAACGGTCAAACCGATTGCTGGAAAAATACACCATTCCCGATGGCTGCAGCCATTGCACAGGATTATCCTGAAGTGGAAAAGACAACAAGGGTAATCTTTATGCCCCCGGTTAAAATTGATGTAGGAGAAAAAAAATTTTATGGCAGGGGAAGTATTGTTGATTCCAGTTTCCTCGACATATTTACGTTTTCTGC
>JAFDYH010000221.1:4742-7281 GCA_018267535.1 Bacteroidota bacterium
AATAGCCAGTTTCAATTTGAGTTTTTACTGCCTGCATCTTTCTTACGTATAAAGGGCAATGAAGATAATAACTGGAGCAACAACTCCCCCCTTACTTATGTATTGTTGAAAAAAGAAAGTTCGCTTGCATCCATCCAATCGAAAATAAAAACAATCCGGGCCAAATATGATAAGGAAGATCCGAAAATGGAGGCCTTTTTGTACCCGATGAGCCGATGGAGATTACATAGCTCATTTGAAAATGGAAAAGAAACAGGTGGCCGAATTGAAATCGTCCGTTTATTCAGCATCATCGCCGGGTTTATTTTACTAATCGCCTGCATCAACTTTATGAACCTTAGCACGGCAAGAAGCGAGAAGAGGGCGAAAGAAGTCGGCATTCGCAAAGTAGTTGGTGCGCAGAAAAAATCATTGATCACCCAATTTTTAGGAGAGTCTGTATTGCTTGCATCCATCGCAGGAGTAATCGCCCTGGTTATTGTTCACCTGACTTTACCATCATTTAATCACCTCGTTGATAAAAAATTATTTCTTGATTTCAGTGACCCGTTTTTTTGGATAGCAGTAACTGCTTTTATTGTCCTTACAGGGGTGCTTGCAGGAAGTTACCCTGCTGTTTTTCTTTCTTCATTCAGGCCGGCATTGGTGTTGAAGGGAAATATAAAATCAGCCAAAGCATTAATAACGCCGCGCAAGATTTTAGTCGTTACCCAATTTTCATTCGCTATTGTATTAATTATCGCTACAATTATCGTTCGGCAGCAGATACAGAAGGCACAGGACCGCCAGGTGGGTTATGCAAAAAATAATCTTGTTTATCATTTTACAGAAGGGCAATCAGACAAGAATTATATGATGATAAAAAATGAGTTGCTGGCTAACGGCACGGCTATCTCTGTTACAAAGACAAGCTCCCCTATAACAGAAGGATGGAGCAATTCATGGAGCATTGAATGGCCGGGAAAAGACCCAAAAGATAAAACGGTCTTCAACACTTTTAATGCTGACGATGCCGCTGTAAAAACGCTGGGGCTGCAACTCATTGAAGGACGTGATTTTGATTTAAAGGATTTCCCTACTGATTCTACTGCTGCTCTATTAAATGAATCGGCAGTAAAACACATGGGATTAAAACAGCCCCTGGGTCAAATCATAAAAAATAATGGAATTGACTGGCATGTAATCGGCGTTATCAAAGATTTCATTTTAACCTCCCCATATCACCCGGTTGAGCCGATGTTTATATCCGGTGCAAAAGCATGGTTTAATGTGATTCATATACGGCTTAATGATAAGAACCCGATTGGAAAAAATATAGCATCGTTAAAAAATACCCTGATCAAATACAATCCTGACTATCAGCCAAACTATCGCTTCGCTGACGAAGAATATGCAAAGAAATTCGATGATGAAAAAAGAACAGGCACATTAGCTTCACTGTTTGCTTTCCTGACAATTCTTATTTCCTGTCTCGGGTTATTTGGCTTATCCAGCTATATGGCGGAAAACAGGATAAAAGAAATTGGTGTACGCAAAGTGCTGGGTGCATCGGTAACAAGCATTGCAACATTATTGTCAAAAGATTTTTTAAAACCGGTGTTGATCGCCTTTGTAATTGCCGCACCGGTGGCCTGGTGGGCGATGAATAAATGGCTGCAAAGCTATCCATACCGTGTTTCAATTCACTGGTGGGTGTTTGCAATTGCCGGATTGGCTGCAGTAGTTATTGCACTATTGACTGTAGGTTACCAGGCCATAAAAGCAGCGATGAGCAACCCGGTGAAAAGTTTGAGAACGGAATAAAGTTTGTTTAAAATAGTACGGTTAAGTTTTTAAAAAATATTAAATGGTCAATAACAAAATGAAACAAAAGCTATGTTAGAGTTAAAAGGAATTTACAAATGGTTTAATACAGGAAATAACCGGACTTTTATTTTGAAAGATGTTGATCTTTCAGTGAAAGAAGGTGAATTCATTTCTATTATGGGGCCTTCCGGTTCGGGCAAATCTACTTTACTGAATGTAATCGGCATGCTGGATGATTTCAATGAAGGGGAATATACTTTTTTGCATGAACCTGTACATAAATTAAAAGAGAAACAACGCTCTTCGTTATACAAACAATATATTGGTTTCGTATTCCAGGCTTACCATCTCATTGATGAATTGACCGTATATGAAAACATTGAAACACCACTGATTTACCAGGATTTGAAAACGGCTGATCGTAAAGCGATGGTAGCGGATATACTTGATCGTTTCAATATTGTCGGCAAAAAAGACCTTTTCCCAACGCAATTATCAGGGGGTCAGCAACAGCTGGTAGGTATTGCAAGGGCGTTGATAGCAAAACCCAAATTATTACTGGCAGATGAACCGACCGGTAACCTGAATTCAAAACAAGGGGAAGACATTATGAGGCTGTTTAAAGAACTGAATAATGAAGGGATGACTATCATACAGGTAACCCATTCGGAAAAAAATGCAGAATATGGGTCAAGAATTGTTAACCTGCTGGATGGAATGATTGTAAAATAAA
>JAFDYH010000222.1:0-12405 GCA_018267535.1 Bacteroidota bacterium
ATTGCTCAATCAATCTTACCTGTTTATTTGGTAATTATTGCAGGGATAACCCTGTCAGGCTGCATGAAAGATAATATTAAAGGCCTACGCACTTTCACAATTAATACGCCAATATTTGAATCGCTTACGGAATTCAGGGCCAATATTAAAGCGGGAGTTGCCTCAGATATAAAAACCACAGGCAAGATTGCCATTTCAGGTGAATATATTTTTATCTCCACTCCGGGAGAAGGTATTCATGTTATTGACAATAGCAACCCGGAGGCGCCGAAAAATGTTTCCTTCATAAATATTCCCGGCAATGCGGATCTTGCCATAACCGGTAATACATTATATGCAGATGCTTATTCAGACCTTATCACTTTCGATATACAAAATCCCGGCAACCCGGTAACCAAAAATTTTATTACAAATGTATTCTCCAACTATGGAGGATATTACCTGCAGGATAGCATCAACAAGACCTATAGTTTTTACTATCCGATGATGATGGGGCCTGTAGCAGAAAAATCACTATACGTAATAAAAGGATGGATAAAAAAGGACACTACTGTTGAATATGATTACATCCCAAATCCATCACCTATCTATTTTGGTTGTGCCAACTGCGATTATGACCTCGCAAGTGCAGCTGTATCTTCATCAGGAGGTTCGAAGGACATTGCCACCAGTGGTTCATTATCCCGGTTTGCAATCACAAATAATTTTCTATACGCAATCGGGTATGATAGTCTATCAGCTTTCGATATTACAGATCGTTTTACTCCTGCCTTAAAAGGTAAAACTTTTGTAAACTGGAGCTCGGAAACAGTATTTCCATTTAAAGACAAGCTTTTTATTGGCACAACAAACGGCATGTATATGTACGATGTGCAATCATCACCGGATAAACCATCATTATTAGGGCAGGTATCGCATATACGGTCTTGCGATCCGGTGATTGCAGATGACAATTATGCTTATGTTACCTTACGGGATGGCACACAATGCAGCGGCTTTGCGAATCAACTGGACGTTTATGATATAAATGACCTTAGCTCGCCTTCATTATTAAAAACATACCAGCTTACGCATCCGACCGGCTTATCCAAAGACGGAGATATATTGTTTATCTGTGACGGGAAAGACGGCCTTAAAGTATTTGATGCTACGGATAAAAGCAACCTGAAATTGATCAAGCAACTAAAAGATGCTGAAACAATCGATGTAATTGCCTATGGAGGCCTTGCCATTGTAATGACAACCGGTGGAATTTACGAATACAGTTACACTGACCTGAATAATATTCATTTACTGAGTAAATTATAAGCCTTGAAAAAATATTTTGTGATTTTATTTTTAGCAGGCTTTGCCGGAGTTTCTTTTTCCCAGAAAGTGACAAGCAGCACCCTGCGCTTTCATTCAATTAATATGATTGGATTGATTGAAGGGCAAAAAGGGTCATCCCTTTCGATTCAGTCAATAAATGGATTACAATACAAATCTCTGTTTGGAGGCATTGGGATCGGGCTTGACCTGTACAGGTACAGGACTATTCCTGTATTTATAGATTTAAGGAACGAGTTTGGGAAAACAAGGAATAAGTTTTTTGTATTCGCTGACGCGGGAATGAATTTTTACTGGCAAAAGGATGGCGATGAAAAGCTTTATTACCAAAACGATGCATTTAAAAACGGGTTTTATGGTGCAGGAGGAATTGGATATAAACTTACCCTTGACCAACATCTCTCCTTCTTATTAAGCACTGAATACAGCTATAAAAAATTATCTGAATCCGGCAGCTATATATATATTGATGCAATAAATTCTGAAAAAAGGATTTATAACCTGAACAGGGTGATCATAAAAGCAGGCATTGAATTCTGAAATCAATGCCTGCTTACGAATAATTTTTTGAATAGTTATTCTTATGACCTTTTCTTAATACTGCTTGCTCCTGAACTTTTTAAATCCCGTATTAAACCCGTACCCTTATAATTTATGTCACTGGCGCCGCTTACATTAGCGCTTAATTCCTTATTAACAGTTATATCTACGCCACTGGCGCCACTGGCCGTAATATCGCAGTAGTCAGTAACAAGGTCATACCCTTTAAAATCGCAGGCCCCACTCAATTTTGCTTTTAATTGTGAAGCATTACCACTCACTTTTAAATCTGAAGCGCCGCTTAGTTCTATATCCAATGTATTATCAATTTCGAGTTTTCCGTCCAGGTCGCTCGCCCCGGAAAAATCAACAACAAGGTTTTCAGACTTCAATGTATTCAGCAGGTGCACATCGCAGGCGCCGCTGGCCACGATTTTATCCAATGACTTAAAGGAAACATAGGCTTTCAATTTCTTGTTCCCCTTAAACGATTTCCAGAATTTTTTTTCACCCTCAAGCCGTATGATCAATACGCCCCCATCTACTTCCACAATGATATGCTGTTTTACTTCATCATCATTGGCGCTAACGGCTACGGCTTCCTCTGTTCCCTGTGTCAGGTATACATCAAAGGCATTCGAAACTTTTATTGCATGAAAATTCTTCGCTTCTCTTGGTTCCGCATTGGCGTCGTTTATCTGCTGGGCAAAAATTGTTGTACAGAATAAAACTGCTGCTATTATTGAAATTATCTTCTTCATCTTCGCTTTTGTTTATCGAGATAAAAATTATTTACTTACTTTTTTTATTCCTGATGAACCGCTTGATTTTATTCCACGGATCAAACCAGCGCCTTTATAATAAATATCACTTCCACCACTTGCATCCGCGTCCATCTCCTTATTCACTGTTATGTATATATCACTGCCGCCGCTGGCATCCAGGTCGCAAACATCTACGGCAAGGTCATATCCCCTGAAATCACTCCCACCACTCGCATCTAATTTAAGGCTTTTTGCTTCACCTGATATATTCACGTCAGAGCCACCGCTCGCTTCCACTTTCAATGTATTCACCAAAACCTTTCCTTTGAAATCCGAACCACCGGAAATTTCCATATCCAGTTTATCCGTTTTTATTGCCCCATCAACATATACATCGGAACCGCCGGAACCTTCCACCCTATCCAATTCTTTAAATGATACATAGGCCTTCATTTTTTTATTTCCCGTTTCTAAATGAAAACCCGATTTATAATCGTACCAGATCTTCAGTATTCCATTCTTCACTTCTGTTTTCATTCTGTCCCTGTATTTAATTTCAGAAGCGCTTACAACAACCGTTTCATCGCTACCCTGGCTTAGGTAAAGGTCTATACCACCTCCTACTTCCACTGCATGAAAGCCGCCTATATTTCTTTTTTCAGCATTGGGATCATTAATCGTTTTTTGAGCCACCAGCGCAGTAAATGCGGTAGCAAGTATAGTTAGTGATAAAATTAATTTCTTCATGAGTTGGTTTTAGTGTGATACGAAAGAAAAGATAGAAAGGTTACATCCCGGGAAAGAAATATTAACCCTTATCTTTGTACCCGTTAAGCAGCCCCATATGGGGTGTTTGGCAAGTTCCCGGGGTGTTTGGCCCTCTTACTGAGCAAGATAGCTTAGGTAAAGCCAGACTGAGATTATACCCGTAGAACCTGATCAGGGTAATGCCTGCGCAGGGAAGGCGAAAATTTTCGATTTCACCTCTCGTACAGCATTCCCTCTCATTTTTAATTATTTAAAATTAAAAAAATGAAGAGGATTTTGTTTCCGGTAATTGGCGTACTCGCCATTTTACAATCATTTAGTCAGCAGGATTCGACAAAAAAGAAAGACAGTTTTTTATTATTAGAACCTGTTGAAGTAACAGCAGTCCGTGCCGGGGAAAAAGCCCCGTTTACCAAAACTAATCTCTCCAAAAAAGAGATTGAAAAGATCAATGTCGGACAAGACCTGCCTTTTATTCTCAATCAAACCCCTTCAGTAATTGTAAATTCAGACGCCGGTAACGGTGTGGGTTATACAGGCATCCGTATAAGGGGTACAGATGCTACAAGAATCAATGTAACCCTAAACGGTATTCCTTATAACGATGCGGAAAGCCAGGGAACATTTTTTGTTGACCTGCCGGATTTTACTTCTTCTGTAAATACGATACAGGTACAAAGAGGTGTTGGTACCTCATCAAACGGGGCCGGCGCATTTGGTGCTACAATAAATGTCAGTACGAATGAAGTGAATAAAGATCATTATGCTGAATTCAATAACAGCTATGGCTCATTTAATACCTGGAAAAATACAATCAAGGCAGGTACCGGTTTAATAAATGATCACTTTACAGCGGATATACGTTTATCCAATATTACCAGTGATGGATATATTGACCGGGCAAGTACTGATCTTAAATCATTTTATTTTTCCACCGCTTATATAAGTGATAAAACCTCTCTACGGTTTAATGTATTTTCAGGAAAAGAAAAAACTTACCAGGCCTGGAATGGTGTGCCCGAATCTTTATTAAAGACAGACCGAACTTATAATTCTTCTGGCACAGAAAAACCAGGAACTCCTTATGATAACGAAACGGATAATTATATTCAGTCACATTACCAGTTATTCTTTAATCAGCAACTAAGCAAAAACTTATCTTTTAATACCGCTGTTTTTCTCACAAGGGGAAAGGGCTATTATGAAGAATACAGGGCTGAACAGGATTATGCTTCTTACGGGCAACCTTATCCTATATATGGAAATGATACAATAATTACAACTGACCTCATCCGAAGATTATGGTTAGATAATTATTTTTACGGAGACGTTTTTTCTTTTCAATACAAGACGGATAAATCACAGTTTATTTTAGGGGGTGGATGGACCCGGTATGATGGAAAACACTATGGAGATATTATCTGGGCCCAAAATGGTTCAACCGGTCCGGATGTAAGATGGTACAACCTGAAGGCGAAGAAAACAGATGCCAATATTTATTTTAAACAGCAAACACAGCTTGCCGGCTACTGGAACTTTTTTTATGACCTGCAATTCCGCCACGTTCAATATAATATTGATGGATTTAAAGATAACCCGGCATTGGTTATTCATTCTGCTTATAATTTTTTCAATCCTAAAGTAGGCATCAGCTATAATCAAAACGGATGGAATGGATATTTATCATATAGTCGTGCAGCGAAGGAGCCCAACCGGGATGATTACGAAGCTAACCAGTCACAGCAACCTGTAGCCGAAAAGTTAAATGATCTTGAATTGGGTTTTGGCAGAAGGGAAAAAAATTACTCCTGGAATGCGGTATTGTATTATATGGGATATAAAGATCAGTTAGTAGTTACAGGAAAAATAAATGATGTTGGCGCTTATACAAGAACCAATATTCCCAAAAGCTATAGGGCAGGTGTAGAACTGGAAGGAGCCATTTCAATTACAAAATGGCTGAAGGCATCGGGCAACCTTTCCCTCAGCAGGAATAAAGTGGTTGACTTTACCGAATATGTAGATGATTATGATAATGGCGGGCAAAAATCATACGATCATAAATCAGCGGACATTGCTTTATCACCTGGAGTAATTGGTGGTGCTACAATCAGTTTTATTCCTGTAAAGAATCTTGAAATAGGTTTATTAAGCAAATATGTAAGTAAGCAATACCTGGATAATACAGAAAATGAAAGCAGGAAACTGAATGCTTATTATACGCAGGATGCGAGAATTATTTATACTTTATCAAAAGCTGTATTGAAAGAAGCAAACCTGTTCTTCCAGGTGAATAATATATTCAATAGAAAGTACGAGCCCAATGGCTATACTTACAGTTATATTTATGCCGGAAGTTTAACAACTGAAAACTTTTATTTCCCAATGGCGGGGACGAACGTGATGGCGGGGATTAATATTAAGTTGTAAATATTTCTTTCAGTAGTTCTCTGTTGGCAGTTTGCAGTCCAGAGTCCGTTTAACTGCAAACTGTCAATTGCCAACTCTTAAAAACTCATCTCCCAAACTTACTTTCCCACCCCATCATTCCGCCCACTAAATTTTTTGTATCGGTAAAGCCAAGCATATCCAGTATCATGCAGGCCTGGCCACTGCGGTTACCGCTGCGGCAATAAAGAATTACTTCTTTGTCTTTATATTTCTCTAGTTCATCCACCATCATGGATTGCATTTTACCCAAAGGATATAAAATGCCGCCAATATTGAAATCATCGTGCTCGAAAGGCTCGCGAACATCGATCAGGGTTAATGATTCTCCCTTATCTAATCTTGTTTTTACTTCTTCAGCAGAAATATTTTGCATGTTTTTATTTTCTATTGTTGAACGGGCTCCTCAACCTGTGTTGAATCGCCTACTGGCTTTTGCAAACTTAACCAAACATCCATCAACTGCCCTGACCGAATATGTGCAATTTTTCCATCATCATTAAACCGTGTAGGGCTTTGTTTATAGATAAAAGCATTAACTGTATCTGTAACACCATCATCTAAAACAACTGAACCAATATTAATGCCATTGGCATTTAACATAGCCCTGGCCCTACCGAAAGTCAATCCCACGATAGCAGGCACTGCAAATTCGTTTTGTCCAACCCCATTACCCAATACCAACGTAATAGCGCTGCCCTGCCTTATTTTCGCTCCTTGTTTTATTTCTTCACCTTCATAGCGTTGTTCCAACACAGAATTACGGGCAAAATCAGGTTTAAACAAGGTATCTCCTACTTTTAGTCCCATATTTTTTAATACCATCTCCGCATTTCTAAAACTATATCCAACCAGGTTGGGCATTTCTACCAAAGGTGCTACTGCCCTGTTAATAGTAAGATATACTGTACGATTTACTTTTACTACGGCATCGGGATCCGGTACCTGCCGTATAACACCGGATGGCGGTAAGGTATCAACATAAACGGAATCCTGGATAATCACTTCAAATCCCTGTTTTTCTAAAAACGCTTTTGCTTCTTCAAATGTTTTTCCCGTAACAGAGGGCACATTACGGGACACACCATGGTGAGTTAGCCACCGTAGCGATAAAAAAAACAACAGGACAATAACAAGGGAAAGCACAATTGCTGCAAGAATGTTTACCCATAACGGGCGACTGGTGATTGATTTGGCCATAGGCTTAAAGTACCGCTATATTTATTTTCAATTGCGAGTGTGAATATCTTTTATTCAAAACATTCTTCTACCAACCGTGTATAAAATTCTTTCAGGTTCCACCCCATAGCCCTCACCTGTTGAGGCACAAGGCTCGCGTCGCTCTGCCCGGGAATTGTATTTATTTCCAGCATGTACAATTTTCTTTCCTGTTCATTATAGATGAAATCGATACGTACTACTCCACGACAGTTGAATAAAGCATATATTTTCTTCGCTGTATTTCTCACTTCTTCTGCAATAGTTTCATCTACTTCAGCCGGAGTAATTTCAGTAGAAGCCCCCTGGTATTTTGCTTCATAGTCAAAAAATTCTTTTTTACTGATAACCTCAGTGATCGGCAAAGCAATAATATTTCCTTTTGTCTTAAAAACACCGATTGTAAACTCCCTCCCTTTAATATATTCTTCAATAAGCACCTGGTTGTCTTCCTTAAATGCTTTTTCAATGGCGGCGCCTAACTCATCGGAAGGATTATTTACTCTCGACATTCCAATGCTCGATCCGCCATTGTTGGGTTTTATAAATACAGGAAACCGCAGGTTTTGTATTACCTCTTCAGGGCTGCCGAAATTATCTTTTATAAGCAAAACCGATTTAGCTACATTAATACCTGAAAAAGAAGCAACTGCTACTGTATATCGTTTATTGAATGTTATGGCTGATGTACTTGCATCACAGGAAGTGTAAGGTATCTTTAATGTATCGAAATATCCCTGCAACTTTCCATCCTCACCAGGTGTACCGTGCATACCGATAAAAACGGCGTCAAAGGTTATTTTATCCTTTCCGATATGTAAAGAGAAATCATTTTTATCTACTTCTGCTTTTTTACCATTGCTGTCTTCATAATACCAACCTGATGGATTGATATCAATTTTATAAACATTGAACTTTGTTCTGTCCAGGTTATTATCAATAGTGACGGCGCTCTTATAGGAAATTACGGCTTCGCCTGAAAAACCGCCAGTGACAAGGGCTATTGTCTTCTTCATCAGCTAAAGGATTTGCTGCGCAAATATTGAAGAAAATTCGCTACAGCGCAAATTAAGTACACTAAAATTGATATATTTTTTCTCTCTTTTTCATACAAACTGAATACTTTGAGAAAAAAGTCTCTTTTTACCTTGATTCTACTGAAAAAGGAGCTGGTTTTGGTATTGATTAACAAATGGCGCACAATAATTTCATAGTCGGATGCAGAAAAAACAACCTATAGGACTCTTTCTGATACTGCTAATATTTCCTTTGCTGTACTTCCAGGTATTTACCGCCAAATATTTTTTCTCTGACGACATCCATCAGCTATGGTACAACAAGTATTCTTCAGCATATGCTGCTTCTGCATCGCAAGGGCGCTGGATAAGCGGGTGGGTATTTGATGTTTTCTTTGGCTCCATTTCCACCGTTAGCCAGCTGCGTTACCTGCACATCTTTTCTTTTATTAGCTGGATATTAACCACCCTGTTATGGTACTTTATTTTTACTGAATGGGCAAACAAATTAAACCTTGACAAAAAGTTTAATTCTTTAACAACTGTTTTTATCACATGTTGCATTCCTGCAGCAATCTATATTGGATGGACATCCTGTATACAATTATTTATCGGTATCTGTGCAAGCTTACTGAGCGGGCATTTTTTATTTACAAGTCTTTTTAAAGAGCGAAAGCTATCGGCAGGAACAATTCTCCTTTGCACAACTACAGGAATAATTTCTCTTTCAACCTATCAGAATACCTTTGGTTTGTTTTTGTTGCCCTTTTTTATTTATTATATACAAAGCCAAAAATCAAAACCAGCAAGAACTGTTATAACCGGAATTGTATCTTATTGCATAATTATCAGTTTATATTTTTTGATTTTCAGGTTTTATATATTGATAAACGAAATATCGCAAAGTGAAAGAACGAGAATAAGTACAGATTTGTTAGGCAAATTATCTTTTCTCTTTTCTGATCCGCTACCAATGGTATTTTCAGTAAATTTTTTATACAGCTCAAGAAGTATTTTTTCACAGGTACTGGCTCCATTGGTAATGGCAGCATGGGCTATTTCATTATTTATCCGTTTTAAAAAGAATAAAATCTATAATACTATTGGCCGCTTGCTTTTTGTTCTCTTGCTGCTTGTCTTAATTTATTTACCTTCTATGGTAGCTTCTGAAAACTTTGCTTCTTACAGAACTTTGTTTGCTCTTCATCTCGCAGTGTTTTATTTATTAATTGATCAGTTATTTTTCTTTATAAAAGAGGAAAAGCGAAAAAAGTATGCTATGTACAGCACTTGCTTTTTTCTTGTATTTACCGGTTTTTACAATTTCAACTTTCAATTTGTAAACCCGCTAAAGGCGGAATACGAAGCATTCGCCGTCTTTATGAAAAAAAATATGAGAATTGATAGGCAAACGGTCTATTTTATCCGTGCAGATAAATTTATGTTTTCTCCTTACTATCATACACTTCCTTATAAAGATGAGTTTGGGCTTCCTTCAACAAATAAAGATTGGGTACCCGAGCCTTTGATAAAGCAATCTGTTTTTGAACTAACAGGAAACAGGGGCAAGGCTGAAAAAATAAAAATTTTGCAGTTCGCAGATACAACCGAATTCAACAAAGCCAACGTTCAGCTATCAGGTAATGATCTGCTTATAGACATGAATAAGATTTTCAGCGATTATCAAAAAGAGAAACAACATTCGGAAAAATAAGAAAGGTGAAGGACGTTCTCCCTTCACCTTTTTACAACGGGAAATATCACCCGTTCCTACGATAAGCAGCGGACGCTGCTTGTTTACGATACACTAAAGTTAAGACTATTTTTTATAAAACACTTCTCTTTTCCTGGAAAATATCCACATTTTATCATACAAAAAAATGCCCCGGCCGAATATTGCTAGAATAATACGGACTCCAGCTACCGGTAGCGACTTCTTAAATCGTCACACAAAATTTAAATGTGCAGCTTTTCTTTCTTTGCCATCAGCTGATCAACCGTTTCCTGGTACATTTCATCGGGTACACAGCAATCAACCGGGCATACGGCAGCGCACTGAGGCTCTTCATGAAAGCCCTGGCACTCCGTACATTTATTGGGAGTGATATAATAGATATCAACACTGATCGGCGCATTTTTTTGCTCCGCATCTACAACTGTACCATCGAGCAATGTAAAAGGACCTTTTACTGAGGTACCATCCGCTATAGCCCATTCTACTCCACCTTCATAAATTGCATTGTTGGGGCATTCCGGTTCGCAGGCCCCGCAGTTAATACATTCTTCTGTTATCTTAATTGCCATAAACTTTAATTAATGGGTTGAATATTACTTTTGCAGCAAATTTATATATAGCGGCATGAATTTACAACATCGTATTGATTTATTAGTACAGTTAGGTAGTTATATTTTATCAGACCAGGAAAGCTGGAAACAGGCAAAAGATATCGCCGGTAGGAAGAATAGCTGGTTTATCCCATCTTTTATTGATCTAGCTACAAAAAAAATTGCTGAACAATTTCTGAACAGGGAGATATTAAATGACTGGGTGAACAAATACAATATTCCACAAGAAAACCTAAACCCCAAAAATGTGGGCGTCATTATGGCTGGCAATATACCACTGGCAGGTTTTCATGATTTTCTGTGTGTATTTATCACCGGCAATAAAATAACAAGCAAGCTTTCTTCCAAAGATGAAATACTCCTGGAGCACCTTGCCACCAAATTGATTGAATGGGAGCCATCCCTTCAATCGGATATCATCTTTGCAGACATGCTGAAAGGATGTGATGCCTATATAGCTACAGGAAGCAATAATACATCCCGCTATTTTGAATTTTATTTTGGCAAATACCCGAATATTATTCGCCGAAACCGTACTTCAGTTGCGATATTAAATGGTAAAGAATCAAAAGAAGATTTTGATAAGCTGGCCGACGATGTTTATCTATATTTCGGATTAGGTTGCCGCAATGTGACCAAGTTATTTATCCCTGCAGGCTATGATTTTGTCCCTCTGTTAAATGCATTCAATAAATACAATTACCTGGCAGAAAATCATAAATACAAAAATAACTATGACTACAACCTCGCCCTCCTCATATTGAATAAGCAGTTATATATGAGTAATGAATCGATCCTTCTTACTGAGGATAAATCAATTTTCTCCCCAATCAGCAGGTTGAATTATGAGTATTATACAAGCAAAGAAACTGCAGAAAAAGAATTGTCAGGCAATAACGATCTTCAATGCATCGTTGGAAGCGGCCATATTGCCTTTGGCCAGGCACAGTACCCTTCTATTAATGATTTTGCTGATGGTGTAAACACGATAGAGTTTTTGCTGCACTTGCCATCATGAATTTGACTAATTAATAAAGCTTAAACCGGCAGAAACCGCCCGGTTATCGGTCAATTTAACCTCTTGGTCTTTAACGTATTTTAAATTCAATCAAATGTTGCTAATTTTACTGAGGCCTGATCTACGAAAGCCTTAGTAAATATTTGTTAAACTAAGCTGTTGGAATCGCTCTCTTTGTCAGGTGTTGTTATTTTGTAAGGCAAAGGCACAGAATTTGACAATGTTATTTCAAACAAAAATTTCATACCGCCATGAAGTGGAGACAATTTTTTCTGATCGTTGCTGTGAGCGCAGTTTCTGCTGTAGGAAGTGTTTGGTGCTATAGCAAATTTATTAACCCAAGATCCTTATCAGTAGTTTCTGCCGACACAAAACTACCTGTCAACTATGCAGGTTTTATTGACAAAAATAACGTCGCAACTCCCGGTACTGCTGTAGATTTTACTCAGGCAGCCGATGCGGCTGTACCTGCTGTAGTACATATTAAAACAAAAATCCCGGCCAAGAAAGTAAGTAACCAATTGCCTCGCAATAACCAGGGTGGCATGGACGACTTTTTTAACCAGTTCTTCAATTTCGGGCCCAGCATTATACCTGAACAAAGAGGATCGGGCAGTGGTGTTTTGATCAGCGAAGACGGTTATATCGTAACGAACAACCACGTTGTAGCCGATGGTGAAAACGGAACAGGAGTAGCCGACGAAATTTCAGTAACACTAAGTAACAAGAAAACTTATAAGGCCAGAGTAATTGGTCGTGACCCAAGCAGTGACCTTGCAGTAATTAAAATTGACGGGAATGGTTTTCCTTATTTAGTATATGGCAATTCTGATAACGCAAAGCTTGGTCAGTGGGTACTGGCAATTGGCTACCCGCTTACACTGGAAACAACTGTAACCGCAGGTATTATCAGTGCAAAAGGCCGTGCAATCGGGATTAACCAGCGTCAAAGTCAAAACCC
>JAFDYH010000222.1:12530-14875 GCA_018267535.1 Bacteroidota bacterium
ACTTATGCTGGTTACTCATTTGCAATACCCATTAACCTGGTAAAGAAAATTGTGAATGACCTGGTGAAATTTGGCGATGTAAAAAGACCTTATTTAGGGATACAGGCAGCAGAAGATAAATTTGATGCTGGCGATGGCGCTCACATTGGTTCTACTGCAAAGGATGGTGCAGCTGCCGAAGCAGGATTAAAAGGAGGTGATATTATCACAAAAATCAACGACGTTCCTATTAATTCCTGGACAGAATTATTAGGATCTGTTGCTTCTTATAATGTTGGGGATAAATTAAAAATCAATTACAAAAGAGATGGTAAGGATCAGGTAACTACAGCGACACTAAAAACGAAACCTGCTGCATTTGATGACCTTGCAAAAGCGGGGTCTACAGGCTCTTCCTTTGAAAGATTAGGAGCGACCCTCAAAAATGTAGATGATAAGACAGCCAGAAAGAATAATATTGAAGGCGGTGTGATGGTAACCAATATTAAAGAAGACAGCCCTTTCAAAAAAGCCAGGGTAAGTGAAGGTTTCATTATTACAAGTGTTGATGGTGTGGAAGTAAAAAATATAGAGGAATTGAGAAAAGTACTTTCAGAGGCCGAAGGAACTGTTCGTCTCGAGGGAATCTTTGATGGGTATGATGGCGCCTATGTTTATCCCTTAAATCTTGACGAAAACAGATAATAAAGAAATAATTTTTGATCGGGAAAAGACGCCCCTGGTATTTAATCAGGGGCGTTTTGTTTTAAACCAGTTAAGTTAAGCGGGGAGTGATTAAAGCATATCGTGCTTCTTTGGCTTAATAACCGCTTCTGTGAAATCAGGAACACTTTTCTTTACTCCCGTTTTTGCAGAAGTGTGATTTGCTTTTTTAACTTCATCCTTTCCCTTTACTGATTTAAGCGGGATGACAGGAGCCAGAGGCGATTTCTCCATAGCCCCTTTTTCATAAAATCGAAGTGGTGCTGCGTTATTCATAGATGAAAGATTAGGGAGAATCAAAAAAAGCCGAAAATTCTATGCCAAAATTTTGACAATCATTAAGAGAATATGGCTTTATTAAAATTTTATCAAAAAAATAAGCCAGGGGCAACTGTTCATTTTGGTTTATAGATATAAATCTTAAATCAAAACGGCTTTAAAGAAAAAAATTTACCTTTTCATAAATATCCCTTTATATGAAAAGGCTATGGCTTTTTACAATGTTCCTCCTTTTTTGCATCCCTGTTATTTATGGATATACAAAACCAGAGGAAGATCATAAAACCCTGGCCATTGGCGAAAAGGCGCCGGATTTCAACTTGCCCGCCACAGATGGCAAAATGTATTCACTCGCTTCTTTCAAAGATGCAGGTATTCTTGTAATTATTTTTACGTGCAACCACTGTCCTACTGCGCAGGCTTATGAAGACAGGATTATTAAACTAACCAGCGATTATAAAGCAAAAAATGTATCAGTTATTGCCATTATGCCCAATGATCCTAAATCTGTTCAATTAAGCGAGTTGGGGTATACAGACATGGGCGATACGTTCGAAGAAATGAAAATACGGGCAAAGGATAAGAAATTTAATTTTCCTTATTTATTCGATGGCGATCATGAAACTGTTGCCAAAGCATACGGGCCTGTAGCCACTCCCCATGTTTTTATTTTTGATAAAGAAAGAAAACTCCGCTATCAGGGGCGCATTGATGATGTTGAAAAACCTACTAAAACGCCAAATACATATGATACGAGGAATGCCCTTGATGCATTAATAGCTGGGAAGCCGGTGCAGGTAGAAACAACCAAGGTATTCGGCTGCTCCATCAAATGGGCAGAAAAAGAAGACCTGAATAAAAAAGCAGATGAAGAATGGGCTAAAGAACCTGTTACCTTAGATACGATCGATGCAGAGGGTTTAAAAGAACTTGTAAAGAACAATACAGATAAACTTCGCTTGATCAATATTTGGGCTACCTGGTGTGGGCCATGCATTATTGAGTACCCGGATTTCATTGTAATTAACCGGATGTACCGTGGCCGTGATTTTGAGTTTATCAGTATCAGCGCCGATGAACCCGAGAAAAGGGAAAAAGCGCTGAAGTTTTTGAAACAGAAAAACTCAGCTGCAAAGAATTACATTTTCAACGATGACAATAAGTATAAACTAATTGACGCCATCGATCCAAAATGGCAGGGTGCGCTGCCTTACACATTACTCGTAGAACCCGGAGGCAGAATCGTTTATTCAAAACTTGGAGCGATCAAACCGGCTGAATTGAAAAAAATAATTGTTGAGAATAAGTATATCGGGCGGTATTACTGATTAAAAAGCACATCACTTTATCTCACTGAAAGGCAC
>JAFDYH010000223.1 GCA_018267535.1 Bacteroidota bacterium
AGCCGCAGGATGAAATTTACATGCGACCGGAAAGTTTTGAAAGAAATGATATAGCTAAAATAGATACAACGATGATCATTGCACATTATATCAAATGGTCAGCAGAAAAAAAGCAATTATTTTTTAATGGAAAAGTAACGCTTAAAGGCCAACGTAACAATGATATGACGATGAAGGCAAACCTTATTATGATGAATACAGGAAACTTCTATGTTATTTTAGATGGGAAAGAACTGCCGCTAAAAAATGATTATACCAGTTATTCGAAGTCAGCTTATAAGTTGATTAGTTTAAGTAAAGGCAGGGCGTATAAGAAATACGGAGAAAAAGCTAAAGACGGAGCTATTGAAATCATTTCGCAGGATTGAATTTTCCGGTTTTTGCCACAAAAGGCCTTCGCCTTATCTTTGCCGCCCAATTAATTTTAAACCGGCTTATAGCCTAAAGCTAAAAGCCTAAAGCTACTTGTAATGGCAAATACAGCAGATATCAGCCGCGGCATGATTATCAAATTGGACGGCAGCTTATATTCCGTAGTGGAATTTGGCGAAAACAAAACGGCCCGTGCGGCTGCTAAGGTATGGGCGAAATTGAAAGGTGTTGATAATAACCGGTCTATAGAGAAGACCTGGAACTCTGGAGATACTATCTTTCCTGTGCGGGTAGAAAAGAGGGCTTATCAGTATCTCTATAAAGATGACACGGGATACAATTTTATGGATACCGAAACTTTTGAACAGGTGGCCTTGCAGGAAAATTTGATTGATGCTCCCCAGTTTTTGAAAGATGGGCAGGAAGTAGGTATTTTAATAAATACCGAAACAGAACAGCCAATGAGCGTCGAGCTGCCTGATAAAATAGTTTTATTGGTTACCTATACAGAACCGGGTCTTCGTGGTGATACTGCTACGAGAACTTTGAAACCTGCTACTGTGGAAACAGGGGCAACTATCGGTGTACCTTTGTTTGTGAATGAAGGCGAATTGATAAGAGTAAATACTAAAACTGGGGAATACGTTGAAAGAGTAAAAGAATAAAGCAATATTATTTTTCTAAAAAATGGCCTGGAATCACTGATTTCAGGCCATTTTCTATCAATTTTTACCCATTTTTGTCCAAAATCTTTTAAAAATACCCGAAATACCGGTTTTGTTTTCCTTATCTTAGCCGTCCTTTTCTAATTTAAAACTCATTATTAAATTGAAACACATGGATTTCAAACAAATTCAGGAATTGATCAAAATGATCAATAAATCCAATATTGGTGAGTTGACGGTGGAACAGAAAGATTTCAGAATTACGATAAAACAGAAAGAAGAAAATGTAACCCAGGTTGTAACGGCTGCAGCGCCTGCTGCAGTTGCCCTTGCACCACAGGTGGCTGCTACTGCACCAGCCGCAGTACAGGCTCCGCCAGCAGAGAAGGCCAAACCTGCTGAAGCGCCGGCAGCAAATCTTGTCACAATAAAGAGCCCGATGATCGGCACTTTCTACCGCCGCTCAGGACCCGATAAAGCTGCATTTGTTGAGCCAGGGGATGATATAATACCTGGAAAAGTAGTTTGTATTATTGAGGCCATGAAGCTTTTCAATGAAATAGAGAGTGAGATGAAAGGGAAAGTGGTGAAAGTACTTGTTGAAGATGCATCTCCTGTGGAATATGATCAGCCCCTGTTCCTCGTAGAGCCAGCCTGATTTATAATTAAAAAGTAAAAATTCAAAATACGATAGCAAGACTGTTTTGCAGTATGCACTTTTTACTTTTTATTTTTTACTTTTTAATTGATTAACCCAATGTTTAAAAAAATACTGATTGCCAACCGTGGGGAGATAGCACTTCGTGTGATAAGAACCTGCAAGGAAATGGGTATAAAAACTGTTGCAGTTTATTCCACTGCGGATAAAGATAGCCTGCATGTAAAATTTGCTGATGAGGCTGTTTGTATTGGTCGTCCTCAAAGTGCTGATTCTTACCTGAACATACCTCACCTGATGGCTGCTGTTGAAATTACTAATGCGGATGCAATACACCCGGGGTATGGTTTTTTAGCAGAGAATGCAAAGTTTGCACAGATATGTAATGATCACCAGATAAAATTTATCGGCCCAACGGCAGACATGATTAACTCCATGGGAGATAAAATCACGGCGAAGGAAACGATGATTAAAGCCGGTGTACCCGTAATTCCCGGTAGCGATGGGTTGCTGGAAAGCTTGGAACAGGCAAAAGACCTCGCTAAAAATGTAGTTGGCTATCCTGTTATATTAAAAGCGACAGCAGGTGGTGGTGGTAAAGGTATGCGTATAGTATGGGAGGAGAGTGAGATGGAAAGGGCATATAATACTGCGAAAGCGGAAGCCGGTGCGGCATTTAAGAACGATGGTATCTACATGGAAAAATTTGTAGAAGAGCCAAGGCATATAGAGATACAGGTGGCCGGAGATCAGTATGGCAGTGTTTGCCATTTAAGTGAAAGGGATTGTTCTATACAACGTCGCCATCAAAAATTAGTTGAAGAGTCACCTTCCCCATTCATGACCCCCGAATTAAGAATGAAAATGGGGGAAGCTGCAAAAAAAGCTGCTGGCGCCATTAATTACGAAAGTGTGGGAACGATAGAATTCCTGGTGGATAAGCATCGCAATTTCTATTTTATGGAAATGAATACCCGTATCCAGGTAGAACATTGTGTGACTGAAGAGGTAATCAACTTTGACCTGATAAAAGAGCAGATTAAGATTGCAATGGGAGACAAGATATCGGGGAAAGATTATTTCCCCGAGATGCATGCGATCGAATGCCGTATTAATGCGGAGGACCCGTATAATGACTTTCGTCCATCTCCGGGCCGCATCACAACATTACATCAACCTGGTGGCCATGGTGTTCGTGTAGATAGCCATGCCTATACGGGCTATACTATTCCTCCTTACTATGATTCAATGATTGGAAAACTGATTACCGTTGCGCAAACAAGAGAAGAGGCGATTAACACGATGTATCGTGCATTAAGCGAATATGTAATTGAAGGGGTAAAGACAACCATACCATTTCATTTGCAACTGATGCAGGATGAGCGTTTCAGGAGCGGGGATTTTAATACTAAATTCCTGGAAGGGTTTCACTTGAAATAATATACACTGCAATATTAAAAAGGCATTCAATTTCGTGAATGCCTTTTTTGTTTTGTAAGTTTTCTTAGAACCCTTTTTTGCTATCTGTAGAAGGTATTTTCGATAAAATATAATCCGCCTGTTCTTTTAATCCTTCTGCCGTTTTTCTTTTTGCGATGGCTTTGAAGATATATTCGTTTACAAGTTTGTTTGCATCATCTTTAAAGCTTTCCGGCGAGGCATCGCGGAAAGCAGCTATGGCATCCACACCTCTTTTTACAATGTCAGTATTTTTAGCTTTTGCGATAAATACAGCCAGTGATTGTACTGCATCAATCTTTCCCTGCGAAAAAGGCATTTTTTCAAAATCATTTAAAATCAAATCTGCCGAAGATTCGTCACCAGCTTCTATCATTACAGTACTGATGGCAGAGGCAAGTCTTCCTTTGGCAGGTAATGCCGATAAACGTTTTGCTTCTGCAAGCGCTGCTATATTATCCACATCTTCCAATGCGGCCAAAGCATTGCCGGCAACAGTATATGATGAATCATTGACTGCCGCTTTAAATATCGGGGCGTATTCAGCTTTTTGATAAAAACGGAGGTTTTCAATCGCGGCTGCTTTTACTAATTTTTTCGGATCATTCTTTGCGAGATCAATTAATGTACTTTCCATTTCTTTGGCTACATTACTGTTGCGCATGTCAATAGCATTCAGCGCAAGTTTGCGGAGCCCATCATATTTATCCTTCAGTGCTAATTTTAAAAGAGCCACAGCTTTTGGATCTTCCTGGTGTTCGCTGGCAAAGTCTATAGCTTCCCGGCGGTCAACATAGTTGCTCGCATATTTATATTGATGTATATACTCATCGAGCGTTTTATTTTCTTTCTTTTCTGTCAATAAAATCTTATCTCCATCAAAATTGATAAGATCAGGTTTTGTTGCTGCATCAAAATAGAAAGTATCTGTTTTGTTTTCTACCCACACATTATATCTTTTCTTCTCTGCTCCTTTATATATATCGATTGCAACCGGCAGCTTGAAAATTTTATCTCCTTCCTGCACCTGTTTTACTATTACCTGAGCTTTATGTGTTGTGTTATCATAACTGTAATTTATATCCAGAGAAGGGTTGCCGGCACCATAATACCACTGGTTCCAGTACCAGTTCAGGTCACGGCCCGTTACGTCTTCAAACGCAAGCCTCAGTTGTGTAGCTTCAGCAGATTTAAATTTATTGGTTGTGAGGTATAAATTCAGCGCTTTAAAAAAGGCGCTATCCCCAACATAGTTTCTAAGCATATGTAAAATACGGCCGCCTTTGTTATAGCTTACCGCATCAAACATGTCTTCTTTGTCATTATAATAAAAGCGGACAAGGTCCTTATTGCCACTGTTACTGCGCAAGTAATCTTCCATGTCTTTGTAGTTCTGCTCATCACCTGCATCTTTACCATATTTATATTCATTCCAAAGCACTTCACTATAATTAGCGAATGATTCATTTAATGTAAGATTGCTCCAGCTTTCTGTGGTTACAAGGTCGCCGAACCATTGATGGAATAATTCATGTGCGATTGTGCTTTCCCATGCATTTTCATCCGTTAGCTCACGGGCATCCTTCTGCGCACTTTCCTGGTGCAGTGTCGCTGTTGTATTTTCCATAGCGCCACTTACATAATCACGACCTACCATCTGGCTATATTTTACCCAGGGGTATTCAATGCCCAGTATTTTAGAATAAAAGCCCATCATCTCCGGTGTATTGCCGAATATTTTCCGGGCAACAGACGCATAAGGCTTATCAACATAATAACTAACCTCTTTGCCTTTATAAGAATCTTTGACTATTGCAAAATCACCAACACCCATAAAGAATAAGTAAGGGGCATGGGGCAAATCCATTTTCCAGTAATCGGTGCGTGTTCCGTCTGCATTTTTCTTCTGGCTGGTTAGTTTCCCATTGGAAAGGGTTACATATTTATCAGGCACAGTCATATAAATTTCTTCTGTGCTTTTCTGGTTTGGTCGGTCGATGGTTGGAAACCAAACGGAACTTCCTTCAGTTTCACCTTGGGTCCATACTTCAGTCGGTTTATCTTTTTCTTTTCCGAGCGGATTGATAAAATATAATCCCTTTGCCTCATTAATAGCGGCGCTGCCTTTAACCTTTACTTCGTTAGGTTTGGAAGTATAGTCGATATATACGGTATATTCTTCACCCCCTTTATACGTTTTATCAAGATTGATTTTTAAAAACCAGCCATCATATTTGTATTTCAGATCTTTTGAATTGTTCCCTTTCACCAGGCTGACCTTTTTTATATCCATTCCTTTTGCATCCAGTTGAAGTGAGTCGGTAGGGTAGAAGTGGGGCTTCAATGTAATCCACGCCTTGCCATAGAGATAGGACTTGCTGAAATCAAACTTCACATCCAGTTTTGTGTGAACGAGATCATTAATCTTTGTTGCGGTTGCCTGGTAGGGGCTTTTTGGCAAACTATCTGTACTTGAGTTTTCATCCTGGGCAATCGCCTGTAAAGAAATAAGAACTGCAGCGATATAAACGCACATTTTTTGCATAGATCAAATTTAGTGGGAGCAAATTTAACTATGCCTTTGAAGAATGCGTGACAATTTGGATAAAAGGCGTATCGTTTAACAGAATATTGTAGCATTATTTCATTTAAATTTGGCGGTCTAACTAATTCATTTGAAATGCGCAGAGTACTACTCAGTTTAGCCTTTTTAGTAGCCGTTCATTCAGCTTTTTCACAGCGGATTTATTTTATTTACCTGCAAACAGAATCACATCAACCTTTCTTTGTAAAGATGGATGAAAAGCTGTATAGCTCTACGGCGTCCGGTTATATTATTCTACCAAGGTTGAAGGACAGTGTTTATAATTTTACGGTAGGCTTTCCCGGGAATCAGGCGGGTGAACAAAAGTTTAATTGCCTGATCAATCATAAAGATCATGGCTATCTTATCAGGAATTACGGGGATAAAGGATGGGGAATATTGGATTTACAAACGAATACAGTACAGATGGCATCTAATGGAGATGGCAAAAATGGAGTTTCTGTTACTAATGCACCTGTTAATGCCTTTACTGAATTACTCGCAAAAGCAGCGGATGATTCAACACTGAAACAAAAGATTGTTTTAGCGGAGGAAAAGAAAGTCGAACCTGTAATAAAAGAAGCGGATAAGAAGACTGAGCCTTCAATTATTGTTGCTAAAAAAGAGGCGGATTTATCAAAACCAGCTATTGACTCAGTAAAAAAGCAGGATGTAGCAATAAGCAATTCTCCCAAACAAAATGCAATCGCTGCAAGTATTAATAAAGAGGCTGCAACAGTCAAAACAACTGCTGATACTGTTGCAAAACAAAATCCGGCAGAAAAAAAGAATGAAACACCCGAACCTGTTTTAAATGCTAAAACTGACACGGAGTTAACAAAGAGAACGGAAGATAAAATAAAACAAGACAGCCCGATAATTTCAACAGCTACAGAGGCTGAATCATTTGCAAAATCAAAAGTGATTCGCAAATCTGAAAGCTCGACTACAGAAGGTTTTGGTGTAACCTATATCGATATACAGCCAGATGGTAAACAGGATACCATAAAAATTCTAATACCCAATAATGATACTAAAGTGCAACCGGTAACTACCGACGAAAGGACAAACAATGATACAAGTGTAAAAAAGGAGGATGGGCCTGCAGTCAACACCACAGCAGTAGTTGCTTCAAAGCCCAACTTTAAAAATAAATGTAACCAAATTGCTTCTGACGCTGACTTTTATAAACTCAGAAA
This sequence comes from Bacteroidota bacterium, assembly GCA_018267535.1. GTDB lineage: Bacteria > Bacteroidota > Bacteroidia > Chitinophagales > Chitinophagaceae > JAFDYH01. Next base: position 6,937 of record JAFDYH010000223.1, read on the forward strand.
GAAAATGGCAGGAGGCAAAAGTGATAATGCTATGATGAGTGAAGCGAATAAGTTATTTAGAACAAAGTGTTTTACGACCAGCCAGATTAAAAACCTGGGAGCACTGTTTTTGGGTGATGGTGGTAAATACAATTTTTTTGATGCGGCTTACCAGCATGTATCCGATGCTGAAAACTTCTCTTCTTTACAATCCGAACTGAAGGACGAGTATTTTGTTAACCGGTTCAAAGCCATGTTAAGATAATTTTACCTGAACGTTAGCTATTAATTTTTTAAGTCAATGTCCCGCTATTTTATTGAACTTTCATATAAAGGCACTCATTATAGCGGCTTTCAATCCCAGCAGAATACACCACAGACAATACAAGCTGAATTGGAAAAGGCTTTTGCAATTCTTCAGAAAGATAAGGTTGAGTTAACCAGTTCATCCAGAACAGACGCCGGTGTGCATGCGTTACAAAACTATTTTCATTTTGATTATAACAGGGCAGTACATCCACAGTTTACTTATAAAATTAATGCAATACTGCCGGCTGATATTGTCGTTAAAAATATTTATCGGGTTGCAGATGATTACCATTCCCGGTTTGATGCTGTTGCAAGAGAGTATAAATATTTTATTTACTCAAAAAAGAACCCTTTTTTACAGGACAGGGCTTTTTTCTTTCCTTATACAATGGAAATAGAAAAACTAAAGCTGGCTGCTGATATAATAAAAGAATATACGGATTTCACTTCTTTCTCAAAGCGGAATACACAGGTCAAAACTTTTATTTGCAATATCATAGAAAGTGAATGGATTCAGGAGAATGATTACCTGGTGTATCATGTAAAAGCTAACCGTTTTTTAAGGGGCATGGTACGTGCCTTAACAGCAACGATGCTTAAGGTAGGAAGAAATAAGATTTCATTGAATGATTTCAGGAAAATTATTGAGGCTAAAGACTGTACAATGGCAGATTTTGCCGTACCCGCACATGGGCTCTTCCTTGTCAAAGTAGAATATCCTTCTGGTTATTTTGACCAGGGAGTTAAATGATTTTGCCGATAATTCAGGACTGGTTAGATCCTTTATCCGACCTACAGAATAAGGGTTCAAATTTTTTTTATTGCTGAAACTATTGACTGCAGTGGATTTGGGAGCTATAACAAACTATTATTTTCAAAAAGATTTGGTAGCAAAAAATCCCTCCCTATCTTTGCGGCCGCTTTTTGAATTAAGGGTTGCAATTTTCACAATAAGGAAGTCAGAATGTTGAACTTATGTGAACAAAACAAGGAATAAAAATTGGCTAAGAATATCAGAGTGCCTATCTTTGCAATCCGCTTTAAAAAAACGGGCAGTTCTTTTCAAAAAAACAGGAAGTCACTTCAAAAAAACTGAAAATAAATCAGT
>JAFDYH010000224.1 GCA_018267535.1 Bacteroidota bacterium
CTCAACAACAATATGAAGCGTGGGCGAAAAGATTAAAAGCCGCTTTCGATATTACCTATTGGTTTATACCCGGTACAGATGAAGATGCCGTTAAAGCGGTTTTTATGGAGATACCAACTCAGGCAGATTTTCAGAAGGTCGCTCTTGTCTATAAAAATCTTTACGGTAATGATCTGATAAGTGATATCCAAAGTGAACTGGAATTCTGGGAATATGCACCGATGATGGAAATTATTATGAAGAAACCCAAAGCATAATCTTCGACTATGAAAGCAAAGACCAAAAAGAAAGCTGTAAGTAGTAAAAAACAGCAAAAGAAAAAGATCATCATTGCTTCGTTTGCAGTGGGAGCTGCGGGAATCCTCGGTTATTTTGGATGGCAATACCTGAAGAAAAAGAAAGCAGCAAAGAATGGAGCTGACCTGGATGAAATGTTAAAGGCTGCTACTACGGCAACCTCCGCTTATGAACCCGGCATTATCAATACGCAGCCCAAAACAACTACTACCGGTAGATCAACATATACCATTCCAAAATCTGCTGAGGATAAAAACGCATTCCCATTAAAGAAAGGAAGTAAAGGCAGTAACGTACAACTATTGCAAGAGGCATTACTCGCAAAGTATGGCAAGTCAATACTCCCAAAATATGGTGCTGATGGTGACTTCGGATCGGAAACTGTCAATGCGCTGAAAAAAGCAGGACTGTCTGCAACAATAAATGAAAGCACCTTCAATGTACTTACGCAAGGGAAGAAGGCCGACAAATCAACGATTGGTGATGATCTGTATAATGCGACAGCGGCAAAGAACTATAATAAGGTGCTTTCATTACTGAAGCAAATGCAAAGCACAGATGATTATTCAGCAGCTAACGAAGTATTTAAAACAAATCGCATCAATGGTGTTAGACAAACTGTTGTGAATGGCCTGCTGAATACATTTACCAGCGATGCACAAAAGCAACAAATCAAATTTGAGTTTCTGCGAATGGGCTTGCAGTTCGATGGCAATAAATGGAGCCTTTCGGGTTTTGATGGCAAGCCCATTGTTACGGCTGAAGCTACTACTGTTTGGATAAATGCAGTGGATGGAGTGAAAGTGCCAGCTAAGATGGTATTAGGTAATGAAGTAACCCGCAGGCTGGATTATACGCTGTTTGAAAACAACGGAAAATATTTCCTGGTCAATACAAAATCTGTAAACTATTTAAACTGATACCGTACCCCATGAAAAGATATATCAAACATATTGTTGTGCATAGCACAGCCACCTTTGACCCAAAGGTCAGCCAGCATTACGGGTTCTTTCATTATGTAGTGGAAAGGAATGGCGAAATAAAAAAGATTCATCCTGAATCATCAGTAATTAAGCACTTACCGGATGTAGATAATGAAACCATTCACATTGCCTATATGGGAGGAAGAAACAAAACAGGTGCATTAGGTGATACCCGAACTCCTGTGCAGGAAGAATCGCTGTTCAATAAGCTGGTAGCGTTATCTGTAAAATATCCAGGCGCAAATATTATTGGTCATAATGATCTTGATGCAACTGCAAATTGTCCGGGATTTTCAGTAAAAGAATGGCTGAAAAATTATGAACCGGACTTGAGCTTCGCTGCCTAATCATTCCCTAATTACAAATCCGCACACTTAATTCGTACCCTTATGCGAGAAATAAAATACATCGTGGTGCATTGTACGGCCACACCTACTGATACGAAGATTGAAAGTATTCAGCGATACTGGAAAGAACAACTTGGCTGGAAAAATCCCGGCTATCATTATATCATCAAGCGAAACGGGGAAATCGTAAAGATCAATGATGAAGAAAACATTTCAAATGGTGTAAAAGGCTATAATAAGAATTCCGTCCATATTTCTTATATCGGAGGCGTTGACAAAAATAACAATGCCATTGATAACAGGACAAATGCACAAAGACATGCGATGTTCAATAAGCTGGTGGTATTATCTGAAAAATATCCCGGAGCCACAATCCTCGGGCATCGTGATTTTCCAGGTGTGACAAAGCTCTGCCCCAGCTTTGATGTAAAAGAATGGCTGAAAAATTATACTCCTGATCTTGATTTAGCTGCCTGATGTTAGCTGCGATTACCGGCGTACTGAAAACAAAGACTTATGAAATCTATGCCCGGCCTTATGAATTGAATATTGTGGGCGTACGGACAGACAGCACCATACCCAACCGGTTTGATGATGAGATTCATGTATTCTTTAAAAACAATACTAACCAGTGGATACATTATATTTTTCCCGCAACCACTGATCCGGGGACCTACTGGCTGGAAAATCCAATGAATCCGCAAGGCACGGCCATATTAATGCAGGGTCAGTATAAAGATGCTTATCAAATCGGATTACATCGTGGAAAATATTATGCACTGGTGCAACGTGGACCAATAACTGTATTAAGAGATTATGACCGCAATGCCATACTTGATTTTAATAATGGCAGAAAAGAAACCGGAATGTTCGGTGTAAATATTCACCATGCTTCGGTAAATGGAACAACTAAGACAGTGGATAATTATTCAGCCGGCTGCCAGGTATTTGCCAACATCAACGACTTTAATCTTTTCATGCAGCTCTGTGAAAAACACCAACAGCTTTATGGTAATAGCTTTACTTATACACTGATTGACAAAAGAGCTATTGAAAGAGAGCAGAAAAGAAAGATCGTTATTTCTCTTACAGGGATTGGAGCCGGATTAGGCGCAGCATTTATCATATATAAAATCGTTACCTGATGAAACATTTTTTACAACAACTTTTTAAAGACAAAAACGGTGAGTTCAGTCTTCGTGAAATGGCAATTGCCTTGTTCATTCTTGTCATTATCGTTAGTTGGATCTCGCAGCAATTCTTCAGGCTTCCTGTTCCAGAGTTCATGTTCTACTCCTTCGTAAGCCTGGTGGGAGCCGGTTGCTTCGGCTATTCGATTGAAAAGAAAACAAATTCCTGAAAACTAAATCTACACTATGATAACTTTTAAGTTTAAAGCTTCAATTGGCCTGCTATTGATCGGTTTTGTTGTAGGGCTATGCCTTTCCTTTCTTTTCATGGACTATAGCAATGAGCAAAGCCTAAAACATGAAAAAATTGTTCCGGTAAAAGACTTGACGAAAGAAGTGGAGGACAAGGAAGCAAGCTACCAAACAAAGATTACGGAGCTTGAAAACAAAAACGAACAACTCCAACAGGAGTTGAAATCAACCAAAGATCAGCTTTCAGCAATTAAATCACGGACAAAACAAAGAGAAAGCAACATTAAGAAAATAATTGATCCCGGTGGCTTTCATGAAAGGGGTTATCCCGCTAAAGAACTTTTGCATAAGGTAAACCCGTCAGTCATTACTGATGCCGGATTATCACCTTGTGACACACTCATAAATGAAGTTGGAGCATATTTGGAGGAAAATGCACTAAAGGATAGCTTATATGAATCACAGATCAGTAAGCAGGACAGCCTGATAGCTGGTAAAGATTCTGTTATTGAAGTAAAGACCAGGCTTCACCAGGATTTGCAGGCCATTATTGATAAATCATTGGTGCAGCAAGAAACACTTATGAATGAAAACAAGCAACTGCATAAGCAATTCAAGCGACAGAAATTGAGAAGCAAGCTCTTTGCTATCGGCGTTACAGTATTATCGGGATTTACTGCCAACTATCTAATTCATCATTAACTATGAAGGAAAAAACAATCGTCTCAGCATCCACTTTATTTTTCTCCTTGCTTACTTACTGGTATGCAAGGAACTCAGAGAAAGATGTCGTGCCCTATGTAATGTTTGGAGGTTTTATTGGTTCGTTGATCGGGGAAGGTATAGCGGAAACGGTAATCAAAGACAATAAGAAAGTATGAGTTATGAGATTTACGATCATTGGGTGAGCTTCAAATTCGTGGTTGACGGGTTGGAGTTCCTGCTTGTGAAAAGTTCTGTCAAAAAGATTACCGCAGTGGGCGATGATACAATAAAAATCAGCACAGGGAATTGTATGGGCAGTATTTCATTTCATGTTGAGGATGTTATTTACCCACCGAATGTAAATGCCGAACAACTGATGAATTACCTGAATTTTATGATCACACTGAATCTGTTACCTCCGGCAGGTGGAGCATAAAAACTGTATTATCTAACATGGGCTACCAACTGTACAACAACGGGGCAAGTATTGTAATTGCCAAAGACGGGAAAAAGGTTTTTATCATGAAAAGTTCCGTTAGTAATGTTGCTATTGTAAACGGCGATACAGTAAGATTGAATACAGGATGCTGCATGGGAAATGTTTCTATTCCTTATCAAAATGTAACCTCTCCTGAAATCTATTCGCCTTCTGATTTACTGAACCAGATCAGCTATTGGTTACTCGCTATTGAATTTCCTCCAGGACCGAGTGAATAAAGAAGAGATATGAATTACCAGATTACCAACGATGGTGGAAATATTAAATTCTTTGCGGGAAGTAAAGAGTTCTCTTTGGAAAAATCAACCATTAAGGGGATTACGGTAATAAGAGATGATATCATAAAAATCAGCACTGGAAATTGTATGGGAAGCATTTTTATTCGCCAAAGCCATGTTACCGATCCCGCAACTACTGATGCTACTGATTTAGCTATATGGCTTAATGGGATGATGACGGAATTTGAAGATACACCACCATCACGATAGACCATTATGGCCACGAACTTCGATAACCCTAAAAAAATAAGCAACCTGCAAAGCAGGTTGAATGAGTTTGTATGCATCATTGAAAAGGAACTAAAAGAAAAAGTTCATCATAATAAAAGGTCTATTGAAAAGCTGGCTGCTTCATTCGGTATTATTGACAAAACCGAAATAAAGGAATTGACTGAACTGGCAATTGTAAAAAGAGGGAGGGAACTGGCACACAGTAATGGAACAATCCGGGAGCGGTTTGATAGAATAGTAGAATTATACAATTCGCAAGTCAATCTTTCACATCGAACATCGCAGAGTATTTTACTACAACAGTATTCTACTCCTGCACCAATCGCTTACTTGGCTGGCGTTTTTTGCGGAATTCATAAACCGTTTGTTCGTAGCAATTATTTTGAACCCTCTGCCGGTAATGGGCTTTTGACGATTGCTGGTAACCCGTTCAATTTTGCAGTTAATGAGATTGATCCAACCCGCAATCGAAACCTTCATTCACAATCATTTTACAGGGTATTACAACAAGACGCTACCAAACCTTTTGTTGATTATATTAAAACATTTGATGCAGTCTTGACCAATCCTCCTTTCGGGATCAGCGAAATAGACATAATGTATGACACCTTCCGGATAAAGCCCTTAGAGCATGTGATGGCACTAAGGGCTTTAGATTGTATGAAAGATAACGGTAAGGCAGCTATCATTATTGGTGGGCAAACAAGGTGGGATGATAAAGGACGGATACAAGCAGGTAAACAAAGGGTATTCTTTAATTACCTCCATAGTCGCTACAACGTAGCGGATGTAATCAATATTGACGGGCATAAATTATACTCACGCCAAGGAACTTCTTTTGACGTTCGATTGATATTAGTAAATGGAAGAAGACATATTCCCTCCGGCGCAGCTCCCGTATTTAACGCTGTGAAGGATGTTGAAGTAAAAACATTTGATGAACTCTTTGAAAGAGTAATGGACGTAACTGAAATCGAAACGCCTATGAAATCAATAACCGATTTGGAGAAAGAAGCATTGAATTTACAATCATTGTTTGGTATTGATGGGTTGGGTGCGCCTTATGAACCTGCATCCGATGCTTGTATTGTGTTGAATACACAAGTGCCCGACAGTATGGCTTTTGAAACAAAGACGGCCATTGAAAGAATAAAAGAAGAAGTAGGCGGTGATATTGACAACTTTGTTCGCCACCGCTTGAAATATCCAACTAAAGCTGCCCTCTGTAAAGTTTTATCAGCGGAGCAAATTGATGCGGTTGCAATGGCTATTTATAATATCGAGGCAAGAAGTCAGGGAATGATTATCGGAGATCAGACAGGTATTGGAAAGGGTCGTGTAGCCGCAGCTATGATACGATATGCGGTAAACCAGGGATTGAAGCCAATGTTTCTAACGGAAAAGGCAAACCTTTTCTCTGACATCTATCGTGATCTTGTTGCTATCGGTTCGGGTCATTTGAAACCATTTATCGTTAATGGTCGGGAATCTAAAACAGATATTAAAGATGAAGATGGAAATGTAGTTTATCAGGCTCCTTCATATCCTGAGCAACAGGAAATATTTACTTCCCGTATT
>JAFDYH010000225.1 GCA_018267535.1 Bacteroidota bacterium
GGAAGCAATTTTGACGTTACGGCACTGTAATCAATTGTGTTTTTATCAATTTCTGCCTGGTCAAGAAAGGCTCCTGCTGATTTATATACCAGGTAAGCATTCAGTGGCTTGCCTTCCTGCCATTGGTATTGAGGATAGGTATCTGAATGAGCTTCATCCATAAATACTACCTTATTTCTGGCATATCCGCCATTTACACCAGCCCTGAATTGCAAATCTTTTCCGGCTCTGCCATTATATGCGATATTAAATTCAAAACCTCTGTTATCAACACGGGCAAAGTTTTCAGGTGGAGGATTGAATCCGGCAGAAGCAGGAATGCTGGCATTTCTTTGCCAGTCAATCTTATCCCTCTTATTATAGAAATATTCCAGTGTTACATCAATTTTGTTTTTGAATAAGCTTGCATCTAACCCTAGGTTATAATTATTAGCAACCTCCCATGTAAAATTGGGGTTAGGGAGACGTGTTTCATACAAATTGCTCGTTACAACTCCATTTATCGGGAATTGACCTACCCCAAATAAAGATAGATAGGCATATTCCTGAAGCGACCCATTATAGTATACCTGATCGTTACCCATCTGCCCATAGGATGCCCTTACCTTTAAATAATTTATAAGTGGTACTTTAAAGAAATCCTCGTTCGTTACGTTCCAACCCACCATGAAGCCGGGGAAAAATCCAAACCGGTGCGCTTCAGGAAAGATATAAGAACCGTCATAACGGCCGATAAACTCTGCCAGATACTTTTCCTTATAGTTATATTGAACACGGCCATAATAACCTAACCTGGCTCTGTCATATAAACGGGACTGATCGTTTCCTACAGTTTGTGTGGCTCCTCCAGCGAATAGCTGGTCAATTGCCGGTGAAATATAATCTCTGCGGAAGGCATTAAACTGTTCACCCTGTGAGGTTTCTTTTGTTACGCCCGCCATCAAGCCGATTGTATGTCCACCCACCTTTTTATCATAGCTCAAAATTCCTGTTAAGTTTATATTCAGTACAGATGCATATGCCTGGGTTAATCTCGGATCTGTAAAATTTGATCTTACAGCACCTACCAGTTTAGGCGTTACCCCATCGGCTTCGTAGGTAATCTTGTCCCAGTAGTATAACTTCCATGGCGTTTGCCAGGTTTTCCAGGATTCGTTATTCTTATCTGCAGATCCGGAAAGGGTTAACTTCAACCCACTGATCCAAGGATTCGTAATTTCAATCGAGCCATTAGACTGCAGGTAATCTTTGGGGTTATCACTATAACCTGTCGCATTAGTTGTAACCACATAAGGATTCTGGCCGTTTTCAATATCCGGGCCTGGCAAGCCATTTGGCCATACTTCGGGTTCTGTCGGCCGTCCTCTCATCAGCATACGGAAAATTGATCCGGCGCCTTCTGTTGGAAACCTTCTTATTTCCCTCCTTGCCAGCGCACCAATCGTTGTAGTGATGTAAGGATTTATTTTAGCTGTAAGATTTACCCTGAAATTATACTGCTGGTAACGGGTTGCTGAATGTTTATAATACGCATCCTGGTTTACATAGCCAAATGAAGTGAAGTACTTTATATTTTCAGTGCCTCCGCTTATCTGGATATTATGCCTTGACTGGGTTGACCATTTTTTAAAGGCATCTCCAAACCAGTCTGTATTGGGATAACCCCATGGGTCGGTACCATCTTTATATTTTTGTACAGCCGTCGGACTATAATTTGCGTTTATTGTACCTATGCCTGGTGTAGGGGAATCATAAGTACCGGTTTGCTGTATTGCAGCCCATGCTGCACTCCACTCATTCGTTGGAATACTTTTATAGATAGGTATCTCATTCATTATTGTCGCATACTCATAAGAGTTAGACATTTTCGGTATACGTCCCGGCTGGTTCAATCCCTGGTTAAAATCGTAGGTTACTTTGGGTTTACCTGTAGTTCCACGTTTTGTAGTAATCAGGATAACGCCATTGGCAGCCCTTGCTCCATAGATTGCAGCAGAAGCATCCTTTAGTACTGAAATATTATCAATATCCCTTGGGTTCAGTCTTCCAAGGCCACCATCCCTGTCAGGAATACCATCAATAACAACAAGCGGGCTGCTGTTCCCCAGTGTATTTGTTCCGCGTATATTTATAGTTGCTCCATCATAACCAGGTTCACCGCTGGTTTGAATTACAACCAATCCGGGTAAACGGCCGGAAAGTGAGTTAGATAAATCAACAGCCGGAGATTTTACCACGGCCTCGCCTTTTATGGCACTGACGGCTCCTGTTACTGTTACCTTCTTTTGAGTAGCATAACCTACTACTACAACATCAGTAAGGTTGGCTGATTGCACCTTCATTGAAACCGATAAAGCTTCATTTCCGGAAACTGTGATTATCTGGGGTTCATAACCAACATAGGAAATGGAGAGTTTTTGTCCTACTGATGCTGCAATAGTAAACTCTCCGTTCAGGTTGGTAGTTACTCCCTTGTTGGACCCTTGTACAGTAACGGTCACCCCGGATAAAGGATCACCTTTTTCATCCGTGATCCTTCCTTTTATCCCTTGCTGGAAGTAATAGCCCGGAGGAGCAGCCTGAACTTCCATTTGCAACAAACTGAATGTTGAAATGAGAAAAATAAATAATGCCAGCTTAGCTGATTTGTATCTGGCAATACAGTTGGGTTTGTTCATAAATGAGTTGATTAAGCAGTTAAGCAAAAAGTTAGTATCCTTTGTGTAATCGTTTACGCAAAAACGGAAAGTTAACCATAGCCAGTAGCAATTTTTATCATACTATTTCGGTTTTAATGTTTAAAAATTATCCGCCTCTTCCAGAAGCGTTTCTGTTGTTGTTGTTTTCTGATTGACTCTTACAGATGATTCCCTGTAGTAGGGTATTGGTTCCAGGATAATTTTGGATTTAATATTTACCTGCGACTTATCTCCTTCTATTAAAGCCAATAGCATGCTAAAAGCTTCGCGGCCCATTTGTACGGTCTGCTGATCAATAGACGAAAGTGTGGGTGAAATATGCTCATCAAAATCTTCATTAGCAAAACCTATGATGCCAACCTGCTCCGGGATTTTTATTTCTCTTTCTTTATATCGTTTAATTAAGCCTAAAGCCGAAAAATCTTCTACAGCGAAAACCGCATCCGGCGGTTCGGGTAATGCAAGAAAATAATCAGCTGCCTTCTTCCCCTTTTCAATAGAGATATCCCCCATATAAATAAGCGATTCATCTTGTTTATAATTATAAGCCCTCAATGCATCTTTATACCCCTGTAACCGGTTTTGAAAAGTCTGGAAACGTTGCGGACCGGCCAGGTGGGCAATCCGCTTATATCCCTGCTTAATTAAATGCTCTGTAGCATAATAGCCTCCTTTATAATCATCAATCACAACAGAAGGGATATTTAATGAATCATTCGACCGGTCGAACAATACAAGTGGAACATTCTTCTTCTTTAAATCGGTATAGTGAGAGAAATCTGTATCCTGCTTGGCAAGCGAGGCCAGTATGCCATCTACCCTGGCTCCTAAAAACGCCTCGATGGCCTGCATTTCCAGCTCGGTTGTTTCCTCGGATTGGTATATCAACGTATGATAACCATATTCACTGGCAATGGTTTCAATACCATGAACAACTGAGCCAAAAAAATTTATTCTTGCACTGGGAATTATAACGCCTATTGTATGGGATTTTCCTGTTCGAAGCGAAGAAGCAATTCTGTTTCTGCGATAATTTAAACGTACTGCAGTTTCATTGACCAATTTCTTTGTTTCCGCACTGATACGGGGATGATTATTCAGTGCTCTGGAAACCGTTGCAGGGGTCAATTTCAACTCATCAGCTATATGCTGTATAGTCGTCTTCAATAGCAAGCAGAAGTTTGGTTTATGTAATCGATTGCACAATTTAGAGACTTTTTTTATCTCACCAAAAAAAAGTTATCCAATAAATAGACCAAAGAAGCTTCCCTGAATACATACGGGGAA
>JAFDYH010000226.1:0-3522 GCA_018267535.1 Bacteroidota bacterium
ATAAAAACAGGAATGAAGCGGTAGCGATTATATACTGTTTCATTCCTGCAAGCTAATAAATCTTTAGCAGCTATGATTTATCCTTATCCCTGTAAGGCCTGAATTCTTTTATTTCTTCTTCTTTATGCTCTTTATCATAAGCCCGCAATATAGCTTTCACGAGACGATGACGCACTACATCATCCTCATCAAGCTCAATATGGGCAATGCCTTCAATGTTTTTAAGGATTCGGGTTGCTGTTTTCAGCCCGCTTTTCTGATTTCGGGGTAAGTCCACCTGGGTAAGGTCGCCCGTGATGATTGCTTTTGCATTGGCACCGATACGTGTAAGGAACATTTTCAATTGCAGATCGGTAGCGTTTTGCGCTTCATCAAGGATGATAAACGCATTGTCTAGCGTACGGCCACGCATATACGCCAGAGGTGCTATCTCAATGGTGCGTGTGCTCATATAGTACCCCAACTTATCCGCTGGTATCATATCATCCAGTGCATCGTATAGCGGACGCAGGTAGGGATCGATTTTTTCTTTCAGGTCGCCCGGTAAAAAGCCAAGGCTTTCTCCAGCCTCTACAGCAGGCCGGGTTAAAATAATTTTTTTAACCAACTTATTCTTTAACGCACGTACTGCTAAAGCAACGGCCGTATATGTTTTCCCGGTACCGGCGGGCCCTATCGCAAATACTATATCATTCTTCTCCGCCTCCTGTACCAATTTCTTCTGATTGGCGGTTCTTGCACGTACAGATTTCCCATTAGGCCCGAATACGAGAATATCGTTCGGGTTACGTTCTACAAAATGATCGACTATTTCAGCATCATCACCACCCAGTATCTGCTCGAAATAATTTGCGCTCATATGCCCGTTCCGTTCGAGGTACTGCACTATGAGTTCAATCTTTTCTTTTGCATTTTCTACCTGTTCTGGCGATCCGCTAAGCTTGATCTGTGTGCCACGGGAAAGTATTTTTAAAAGCGGAAATTTCTTTTTTAGTATGTCAAGCTTTCCATTGTTTACACCGAAAAACTCAATAGGGTTTACGGTTTCGAGGTTGATGGTCGTTTCTGTCAATTCGCTGCTATTTTAGATTTCACAATGTTATCAAAGGAGTACTTTGAATTAAGTAACACTTATGTATTCAATATTAGGATATACAAATGTTGTTTCCTAAAGTTACTTATTCACAAGTGTGAACAGAAATTTTTTGTACTAAAACTTTTTATAAAAAAATATTCTTGGATTACCGCTTTGGTATTACTAAGGAGCTTTCGTTGTATCTCCCGATAGCTATCGGGGCACTTTTACAGTTGGTAATTTATTAGGCAACCTTTACCAGGCAATTTTCATACATATTAATATTTCCAGAGAAATGCGTTAACAAAATATTGAGATATTATTGTCGAAAGAATGTTGCGGATCAAACCTGTTAAAACAATTCTAAATCAGATATACTTATTGTGACCGGAAATTTATTTCCTGCATTTTTACGCAGCCCAATCACCACTGCCGATGAAGATAAATTCTACTTTATTTTTATTCCTTCTCATTTCTTCGTCAGTTGTATCCGCTCAAACTATCAAAGTATCCGGCAAAATAATCAATACCCGGCTCGAGCCGCTTGCGTTTGTAACGGTTCAGGTAAAAGAAATAAAAAGGGGCACGGTTACAAAAGAAGATGGTACTTATGAATTAATGATGGACGAAGGTAAGTATGACCTGGTGATTAGTATGATTGGGTATAAATCGAGAGTTGTTACTATCATTGTTGGTAAGTCCGATCTGCTGCAGAATATAATCCTGGAGCCAGACGATTCAAAAGATCTTAGTGAAGTAGTAGTAAAAGGGAGAATAAAAGATCGCTCTGAAGAAATAATTAAAAATGTAATCCGTAATAAGGGAAAAATACAGGCGGCTGCCGGCGCTTATTCCTGCAAAGTATATATCAAGGCGACGCAGGAAGACTCAATGGCCTTCAAAAAAAAGAGGAAGCCTGTTCCTGATTCGTTAAAAGCCAATGCTGATTTATTAAAAATGGCAATGGTTGAAATTTATTTAAAGTATGATCATGAAACGGATCAAAGGGTAAAAGAAGAGAGACTTGGCGTAACCAAGAGGGGAAATGCAAACCGGCTTTTTTATTTGTCAACAACAGAAGGCAATTTCGATTTTTACAATAACCTTGTAAAGGTTCCGGTTGTTTCTCAAACTCCCTTTTTATCACCCATTAGTTATAGTGGGTTACTTGCTTATAAGTTTAAAATGCTGAAGATTGAGAACAGGGGCACTCATAAAATTTATACTATAAGTGTGAAGCCAAGGCAGCTCAGTAACGCGACTGTAGAAGGAGAATTAACAATCATGGATAGTGCCTGGGTGTTGCTGCATACAAAATTCAGTTTACCAAAATATCACTTACCTGAATATGATTTTTTTGAAGTAGAGCAGCAGTATGAATTTATCGATGATACTGCATGGATGATAACCAGGCAAAACTTTACTTATTTTTCAAAAAGTGGCAGGGCTAGCTCTACCGGGCAAACAATTGTGACGTACAAGGATTTCGAATTGAATAAGCAATTCGATAAAAAATATTTTGGCGTTGAAGTAAGTACGACAGACGAACAAGCTTATGAAAGGGATAGTTCTTTCTGGCAACAGACAAGAACGGAACCTCTTTCGGATAGGGAAATGCGCTTTATTCGTTATAAGGATAGCGTATACCTGGTAACACACGCCAAGGCTTATCTTGATTCGCTTGATGATGTAACAAATAAAATTACCTGGAAAAAGATTTTCCTTTTCGGCCAGACCTTCAGTAACTATGAAAAAGAGCGGCAGATTTATATCACTTCTATTCCCTCCATGTACCAGCCTTTTCAATTTGGTGGCAGCCGCATCATGTTGATGTCAACTTATAGTAAAACATATAAGTCAAGAAAGAACATATCAATGTTTAACCAGGTTAGTTATGGGCTGCGTAACCATGATGTAAACGGGAGTATCAATTTTACAAGAATGTACAATCCTTTCAACCGTGGGTTTTACAGTATATCTGCGGGCCGGGATTTCCAGGCCATCTTTTCCGGTGATGCATGGATCAATATGATTAAGCGAAGTAATATCTACCTGAATAACGCGATAGGAATAGGGCATGGACTTGAGCTATTGAATGGATTGTTTTTTTACAGCAATTTTGATATTGCCTTCCGGCGATCTGTAAGCGATTATAAAACGAATCCCAAAGTCGATAGCTTATTTGGTGATATATTGACAAATAACCAGGCTATTTCATTTGAAGCTTACAATGCTGTGTATGGGAAACTACGACTACAATACACGCCGTTTCAAAAGTATATCCGGGAGCCAAAAGAAAAAATTATACTTGGTTCAGCATGGCCCACATTTTATACAACCTGGCGAAAGGGGATGCCAGGTGTGTTTAGAAGCAAAGTCAACTTTGATTATCTCGAATTCGGTATTGAGCAATCTATTCATCTCGGCTTATTGGGAATATCATCTTA
>JAFDYH010000226.1:3570-7803 GCA_018267535.1 Bacteroidota bacterium
TGTTTATGAATCCTAATGAAGCGTTCCAGGCATTGGATTCTACTTTCCCTGTATTCAAACGTTTTTACCAGGGCCATTATGTTCATGAATTCAACGGGGCTTTGCTGAACAAAATTCCTTTGTTCAAGAAATTGCAGTTACGAGAAGTAGGAGGGGCGGGTTTTTTAATTGCGCCGGAGCGAAACCTGAAATATGTAGAGGCATTTGCAGGAATAGAACGGGTTTTTAAAGTGCCATTTAATACCCTTTCAAAATTTAAGATAGGTGTGTATGTTGTTACTTCAGCGGCTAACACATTCAGTAATCCAGTTCAGTTTAAAGTTGGAATAACAAGTTGGGATATCAGGAGAAATAAATGGCAGTAAGAAGTGATGAATAGTGAATAATAAGTAACATTCGTGTGTGATTGACTAGCACGAAAGGTCAATTGTTAATCACCATCTCGCCACTACCTTCAAATTAAGTAATCTCGGTGTTAACCGGTTCGGCATTGTAAAAATATTATTGGAGAAATCCTTGATCAGCATATAAGAGATTGTATTCGCCCGGTCAATCAGGTTGAATACTTCCAAAGTGGCCCATATATTATCAAAACCGCGGAATGGGTTATGGCTGCGGCGTTTGCTTTTATCCGAATCTAATAATAACGCACTAAAACCGATATCCACTCTTATATAAGGCTCAATAAATAAAGCGTTTCGGTATTTTATACTATTGGGAATATTATAAGGAAGATTACTGCCGTATAGTGTACTCAGGTAAACTTTGAAGTTTTTATTCGTTGATAAATAATCCTGGAAGAACATGCCGAATGTTATCCGTCGGTCTGTTGGCCTGCGGAACCAGCCACCTTCTACTGTTGAGCTATCGGTGGGCTGATTCAATGAATCCAATGTATACACTTTGTAGCTATCGCCAATTATATTTTCTTTGGCACTCATTATACCGAGGCTTACCCAGCTTTCGGCATCTTTTACAAGTTCACCAAACAAGCGCATTTCAATACCTGCTGCATAAGCTTTTGCATTGTTATTGCCGAAATAACGGATACGTACATTGTCAATATCATACGGATCAACATCTGTCATCGATTTATAGTAAGCCTCAGTGGTAAGGCGCATGGGGCGGTTCCATCCTTTGAAATTATAATCAAACCCAACCACTCCCTGCCAACTTTTTTGTGACTTCAATGCTGTGTTTAATGTGCCGTCATATCTTCTCAGTTCCCGGTAAAAAGGCGGTTGATTGTAGGAGCCTGCCGCAACACGAAAAATTATATCCCTTTTCCAATTGGGCTTCCAGCTTGCACCGATACGGGGTGAAATAAAAAATTCTTTGTTGAGTGAATTATAATTATAACGAATGCCCCCCTGAAGGGTAAATGAATTGGATGTATCACCAAAAACAATATTATCCTGCAAGTAGCCGGAAAGCTTATTAATACGAAGATCAGCCGCTGACTTCAATACATTGTTTAATTGCAGGTAAGAAGGATTAAATGGTAATGAATAGCCTGCTGAATCCTGGTATTCCCATTCATTCAGTTTATCGCTGATTAATGTTTTATCATAACTCAATCCCCATTGTACAACGTGTTTGCCAATATCGTAAGAACCTTTATGAGAAAAATTCCAGTCAGTAATGGTTAATTTATTTCTTGAAAAATTCTGGTTTACACCAGCACCCAGCGGATTGACGATTAACCCGAATGTTGGTTTGCTTTTATCGAAGTCTCTTTCGCCAAACAAATAAGCGCCGGAGATATCCCGGTTTTCCTCTTCTTTATCTTCAAACCGGGAGGCGAGCCATTTCAACTTTAATCGTTTATTTACCTGGTTGGTTGCTGATATACCCAGCATATTCGTTCCATATTGATCTTTCTCCTGCCCCTGGAAATAAATGTCCAAACCAAGATTAGCGGAGAAGTAAGGAGAAAAAACAGATGAACTCAATTGACTGTACTCAGGGATCAAAGTGAACTTAGTGGTTGAAATATTTCCCAGGAACTCAGCCTGCCACTTTCTGTTAACCTGGTAAGTAATCAATGCCTGCAGATCAGATGAAGAAGGGACGTAATTACCCTGTGTTTCCTGCCGGCTGAGGATGTTTTTATTGGTTCTGTTACGAACGCCAACCAGGTAAGTTAGTTTATTCTTGCCCGTTATACCTTCCAGGTGCAAGCCTTGTTCGAGTATGCTTACATAAGCTGAACCACCAAATGTTTTTGGTTTTTTGTATTGAATGTCTAATACACTGCTCATCTTATCGCCATACCTTGCCTGGTAGCCCCCATTATAAAAGTTAATGTTTCTTACCAGTTCGGGGTTAATAAAACTTAAGCCTTCCTGTTGGGCGTTATTAACGAGGTAGGGGCGGAATACTTCAAAATCGTTTACATATATCAGGTTTTCATCGTAATTACCACCGCGTACGGTATATTGAGAGGTTAGCTCATTGTTTGAACCAACAAATACTTTGATCAGGCTCTCTACGCCCATTACCGGCGAAGGAAGGTTAATAATGCTTTTAGGATTTGGTTTTATTAAACCCGCTTCCCGCCGGTCCCGCTGATCGCTTATCACTACTTCCTGCAATATTTTTTCTCCTCTTTCCATTCTAAGCGTAATGACTTCTTTTTCATTTTCGCTAAGCAAGAAATTCTTCTGTTCTGTTTTATAGCCGGTGTAAGAAAACAGGAGAGCAAATGACCTGTCTGCAGGGACTTTTATTCGGAAATAACCAGTATCGTTGGTACTGATGCCGGTTTGCCGGCCAAGGACTACAACGGACACATGTGGTAAGGGGTTTTCATTTTCATCAAGCACCTTACCGGATACCCAGGCTGATTTTTTTTGGGAAAAAACGAAAACTGACAACAATATACCTATAGCAGTGAAGAGTATCTGGTGGGTCAGTTTTTTCATACGCGAGAATCACCGTCAAGATACAACTGGTTTTCTTTATTTTTTAATTAGTAATCAGGGTTTTGTCTATTCAATAACGGGAATTTTATGCTTTAATTGTTGCGCCGGCGGATGATTTATCTTTACGATCTGCACTTATAAAATAGGTTCATCTCACAGGTAGATGCAGTAAGATATATGGTACAGGTGTGCGACGCAACCAGGATGCCATGAAAAACAAAAGCTGGCCCCATAAATTTTATACTTTATATCCGTGGGAATTGATTTAAACGCAAAAGAATTTACACTTCTACAGTGAATAGTTATAGCGTTTTTAGTTTCGAAATTGTAGCCTTAGGATCTGCTGATTTGAATACTGTATTGCCGGCAACAAGAACATGGGCGCCCGCAGCCATTATATCCCCTGCATTTTCCAGCGTAACGCCACCATCTATTTCTATTAATACAGGAAGATTCCATGTGTCAATCATTTTTCGCAATTCACGGATTTTGGAAAGAGAATGCGGAATAAATTTTTGCCCTCCGAAGCCGGGGTTCACTGTCATCAGGTTTATCAGGTCGACATCCTGTAAAATATCAACCAGTAATGAAACCGGTGTATGCGGGTTAACAGCTACGCCCGCCTTCATGCCTAAAGATTTTATCTGTTGAATATTGCGGTGCAGATGGGGGCAGGCTTCAATGTGTACTGAAATCTGGTCAGCACCGGCTTTCCTGAAGTCTTCAATATATTTTTCAGGTTCAACGATCATCAGGTGCACGTCGAAAAGTTTTTTTGTTGTGCGGCGCATAAACTCAATGATCATTGGTCCATAACTGATATTTGGCACAAAGCTGCCGTCCATTACGTCGAGGTGAAACCAATCTGCTTCACTTTCATTCAGCATTTTACATTCCTTTTCCAGGTTCAGAAAATTTGCAGCGAGCAAAGAAGGAGCAACAATAGCCATCAGGAAAATATTTATGCCTGCAGTCTACAAGCGGGCGCAAGATAAATAAAAAACCCCGCCTGAAGGTTATCATCGCGGGGTGGGTACACATGAGAAAACTTACCAACTATAACGATAAAAAAGAACTAACGGTTTATTATCAAATGTACATTGAGATAAAACGGAAGTCAATACCACTTTGTGGTAGTTTTTGGGTTTAAGGCAAAGACACAAAGTTGCAGAAGCGCGACGAATACAATGCTGATTTCAAACTGCTATACTAAATTCATTTGTGTTATGGACTTGATGTTCCTTACGACTATGAGGAAAATATAATGTGCGTGTTGAAAGTCGCGGCCCGTTATCATTTAATCTTATCT
>JAFDYH010000227.1 GCA_018267535.1 Bacteroidota bacterium
CTCTATATCCGTGCTGCGGAGAACTCCCCGGTTATAATTTTTGTAAACGCTGGTAAAGGAAAAAAGGGAACTATCCGTTCTTTTATGGAGAGATTTATCTGTCAGTTGAGGATCACTATTCAGTTGTTTGAAAAAATCACTAAACGTACTCTCCATAGGCGAGTAAGGAAAGTAGTTATCAAAAACAGTATATATATAGAAGCCTCTTTGCGCACTACAAACAAAGGGTGCTAACAGAATAAGGAAGGCAAATAATCTCACTATTTTCATCTGATAATTAAAAAAGGTTTTTAACCCATTTTATCAATACGGCATCCCACCCCAGCATTTTAAAAGCAGTATAAAAAAGAAGAACAGCAAAAATTTTTTTAACCATATTCTCTGATAAGACCAGTGATAGTTTACTGCCCAGCCAGCCACCAAGTATAAAGGCGATGCTCATGATAATAACCACTTTTACATCTATAAACCCTTTATTATAATAGTTGATAACCGCTAATATACCTACCGGTAATAAAAGCAAGCCAAGCGAGGTTCCTTGGGCTTCATGCTGTGAAAACCCAAGAAAAAAGACGAGGGCCGGAACTATTATAATACCGCCGCCAACACCAACAAGACCGCTCAGTATTCCGGCGAGGAGACCAATCAATATCAGTATTATTATTGTTTCTGTACCCATAGTTTTCATTTTGTCTCTCATTATTGCACCGACTTAAAAGTTTGCTTATAAAAGTTTATTCCATCTTCTACAATTTTTAATGCTTTTACTTTGTCGCCAAATTCTTCTACCACGACTGTCTTATTTTCCAGTTTTTTATATTCTTCAAAGAAATGACGCATTTCATCGAAGAAGTGTTTCTGCAATTCTTCGATATTATTATAGTGGTTCACGCTTGGGTCGCGGTTGGCAACTGCTATGATCTTATCATCCGCATCGCCACTATCAATCATTTGCATTACACCAATCACTTTAGCTTCCATCAGGCACATGGGTTGTACGGGCATTGATGTAAGTACAAGAATATCCAATGGGTCTTTATCATCTCCATAGGTCTGTGGTATAAAGCCGTAATTGGATGGATAATAAAACGAAGAATAAATAACCCTGTCTAATTTTAACAAACCCGTGTCTTTGTCAATTTCATATTTAGCCCTTGACCCTTGCGGTATTTCTATTATAGCATTTACAATTCTTGGTGCATTTTCGCCGGGAGAAATGCCATGCCATGGATGTTTTACTGTAAGCATATTTTTTAGTTTACTTAATAAGCTTCATTCCTGCGAAGGTAGCAAGTAATCCGACGATGACACTTGTTATTATATATAGAGAAAAAAGAAATAGCCTCTGTTCTTTAATCAATGTAATGCTTTCTAAAGTAAATGCAGAAAATGTGGTAAAACCACCGCAAAATCCGGTCATCAGTAATAGCCGGAATTCATCACTCATAGAAATGCTTCTTGAAATAACGGCCCATAAAATGCCGATCAAAAAGCAACCCGTGATGTTAACAATCAAAGTTCCCCATGGAAAGGGGTGAATATATAAATTCCCAATGAATTTCTGCGACAGGTAGCGTAAAACACTTCCTGCACTTCCCCCCAGTGCAACCAGCAGAATATTTTTTATCATTTGAGTGTATCTTTCTTGATCGGCGGTGGTATGGCCGATGTATCCTCATCATGATTGAACAGATATTTCAGATCAACCAGCCATTGGTTGTTTTTCCTGATTACTTTCAATGTATCATGATCATTTTTGTATGAATTGGAGTAAATAATAACGGTTGTGGAATCATTGAGCGGGTGGACATTGTGGATATTAATGGTCGCTTCCCGGTAATTTCTTTTTGTATCCGCATCTGCTTTTTGGTAGTTACGCTCATACACATCAAAGTACTGGGTATTGGAAGAGTCCGTTAAAAGAAATGTTTTGGCTTCATTGAATTTGCCATCCAGCGCCGAACGGATAAAATTCCTGGCAGCGTCAATGTCATTTTCAGATTTGGGCTTCTCTTCTTTATCTGCATTATTGCAGGCTATTGCAAATAAAAACAGGAATGAAGCGGTAG
>JAFDYH010000228.1 GCA_018267535.1 Bacteroidota bacterium
GTAGCCTTGAATAATTTCATTAAAGGCTTTGTGCATATTAGCGGTATCGAAAATTTCCCCGTAGATGCGGATTTAAAAACAAAGATTAACCTGGCTGATATCAAATCATTTTATCCGTTAAAAGGTATAGATGTAAGCGGAAATATGGATGTAGATATAACGACAAAAGGAAATTATAACCCGGTACAGAAGATGTTTCCGGTTACGAATGCAACTATCAATGTAAAAGATGGCTCGGTAAAAACTTCTTATTATCCTGCACCTATTAATAATATACAAGTTGAAGCAGTTATTACAAGCACCAACGGTTCTATGAAGGATTTGCAGGTAAAGCTGAAGCCTGTTTCATTGGAGTTTGAAGGCAAGCCTTTTATTGTGACGAGTGATATGAGCAATTTTGAAAACATAACTTATAATA
Source organism: Bacteroidota bacterium (assembly GCA_018267535.1). GTDB lineage: Bacteria > Bacteroidota > Bacteroidia > Chitinophagales > Chitinophagaceae > JAFDYH01. The sequence continues at coordinate 419 of JAFDYH010000228.1, forward strand.
TTACTTCTAAGGGAGACCTTGATATTGGTAAGATATATAAGGTATTTGCTGTAAAAGGATATGATATAAATGGTAGCGTTAAAACAGATTTTGTGTTGCAAGGCTCAGAAGCTGATGCTGTTGCCGGAAATTATTCAAAACTGAATAATAAAGGCACACTGCAGATAGAACACATACAATTCAACTCGGATTTATTTCCAAAGCCACTTTTTATCCAAAGCGGCGACTTTCATTTTGATAATGATAAACTGATGACAGATAACCTGAAAGTAAATTATGGAAATACAGATGCTTTGCTGAAAGGTTACTTCAGTAATATCATTGATTATTCATTAAAGGATTCAGCCGTATTAAAAGGACAATTACAGCTTTCGTCTTCGTTTATCAATGCTGATGAATTGATGGCTTTTTCTTCGGCTTCTTTGGATAGCGGCCATGTACAAAAAACTGATACAGTAAAAGGCAGCGGGGTGATTATGGTTCCGGCAAACCTCGATATGCAGTTTACCGCAAATGCAGATAAAGTTTTGTACAATGGATTAACGCTTACGGCGTGTAAAGCGGATGTTTCTGTAAAAAGTGAAACGCTCACTCTGAAAAATACCGGTTTTAATATTATAGATGCACCGGTTGTAATGGATGCCTCTTACAAAAGTTTATCGACTGATAAGGCTTCCTTCAATTATCATATTAATGCAAAGAAGTTTGATATAAAGAAGGCATACAATGAAATTCCTTTATTTAAAGAAATGGCCACATCCGCTTCGTCGGCGGAAGGAACTGTTTCTTTGGACTACACACTCGGTGGGATGCTGGATAAAAACATGTACCCGATTCTTCCTTCGTTAAAGGGTAGCGGCACTTTGTCGCTACAAAAAGTAAAGATTAAAGGATTGAAGTTATTCAGCGCTGTAAGCAAAGCAACTAATAAGGATAGCCTGGATAACCCCGATCTTTCTAAAGTTGATATCAAATCAAAGATTGCAAATAATATCCTGACTATTGAAAAGACAAAGATGCGCATCTTTGGTTTCAGGCCTCGTTTTGAAGGACAGGTAAGCCTGGATGGTAAGCTGAATCTGAAAGGAAGAATTGGCTTGCCTCCATTGGGTATTTTCGGAATACCCTTTACTGTTACTGGTACACAGGATAACCCGGAGGTTCATTTACGGAGAGGGAAGCAGGGAGAAATACTCCAGGAGAAAGGATATGATGATGAAGATTTAAAAGATTCGCAACTGGCAGTACCTGATTCTATTCAAAAACAAAACTAGTTATACATCAAACCGTAATGTGAAGCTTTTTAAAGGTTCACATATCGCACCCTGATTGTAATATTCCTGTTTCTTCCTTTGTCATCGGTACAAGAGATTTTTACAGGTCCTTCCTGGGGAACAAAGAATTGTTTTGACCTCGCATCAGAAGCTTTATAAAATTTATCATTGATGTACCAATACACTTTGCTTACATCATTGGCAGTTTTACAGCTCAATTGTATGGGTTCAGGATCTTTTTTATTGATCAGGTATTCCGTTCCGTTTACCGGTGAACTGATCGCTGGGGCATTGCCTTTAAATATTAGCTCACAGTCAGGATTATGCGGCGGAATTTTATCGTAAGCTATTTTATTATCGTCAAAATAAGCCTGCATATCCGGTTCAATTAATTTATACCATTTCTTTTTATAACCTGTTTGTGGTGCACAACTTTTACAATACGAGATCTTTTCGTCAGCAGATATCATTATTTCCTGCACATTGTTACAGGTTTTTGTTGGCGAAATCAATGGAATAAAATAATCCATTACTAAACTGCTGCAATGGTCGGAAGGCGGCAGGCCGGTTTCACTACATACTTTACGCAGGTCGCAATCAGCTGGCTGGCTGAACCATTCTTTATCATTATTATAATCAATGGTGTTGAAAATTTTAAATAATAAAGGCGTTGCTATATTGGCGCCGCTCAGTTCCGCAACGCCAATGCCTGAAAAATTACCCGTCCATACGCCTACTGTATAGTTTTTATTATAACCAATACTCCAGGCATCCTTTCTTCCATAGCTGGTTCCTGTCTTCCATGCAATCTTCGGCATATGTTCCGTTGCCTGCCAGTTTATTGGGAAGTCAGGCCGGTTTACTTTTGATAAAATTTCATTAATCATGAAGCAGGCTGCCGGGCTTATTACAGTTGTTTTCTTATGTACAGTATCTGTTTGGGTGTAGGAAGGGGAAATATAAATCCCTTCATTGGCAAAGGAGGTAAATAAGCCTGTTAGTTCTTCTAACGTGGTACCACAACCGCCTAAGATTAACGATAAGCCCAGTTTATTCCTGTCTTTCTGTATTTGTTTAAAATTGCAATCAGCTAATTTCCGGATAAATTTCTCATGACCTAATAGTTTAAGGCTTTTTACCGCAGGAATGTTTAATGAATGTTCCAGTGCATATTCAACCGATACATAGCCATTATATTTTTCATCATAATTTTCTGGCGCATAACCTTCGTAGTTAATAGCCACATCAGTGATAACCATTTTTGGCGTCAACAAGCCTTCATCAAAGCACATACCATACAATAAAGGTTTTAGTGTACTACCCGGTTGCCGTATAGCGTTGGCGCCATTCACTTGTCCTCCATCCGTTGTATCAGTAAAACCGGAGGAGCCGGCATAGCTGATTACCTTGTGTGTCCTGTTATCCACAATAATTACTGCTGCATTTTTTATGTTCTTTAAGCGTAGCGACCGTACATAATCTTCTACAATCTTTTCGGTTTTCAATTGCGTGTTGAGTTCGATATTGGTTTTGATAATTATATTGCCTGATTGTTTTAGTTTGTAAGCGAGGTGAGGTATGTAATGCGGTACTACGCCTCTTGTAGCAATTAACGGTTCCGCTAATGCGTCGGCGATTTCTTTTTCAGTAAATAATTTATTGCTGGCAAACTTGCGCAACCATCGGTTCCTTTCTTCTATGATTAATGCATTATTCCTGCCAATTACAAGGGAGGAAGGACGATTGGGTATTATACTCAACGCGGTTATTTCCGCAAGCGAAAGATGATCGGGATTTTTCTGAAAGTAAATCTGTGCTGCTGATTTTACGCCTTCTATATTGCCGCCATAAGGAACAAGGTTTAAATAAAGTTGCAGTATTTCGTCCTTGCTATATTTCAGTTCCAGTTGAAAAGCCCGGAACATCTCGATGATTTTACTACCGATATTTCTTTTTCGTGGTTCAAGAGCACGGGCTACCTGCATGGTAATGGTACTGGCGCCGCTGGTGCGTTTCATCCGCACAAGGTTCTTAATAAAAGCACGGCTCACTGCAAAAAGGTTTACACCGGGGTGACTATAGAAATATTTATCTTCTTTTGCGACTATTGTTTTCCGTAATAATGGTGAAATTTCATTCAGCTCTGTCTTCATTCTCCATTTCTGGTCTTTCGTCAGAAAGGCATTGATAAGTTCACCTTTATTATCAGTAATGATTGTTGAATATTCTATTTTGTCTGGTAAAGGAAAAACCCAGTTGAGCAGAAAAAAAACAATTATTAACACCAGGATTGTAATTCCGGCTCCTTTAAAAAATCTGCGTATGTTTTTTTTTGCGATTCTCACTTTGGAAAAGATAAGCCTGCTCATAAAACGATGTGAAGTTAGAGAGTAGTTTCTCAATTTAGTTTCATTTAAAGTTATATCTGATACAAAGAAATAAAGGTGGATCGTAAACTTCCGTTATGTTCCGTATTCTTTGTGTCGTTGTGTGAAACAACGCCTTAACAAATAATTATCAATAAAAATTTGCAAAGGCCTGTGGCAGTATATTAATTTTCCATCGAGATTTTTTCCTCTTTAATATGGATTCTTCAGATCAACCTCTTCCCAAAAGAGAAGTTCCTCCCTAATGATTTTCACATACCCGTTTCTGTTTTAAATGACAGAATATAAGCCTTTCGTGAAATGATAGCTTCCGGCTGGTTTTTCTTTTGTAATTTTTACTAATTTAATTTTTATTTACCCGCACATTCAACCCAACCATTATATGCGTATCAAAACTTTTGCTTCTCTTCTCGCAGTGGCTGTTATCGTTTTGTTTTCCTGCAGCCGTAGTTTCGTTAATCTTGACTATACCAATGCGAAGGGAGAGGTGCCACAATTAGGCAATCTTACCTTTCGTTTTTCAAAATCATTGATGGCGGACTCCCTGTTGAATATCTGGGATTCCGCGGAGTATATTTCTTTTGAGCCCAAAATCCCCGGGCGTTTTCGCTGGGAAAGCCCTGATCAACTGGTATTTTCTCCCTTACAACCATTGAAGCCTGCTACAAATTATACGGCAAAAGTTGGTTCTGAAGTGTTGCGCTATAGCAAATTCAATTCCGTAAAAGATGGCGATAAGATCAGTTTTCATACGCCTGACCTCGCTCTTGATAATGCACAGGTAATATGGATGTTGCAGGATGAAAACAGTAAGACAGCGGTTCCACAAGTGGATTTGTATTTTAACTACGCTGTAAATCCGGCTACATTAAAAGAAAAATTAAACATAGAGATAGGTGGGGCTCACGCTGATTATAATGTATTGACTGCTTCAGCCGATAATAAAATTTCTCTTCGTATCAATGGTTTAAAGAATGAAGACAAGGATTATGAAACGAAAATAACTATTGGTAAAGGATTAAAACCAGAAGCGGGAACAAATGCAACTGCTGACGATATCAAATCCACTATTTCTATTCCGTCTCCTTATGTATTAAATATACAAGATGTGGAGGCGGATCATGATGGTACGGAAGGTATAGTGAAGGTTATAACCAGTCAGCAATTAACGGGGGACAATATCAATTCGCTGGTGAAGTTCAGTCCCGAGGTAAAGTTTACAGTAGAGCAAAATAATGATGGTTTTACTATCCGCAGCGATAAGTTTGATGTGGAAAAAGGGTATTCACTAACGATAGCCAAGGGCTTGCGTGGCCGCATTGGTGGTGTATTGAAAGAAGATTATAACGGCAGCATCGCTTTTGGCAAGCTGGAAGCGAATATAAAGTTTACAAACAGTAAGGCCGTGTATCTCTCCAAACGTGGAGGAAAGAATATAGAAGTGCAGATTACCAGTGTATCCAAAGTGAAACTGGTGATATCAAAGATTTATGAGAACAACCTGTTGATGTCTTCGCGTTATGGCTATTCTCCAAAAGAAAGTAATGATGCGGAATATTCCAGCTATAGCGAAGAAGGAGACTATGAAAGTGATGCCGCTGCTGATGTTCAGTTAGGCGATGTTATTTATGAAAAAGAAATCGATACAAGATCATTGCCGAAGAGTGGCGCCGGCCGTTTATTGAATATCTCCCAGTTTGAAGACCGCTTGCCGGAATTCAAAGGAATCTATCATGTGATGATCCGTTCAACTGAAGATTATTGGGTAAGGGACAGTCGTTTTGTTTCCCTGTCAGATCTGGGAATGATAGCAAAGGAAGGAGAAGATAAAATTTATGTGTTTACCAATTCCATCAAGACGATTGATCCAGTTAAGGGTGTTAATGTATTTGTTTATTCAGCCAATAACCAGTTAATCGGTAACGGATCAACAAATGAAAATGGTGTAGCGGAAGTGGCGTATTCAAAAAAGGATTTCAGTGGTTTCAAACCCGCAATGATTATAGCAAAGACAGCCGATGATTTCAACTACTTACCTTTTAATAATACAAGGGTAAATACTTCACGGTTTGAAGTGGGAGGTAAAAGAAATAACAGTTCCGGCCTTGATGCATTTATTTATGCAGAGAGGGATATTTATCGCCCTGGCGAAAAAGTAAACTATGCTGTTGTATTGCGGGATCGTCAATGGAAATCGCCGGGAGATATACCTATTAAGATGAAATTTTTATTGCCGAATGGCAAAGAATTGAAATCGTTCCGTAAAAACCTGAATGAAGAAGGGGCGGCAGAAGGGAATATCGAAATATCTGTTTCGGCTATTACGGGTAGTTATACATTAGAAGTCTACACTTCAAACGATATATTATTAGGCTCAAAGAGTTTTTCAATAGAAGAATTTGTACCCGATCGCATAAAAGTAAATACAAAAACAGATAAACCATCGTTACGTACCGGGGAATCAACGACACTTAGCATTAATGCGATGAATTTCTTTGGCCCTCCTGCAGCAAACCGTAATTATGAGACGGAGATCCAGGTAAAGCAAAAATATTTCTCGGCAGAAAAATATAATGATTACAGCTTCAGCCTGGCCAACCAGAGTTCATTTTCAGATAAAGATAACCGGGAAGGAAAAACAGACAACGAAGGAAACGCGTCGGAATCTTTTTCTGTAAAGAATAATTATGCAAATATGGGCCTGTTGCAGGCAAATTTTTATACGACTGTTTTTGATGAAACAGGACGCCCTGTAAGCCGTTTATCGAGCGTAAATATTTATACGCAGGATGTTTTTTATGGTATTAAAGATGATTGGTTTTATTATTATCCATTAAACCAACCTGTCCGCTTCCCGATGGTAGCAGTAAATAAAGAGGGAAACAGTATTTCATCCACTGCAAAGATTGAAGTCATCAAGCATGAATACAGGACTGTATTGACAAAAAGCGGTAGTTACTTTCGCTACGAATCGCAGAAGGAAGATAAACAGATGGCAGAGACTGAAGTAAGCATTGGGAAGGATTTCGTTTATAATTATACACCAAGGTCGCCCGGTGATTATGAAGTACGTGTATATAAGCCTGGCGCAACAACATATGTAAGCAGAAGTTTTTATAGTTATGGCAGCTGGGGTGGCGATAATAATTCTTTTGAAGTAAGCAATGAAGGAAATGTAGAAATTGAACTTGATAAAAAATCCTATTATACTGGTGAATCGGCCAGGGCTTTATTCAAAACACCGTTCAGTGGGAAAATGCTAGTGACGCTTGAAACCGATCATCTTATTTCTTATCAATATGTCAACGTTGATAAACGTACGGCGGAAGTCACATTGTCTTTAACCGGAGATCATGTGCCCAATTTTTATATTACTGCAACATTGGTAAAACCACATGAAGTATCTGATATTCCTTTGACGGTTGCGCATGGATATCAAAGTGTGAAAGTGGAAGAAAAGAGCAGGAAGATAGCAGTGGATATTGTGGCTGCAAAATCAGTTCGTAGTCGCACCCATCAAAAAGTAACTGTAAAAGCAATACCAGGAAGTTATGTTACGTTGGCAGCAGTCGATAATGGTGTGTTGCAGGTGAGTGGTTTTGAAACACCGGATCCATATAGTTATTTCTACCAGAAAAAGGCATTACAGGTTTCTGCGTACGACTTATATCCTTTGTTATTTCCTGAATTAAGGGCAACATTAAGCAGTACAGGAGGTGATGGCGATTTAAGTATGGACAAGCGGGTAAACCCAATGCCTGCGAAGCGTATAAAGATAGTAAGCTATTGGAGCGGGATTGCCAAAACTAACGGTAGCGGAGAAGCGAATTTCGAGTTTGATATTCCACAGTTTAGTGGAGAAGTAAGGATGATGGCTGTAGCATATAAAGGCCAAAATTTCGGTAGCGGCGAAAATACAATGACGGTTGCTGATCCAATAGTGATCAGCACAGCGTTGCCTCGTTTCCTGAGTCCAGGTGATACGATAACGGTACCGGTTACACTAAGTAATACAACGGAGAAAACCAGCGATGTAAAGGCTACATTGAACCTGCAAGGGCCATTTAAGATAATTGGAAATGGTACACAGAATGTAACATTAAATGCAAAAAGCGAAGGGCGTGCTGTATTCCAGGTGGCTGCTGACCCGGCAATTGGTACAGGAAAAATATCTGTGCTGGTAAATGGTATGGGTGAAAAATTTACCGATGAAACAGAAATATCTGTGCGGCCCCCGTCTACTTTGCAAAAGGTAACAGAT
>JAFDYH010000229.1 GCA_018267535.1 Bacteroidota bacterium
GAACAAACATCTTCAGCACATATTCGAGATTCTTCAGCAGCATGATAAACTGACTTCGGAACAGAAAGAACAGTTATTGAAATTTTTGAAAGATGCTGACAAAGAGCTGGAGATAACAGCTTTCAAACTTGACCGTACCGAAAAAGTAAAACGCACCACCGCCATCTTGCTGGAAGAAACCATACAGGAGCTGGAGCAAAAAAGAATAGCGGTAGAAGCACAGAACCGTGAATTGGAAATAGAAGCTGCCTTGGAACGTGTACGGGCAGTTGCTATGAGCATGACAAAGCCCGATGACTTACTAAGTATCTGCGAAACCATGTTTCATGAACTGAAAAAACTGGGCTTTACAGATTTGAGGAACGCGATGATAAATATTCATTACGATGAGAAAAGCTATTTACTGAATTATGATTTCGCTGAAAACACAGGCAGAACAGTAACCTCCTTTGTTTACAACTCACACCCGATTGTCGACAATATTATTCAGCATGCAAAACAATCTTTTGAAAGCTTTACCGAAATGATTTATTCCGGTAAAAAGCTGGATGACCTGCGAGCCTTCCGTAAAAATAATGGCGAAGCGGATGACCCCAGGCTTGATAGCATTGACGCACTCTGCTATTATTTTTATTCGACTGGTACGGGTGCCATAGGCATTTCTATGTTCAATACTGCCAGCCAGGAGCAATTGAATGTTTTGAAACGTTTCCGGAATGTATTTGACCTTGCTTATAAAAGATATGTCGACATCACAAAAGCAGAAGCACAGGCAAGAGAAGCGAAAATAGAAGCTGCGTTAGAAAAAGTAAGAAGCCGTTCGTTGGCAATGCATACTTCAAAAGAACTAAAGGAAGTGGCAAGAGAAATGAGAAATCAGTTTAGCCTGCTGGGTCAGAAAGAACTGGAAACCTGCGCTATTCATTTATGGGATGAATCATCTGAAACGTTTGAAGGTTGGGCAGCCCTTCGTTCATCTGATAATACAGGAGAGATCATCGAATCGGAGTCAAAGCTAAATATCAAAGGTATCAGGATATTGGAGGAATCTCATCAGCAATACCTCGCAGGCAAAAAAGATTATGTATTGATAAACGATATTGCAAGGGCGAAAGAATTTTTTAATGCATTAAAGCAAGTTGATCCACGGGCATTCGCATTTTTGTCTGAAGCAATAAAGGATAAAAAGCCCAATGACATTAGTGCTTATTGGTCTGTTTCGGATTTTCCCGGCGGATCGCTGGTAATGGTCACCTATAATCAACCTGATGAAAATTCAAGAGCCTTGCTGAGAAGATTTGCCAATGTATTTGGCCTGGCATATCAAAGATTTAATGACTTACAAAAAGCCGAAACACAGGCAAGGGAAGCACAGATTGAAGCGGCATTGGAAAGAGTTCGCTCCCGCAGTATGGCCATGCATAAAAGTGATGAACTGAAAGAAGTGATAAAGCTGGTGCTTGAGCAATTTGTCCAGTTAAAAATAAATGCGGAGCATGCCGGCTTTTATATTGATTACAAAGCTCAGGATGACATGCACATCTGGCTGGCTGATCCCAATCTTGAACCATTTTTTGCGGTTTTACCCTATTTTGACACACCCACCTGGAACAGTTTTTTGGAAGCCAAAACAAAAGGGATAGCCTTTCACACCGACCTTTTGGATTTTGAAGAAAAAAACAAATTCTATAATTCCCTTTTTGAATTATTTAAAGTACCAGAAGAAGCAAAGAATTTTTATTTGCAATGCAAAGGGCTTGCTGTATCTACAGTGTTATTAGATAATGTTGGATTATACATTGAAAATTTTTCAGGCATTCCTTATTCAGATGAAGAGAATAAGATAGTAATGCGTTTTGGAAAAGTATTTCAGCAAACCTATACCCGTTTTCTCGACCTGCAAAAGGCCGAAGCACAGTCAAGAGAATCACAAATCCAATTGGCATTAGAAAGAGTGCGTGCCAGAACAATGGCGATGCAGCACAGTGATGAATTACTTCCCACTGCAGATCTTTTGTCTGACCAATTGAAGCAACTTGGCGCTGAATTGCAGGGAGTAGCTTTTGCTATATGTGATAAGGATAGTGTGATGGTTCAAAAATGGACCAGCATTGGTATCTTTTCTGTTCCCTATACTATTGAACCCGGTGAGCAACGCATGTATGAAGCCTGGAAAAATCATGCAGAAATTCACGAAGAGGTTTATGAAGGGGAAAGGCAAAAAAAATATTATGAACTGTTTATGGAAATCCCTGCATTCCGTCAAGGCCTCCAAAAATTTATTGACCAGGGTTTCCCGATTCCGGCCTGGCAAAAAAACTGCGCAGTTCCTTTTCAACAAGGTTATTTACTTTTTATAATAACCAAACCTTTTAATGAAACGCAAATATTCCTTCGCTTTGGAAAAGTTTTTGAACAAACCTATACCCGCTTCCTTGATTTGCAAAAAGCCGAAGCACAGTCAAGAGAATCACAGATTCAATTAGCATTAGAAAGAGTGCGTGCCAGAACAATGGCAATGCAGCACAGTGATGAATTGGCCGATGTGTCTTTTCTATTAAACAAGCAGGTGGTAGAATTGGGCATTCCTACCCGGGGATGCGCCTTTAACATTTATGGTGAACAGGATTCTACGGAATGGTTCAGCAATTTAGAAGGAACAATGCCTGCCTATAAAACGCCCAGAGAAAATATCTTTCTTAACTATTATAAAGCAGGAAAGCGGGGCGAAACAATTTTGATTGAAGAGTACAGTGGGAAAAAAATCAGGGATCACTACCAGTATATGTTCAAAGCAGGCATTTTTGGAAATGATATTACGGAAGAAAAAATAAAGAAGATCACACCGGAATTTCAAATTGACCATGTTGCCTATTTTAAATATGGTTACCTGTTATTTATAACCCTGGTTCCTGCCCCGGATGCGCATGATGTATTCAAACGTTTTGCAAAAGAATTTGAACAAACATACACGAGATTTCTCGATCTCCAAAAAGCGGAAGCACAAGCCAGAGAGGCACAGATAGAAACTGGCCTGGAAAGAGTAAGAAGCCGCACATTAGCCATGCAGAAAAGTTATGAACTGGCAGAAACTGCCGCTGTTCTATTTAAAGAGCTAATTACACTGGGTATTGCGCCAAACCGTTTGTATATCGGTATTGTACATAATGAGAATGGAGAAATAGAAGCATGGGCCACCGATGAACAAGGCGGTAAAGTGAGCACTATGTTTACACTTGACAGTAATAGAAATGTTTCTGTTAAAAAAATGTATGATGGTTGGAAGAAACAGCAGAAGTCACTTGTAATTGATATGCGGGGCAGCGAACTGAATGATTACATCCATTATCTCGCCGACGAATTAAAAGCCCCGGTAACAGTTGGCCATACACAATCAAGAAGGGTGCAAACCATTGCTTATTTTTCAAAAGGGATGATCGGTATTGCTTCGCCTGAGCCACAACCGCAGGAAACACTGCAATTACTGGAACGCTTTGCCGCCGTATTCAATCTCACCTTCACCCGTTTCAATGATTTAAAAATAGCTGAAGCACATGCCTTACAGGCAGAACAGGATTTAATCGCCATTAAAGAGGCCAAACAAAAAGCAGAAGAAGCACTAACGGAACTAAAGGCTACACAAAAACAATTGATTCAATCCGAGAAGATGGCCTCTCTTGGAGAACTTACTGCAGGCATTGCGCATGAAATTCAAAACCCGTTGAACTTCGTGAATAATTTCAGTGAAGTAAGCAGGGAATTAATAGATGAATTAAAAAGTCAAAAGGAAAAATTAAAAAAAGAAGAGCAGGAAGAAATATTAAATGATATAGATGCGAACCTGGAAAAAATAAAC
>JAFDYH010000022.1:0-1887 GCA_018267535.1 Bacteroidota bacterium
ATCACTGGCCCCTGAGAATTCATTGGACTTTTGCTGCAATCTTTTATAGTGATTATAAACGGCAACAGCCAATACTTTCTTCGCTTCATCCTGCCCGATTACATATTCATCCAGGAATCGTTTTATTTCAACAGGCTTCTTTACAGTGAGCTTGAAAGAGGTGGAAGTTTTTTCTTCCCTTATGACCAATTCCTGGTCAATAATTTCACGGGCATGTTCCACGCAATTTTCACAGATATGTCCTTCCTGCCCTGCTATTAGAATTTTCACTTCGTCGCGGCTTCGACCACAAAACGAACAGTGCAACGGGTTTTTTGCCATGTAGTTTTTTAGTTTTTTTGCTTAGCAGCAATTTCCTCCGCAATGTGCAAAAGTAAAAAACTGCCCCGACAAGAGCAGTTTTTTGTTTTAACGGAAGCGGATAGCCGCTTTAATTACGTTAATTATCAGTAGTTTATATTTTTTCCACGATTCCATCTACAATGCCATATTCAATGGCTTCTTTGGCATCCATCCAGTAGTCGCGGTCAAAGTCCTTTAATATCTGCTGCATTGTTTTGCCACAATTATCAGCAAGTATACGGGCGCCTAATTCCTTTACTCTTTTTGTTTGCCGGGCCTGTATTTCCAGATCAGCACTCACCCCTTGTATATGACCCCCTAAAGAAGGCTGGTGAATCATTACTTCACCATGCGGATATATTAAACGTTTTCCCTTTACTCCGCCGCTTAACAAGATGCTTCCCATGGAGGCGGCAAGACCCATGCAAATTGTAACAACAGGTGATTTCATCATCCTCATAGTATCATACATCACCATACCACTTGTTACAACACCACCCGGGCTATTGATATAAAATTTTATTTCTTCACCAGGTTTATCTGCATCCAATAAAAGTAATTTACTCACGACATCCTTCGCACTCTTATCATCCACTACGCCCCACAGGTAGACACTGCGTTTATCAAAGAAATATTTTTCCAGCTTTTTGCTGAACATCATCAGATCCGACTTGGGCTGTTCTTCTTTTTCTTCTTCCTCGTCGTCTGCTCTCCAGTTGTTGTTTAAATATTGCTTATGTATCATAATAAAGTTTGAATATTTTTACCCCAAAGCCGCCAGTTGGCGGAGCTTTAGAGTTTTATGGAAAATGTATTTATAGTAAAGATCTTTTTTAAACAGAAAGAACATCGACCTTGGTTTTCTTTACCTACCTGCCGGCTTTAGGGAGGCAGAGGTTAATCCTTTTTCTGTTTTCTTGGATTAATTAATAATACCTCGTCTACCAATCCATAATCTTTCGCTTCTGTTGCTGTCATCCAGTAGTCGCGGTCAAAATCTTTCTCGATTTGTTTTGCCGGTTTTCCTGAATGGTAGTTAACTATTTCATACAATTCGCTTTTCAACTTGCGGATTTCATTTACAGTTATTTCAATATCGCTGGCTTGCCCGCCTATCGCTCCACTGGGTTGGTGCATCATGATGCGGGAATGTTTTAAAGCTGCTCTCTTTCCTTTAGTACCGGCGCCCAGTAAAACACAAGCCATAGAGGCGGCCATACCAATACAGATTGTAGCTACATCCGGAGAAACATATTGCATCGTATCATATACACCTAAACCTGAATACACACTTCCGCCCGGGCTGTTGATATACATATTTATATCGCGGGTGCGATCAGTAGAATCAAGAAATAGTAATTGTGCTGTTACAATATTTGCTACCTCATCATTAATCGGGTAGCCCAGGAATATAATACGGTCCATCATCAAACGGCTGTACACATCCATTACCGCCACATTCATTGGCCTTTCTTCAATGATATTGGGTGTAAGAGCTGTTACAAGATGGGAACCATAACTATTTAATGTATTGCTGGAGATGCC
>JAFDYH010000022.1:1925-16842 GCA_018267535.1 Bacteroidota bacterium
AGTATCAAATATCCGTCCAATTGGGAAAACCGCAAAATCGGTGTCAACTTGGCTGAATTAATAGTAAAACCTGTGACAAGAAAAAAGGTTGAGCAGGAGATAAGCCCTGTCAACCTTTCAAAAATGTCTTATTTGTCTGTTAATGATGATGATGTTGTTGGTGTTCTTCTACCATTTTGGTAAACTCTTCAGCACTTATTTCTTTTTCTTCCGGCTTTACCTGGGTTTCAGCCCATTCAAATATTTTTTGTGTCTGCAGTCGGCTGTAAGCATCCTCAACATACTTGCGGTCTTTCATCATCTTGTCAATATAATCGTTTACCCAACCCTGCTCTTCTGTTTCAGCGCTCATTCCCATATAACCGAATAATTGCTGCTTGGCAAAAGTCTTTAGTTCTTCCGGCTGCACGCTGATATTATTTTCACGAACAATTTTATCGGTAATTAAAGTCCACTTTAATTGATTGATGAAAACGGGAAATTCATTTTCCACTTCTTCATCCGACTTAACCTGTTCGCCTTGTGTTCTCATCCATTTTTTCAAAAAACCTTCGGGGAATTGAATTTTTGTATGATCCACTAATTCATGATAGGCTTGATCATGAATCTGGTTTTTGGCCTGGTTATCCCAATATGTTTGTATTTGTTCTTTTATCTTATTGCGGAAGTCCGCTTCTGTTTTTACTTCCTGGTTAGGATAAAGCTGGTTAAAAAACTCTTCATTCAGTTCTTTCTTTTCCAGTAAACCTATTTTGGTAATCTGTATTTTGAAATAACCGCTTTTGGCTGTTTCATCATCTTTATTTAATCCAAGGTCGCTGATAATCCATTCTCTTTCTTTTTCTTCAAATGCATCTTCCAGGTTTACAATTATAAAATCATTGATTGTTTTACCAATCAGGTTTCTCCGGAATGATTCTTTGAAATATTTTACAAGCAGAGAATTGTCTTTCTTGATGCCACCTTCGATGTCATTACCATTTTCGTCAGCCTGTGTAAACAAAACGTTCAGCACATTTTCTTCGGTATCAACCTTATCAAGATCTTTCATATTACCATAGCGGTTTTGCAAACGCTCAATCTCATTATTGATCATTTCATCCGTTACGGTCACTTTGTAGCGTATTGTTTTAGCTTTCGATAAATCAGCTAAATCAAATTCAGGCTTCATACCCACTTCAAAATGGAAAACATAATCTGCCGGATTATTCATATCCAGTTGGTGCATGTCAATTTCCATCGGCAATGGCTGAGCGAAAATATCCAGTTTATCGGTTTCCAGGTACTTGATCAATTCCCTGTCCACAGAACGGAGTACCTCATCAGAAAACACAGAAGTACCATACATCTTTTTTATTAAACCGGCAGGAACCTGCCCTTTACGAAAACCCGGAATATTTGCCTTTTTACTGTAATCTTTCAGGGCTTTTTCAAAAGATGGCAGGTAATCTGTTTTTTCCAGCTTTACGGTTAACCGTTCGTGCAGCAAACCAATATTTTCTTTTGTAATAGTCGCCATTATTGCGGGTTTAATACGTTTAAAAAATTTAATGGTTCAACAGGTTTAGATGGATATAAGTTGTTACGGGGACAAACTTTTGCAACCTTTTAAACCTGTTGAACCTTTGAAACAAAAAGTGCGGGTGGAGGGACTCGAACCCCCATGCCTTGCGGCGTCAGATCCTAAGTCTGATATGTCTACCAATTTCACCACACCCGCCTTTCTTTTGGGGCTGCAAATGTAGGTCATTTCAACAAATTGGATGATTCAATCGACGGCTTTTTCTTAAATTCGTAGACAATGGAAACAGTAGCGCAGACGCCTAAATATAATTTAACTGAAGAACAGGAAAAAAGCCTAATCCTCCGTGAATACCGTGCCTTACTAAGGTCATTGAAAACCAAGCTAAAGCCGGGTGACAGAAAACTGATCCGCAACGCATTTGAAATAGCCGCAGAAGCGCATAAAAGCATGCGTCGCAAAAGCGGCGAGCCTTATATTTTGCATCCCCTGGCAGTGGCCAGGATTTGTGTTGAAGAAATAGGATTAGGTGTCCGTTCCACCATTTGTTCCCTGCTACATGATACCGTAGAAGATACAGACGTTACATTGGAGGATATAGAAAGGGAGTTTGGCAGCGAGATTGCGAGAATTGTAGATGGGTTGACCAAAATCTCCAATGTAATAGATGTTAACGCTTCACAGCAGGCGGAGAATTTTAAAAAAATATTGCTTACACTTACAGATGACCCCCGTGTAATCCTGATCAAACTGGCGGACCGGCTTCATAATATGCGTACCCTGGATAGCATGAAGCGGGAAAAGCAATTAAAAATTTCTTCAGAAACAGTTTATATCTATGCGCCGTTGGCGCATCGCATGGGTCTTTATAATATAAAAACAGAAATGGAAGATCTGGCCATGAAATACATGGAGCCGGAAACCTATAAAGACATTGCAAAGAAATTAGCGGAGACAAAAAGAGAAAGAACCCGGTATATAAATGAGTTTATCAAACCGCTGAAAGATAAACTGGAAAAAACCGGTTTCAATTTCGAAATATATGGCCGGCCAAAAAGCATTCATTCCATCTGGAATAAGATGCGCAAGAAAGGAGTAGACTTTGAAGAAGTATATGACTTGTTTGCTATCCGTGTATTATTGGATTCCCCGCCTGAAAAAGAAAAAGAGGAATGCTGGAAAGTATATTCATTGATAACCGACGAGTATACTCCATCGCCTGAACGATTAAGAGATTGGCTGAGCAATCCTAAAAGCAACGGTTACGAAGCCTTGCATACCACAGTGATGGGACCGCAGGGAAAATGGGTAGAAGTGCAGATACGTACAAAACGGATGAATGAAATTGCCGAAAAAGGCCTTGCTGCTCATTGGAAGTATAAAGAAGGTACTGCCGATGAAAGCCGTTTTGATAAATGGTTTCAGCAGATACGTGAAGTGATCAGCAACCAGGAGACAGATACGATCGACTTCCTGCAGGATTTTAAAACAAGCTTCTTAGCTGAAGAGATTTACGTATATACGCCAAAGGGTGATGTAAAAATGTTACCGGTTGGTTCAACAGCCATTGATTTTGCATTTGCAATTCACAGTGCTATTGGTTCAAAATGTATTGGTGCAAAAGTAAACCACAAACTTGTCCCTATCAGCCATAAGTTACGCAGCGGCGACCAGATAGAAATCATTACCAGCAACAAACAAAAGCCTTCTGAAGATTGGCTGAATTTTGTTGTTACGGCCAAAGCCCGCACCAAGATTAAAGATGCACTCAAAGAAGAAAAAAGAAAAATTGCAGAAGAAGGCAAATACACGGTACAGCGAAAAATAGAAGGAATGGGTGCAGCTTACTCACAGGGAAATATAGATGAACTCGTTTCGTATTATAAACTAAGCTCAGCACTGGACCTGTATTACCAGATTGCTGTAAAGAATATCGACCTGAAAGAACTGAAGGATTTTAAAGTTCTTGGTGACCGGCTCGAGCCGCCCAAACCTCTTAAAATACCAGTAGAGACTAAAGTAGATGGTCCGGCTTCTTCTACATTATCCAAGAAGGACGCAGAACTGATCATATTTGGTGAATCTGGTGATAAGATCATGTATAATCTTGCCAATTGCTGTAAGCCTATACCCGGCGATGATGTATTTGGCTTTGTAACGACAGGCAAGGGGTTAACTATTCACCGGACAAACTGTCCTAATGCAGCTAAACTTCTGGCTAATTATGGACACCGGGTAGTGAAAACCAAGTGGGCAAAGAATAAGGAAATTTCATTCCTCACCGGTTTAAAGATTGTTGGTATGGACGACGTTGGTGTAATCCACAAGATAACCAACCTTATTTCCGGTGAACTGAAAATAAATATTGCAGCATTAACTGTCGAGGCCAAAGAAGGCTTATTTCAGGGAAATATCAAGCTTTATGTTCATGATAAGGAAGAGCTGGATATGCTGGTCCAGAAACTCAAGGAGTTGCCGGGAATTGAATCTGTAGAGCGCTATGATGCCGAAGCCGTTTAATATACTTCGTGCTAAAAATCATTACTTGTTTTTCTGTAAATTTTACCGCTTTAAAAAATTTAGACCTGCTTCGGTTAATAACCTTTATTTTTTCGTGCATAACTTTCCTTCTGTCTCTGAACAGAAATAAGGCTGCTTTTTGCTGATACCTTATTTTTGCCGCCGTTAGTTAAATGAGGAGTTGTTATTTGCAGGGTATTCGTATTAAATTTTATAAATAAATTTTCCCTGAACAGGACATGCATAGTGTATTCAGGGAATGGGGGGAAACCAATGGTAGATGTTATTCTCGGCCTTCAATGGGGCGATGAAGGGAAAGGAAAAATAGTAGACTATTTCGCGAAAGATTATGATGTGATTGCCCGTTTTCAGGGTGGCCCCAATGCCGGCCACACTCTATATGTCGGCGATAAGAAAATTGTTTTGCACCAAATACCTTCAGGCGTTTTTCATCCGAATACGACCAATCTTATTGGTAATGGTGTCGTTTTGGACCCGGTTACATTGAAAAGGGAATGTGAGACTGTAGCTTCTTTTGGAATTGACCTGAAAAAAAACTTATACATTTCCGAGAGAACACATCTTATTCTGCCTACGCACCGTGCTCTGGATGCGGCTGCAGAATCTTCTAAAGGAAACCAGAAGATCGGTTCTACGTTAAAAGGAATTGGCCCTACGTATATGGATAAAACAGGTCGCAATGGTTTAAGGGTAGGTGATTTGCTTGATAAAAACTTTACCACTTCCTATATAAAACTCCGCCTTAAACATCAGCGGCTACTTGATAATTTTTCGTTTACTGAAGATATATCTTCCTGGGAAGAACAATTTTTTGAGGCTGTAGAGTTCTTAAAAGAATTGAATATTGTAAATGGGGAATATTTTATCAATAATAAAATACAGGCGGGAAAAAAAGTGCTGGCAGAAGGGGCACAGGGAAGTATGCTGGATATTGATTTTGGTACATTTCCTTTTGTTACATCATCTAATACTATATCAGCAGGGGTTTGCAATGGATTAGGAATAGCACCGCAAAAGATTAAAGAGGTTATCGGCGTTACAAAAGCATATTGTACAAGAGTAGGGGGAGGGCCCTTTCCAACTGAATTGGAAAATGAAACGGGGGAAGAGCTAAGAAAAATAGGAAATGAGTTTGGGGCAACTACCGGTAGGCCACGCCGTTGCGGCTGGATTGATCTCGTAGCCTTAAAATTTGCCTGCATGATTAATGGGGTTACAAAAATTGTAATGACCAAGGCTGATGTATTGGATGCTTTCAAAGACCTGGAAGTATGTACGTCTTATATGATCAACGGTAAGGAATCAGGCGAAGTGCCTTTCCAGATGACAAGGGTTAATATAAAACCGGTTTATAAAAAATTTAATGGGTGGAATACTTCTACGAATGCAGCGAAATCAGAAAATGATTTGCCTGAAAGCATGAAAGTATACGTTGATTTTATCAACAAATACCTGGGAACCAAAGTCCATTATATTTCAAACGGGCCTGGCCGGGAGCAGATCGTCTCTATTCCATAAATCCAATAGATTATTATCTGAAAAAAGAGTTCAAAAAATTTGGCTAATTAAAAACTTCGCTGAAATTTTACAAGTGTAATCCAGTTAGACTATGGCAGCTAAATCTGATAAAGAAAAAAAATCAACCGGCAAAGTTTCCGGACCCGCAAAAGGTTCAGACAGTAAACCATCTTCAAAACCCAAAAAAAAGGAAGAAGAGGATGATGAAGATGACTTTGATGATCAGGAAGAGATTGATACAACAGCTTCTTCAAAAAAAGGTAGTAAAGCCGCATCGTCAAAAAAGGGTAAGGATGAAGATGATGACGATGATGATGGAGAAGAAGAAGTAGACGATTGGGATAAAGTAGAAGAAGAGGATAGTTGGGATCCAGACTTCGAAGAATTTGATATGCCTAAATCAAAGGCAAAGAAAAGTGGCGGCAGTAGTAAAAAGGGTGGCGACGATGACGATGACTTCAAGATGGATGATGAGTTTAAGGATATGTTTAATGATAGTGATGGCTTCGGTGATGAGGAAGATGATTTTTAATACAATCGTATTTTAATCCCGATAACACAACCTTAACTAACTGCATTTTCCTGCAACAGATATCAATGAATTAAAATTGAAAATGCTGAACTGGGCTCAACAGTTCAGCATTTTTTGTTGGCTGGATAATCATCAGTATCAGGTTAAACCACATTCACTGGAATGTATATTGGCGGCAGGGAGCAAAAGGAAAATTTCAACTGGTCAGGATACTTCATTACACGATCTTCAACAGTTTATTGATAGTAAATCATCCTGGCTTTTTGGTCATTTAAACTATGATCTTAAAAATGAAATTGAACCGCTGGTTTCCTTACATAAAGACTACATTCAGTTTCCCGATTTTTTTTTCTTTGAACCTGAAATTCTGCTTCATCTTGATGAAAAGGGCCTGACAATAGAAGCCGCTAATGCCGGAGAATTATTTAAAGAAATTTGTGCAGCAAGCACCAGTATAGCCGTTCATGAAAATATTGCTGGAATAAAAAGCCGTATTTCCAAACCGGAATATATTTCTATTATTGAAAAACTGCAGCAACATATTCTTCGCGGTGATTGTTATGAAATAAATTTTTGCATTGAATTTTTCGCAGAAGATGTTTTCATTAATCCATTAGCTGTTTATAAAGGATTAAACGCGATTTCACCCAACCCGTTTTCGGCATTCTATAAACTGGAAGACAAATATCTTCTTTGTGCAAGCCCCGAACGTTTTATAAAAAAGCAGGGGAAAAATATATTATCACAACCCATAAAAGGAACAGCAAAAAGAATAGACGGTGATCGGGGCAAAGACCTTCAAAGCAGGGAACAACTTTATCATAGCCGGAAAGACCGAGCAGAAAATGTAATGGTGGTGGACCTGGTCAGAAACGATCTTTCTAAAATATGCGAAGAAGGGACAGTGCTTGTTGAGGAACTTTATGGCATTTACTCTTTTCCACAGGTATACCAGATGATTTCTACGATCAGCGGAAAGCTAAACGATAAAACTTCATTTACAGATATTGTCAGGGCTACTTTTCCTATGGGGTCTATGACAGGGGCGCCTAAGCTAAGTGTACTCCAGCTCATCGAAAAGTATGAAAAAACAAGGCGGGGAATATTTTCCGGCGCATTAGGCTATATCTCACCCGGAGGCGATTTTGATTTTAATGTGGTTATCCGGAGTATGATGTATAATGCTTCTGTAAAATACCTTTCTTACCTGGTTGGATCTGGAATTACATTTTACAGTGACCCGGAAAAAGAATGGGATGAATGCTTATTGAAAGCCAGGGCAATCAGAAAATTATTATCCGAGGAAGGTAACCGGTAATCAGAATGCTTTCTTCGGCTCGTTCAGGGCCTTAAGCATAACCTGCATGGATTCGTATAGAATCTTTACTCTGTTTGCTTCGAATAAGCTCATCTTTTCCTTAGGTAACTGAAGATTATAACTACCCGCATCTATTATCTGGTTGTCAAAATCCGGATTCAGTTTATTAAACTCAGCAATATCCATCATCGTAAACTGAGAGATTACGGTTGAATTGTAACGGCCGCTTATAAACTGGGTTTTTATACTATCTGCTGCCGGAGTAGAAACCGTAGCAGCGGCTGCCTGGGTTCTTGCATAATTCAATTTCAGATTGATTGCCTCTTCCTGGGTTAATGTTGTCTCACTTCCCTGACCTTCCATAATATAATGTGTGGCAATAAATTTTTTAACGTGGTTTCTGGATTCAGCAGGAAGGTAGTTCTGTAATACCCAAAAATCACGGCTACCACTTTTACGAATAGCAGCGTCAACATTACCGGGTCCGCCATTATATGCTGCAATAACCAATAACCAATCCCGATAAATATTAAATAAATAAGTGAGATAATGAGCGGCAGCATGGGTGCTCTTATAATAATCTGTTCTTTCATCAACGAAACGGTCAACGCGTAATCCGTTACCACGCCCAGTGGCAGGCATAAATTGCCAGGGCCCTACGGCTCCTACCCATGAAACAGCAGATGATTTTAAATAAGATTCAATGACGGCCAGATATTTCATTTCTCCTGGTACTCCGTGCAGTTCCAGAATCTTATCCATCATATCAAAATAGGGCTTACCCCAGCCTTTTAGTTTTTCAAGGCTCTTGCCATGTTTTTCCATATAATCCTGTACAAAGCTGATGGCACGAGGGTTCAATTGCGCTGTATTCAGGCCGTTTACCCTTGCATTAGACACAAATAAGTCCTTGAATCCCTGTTTGGGATCACTTGTAAATTGAACCTCTTTTATTGTATCTTTTTTGCTTACAGAATCAGCTATAATTGAAGAAGCCTTTGACGGAGAAGTTTTTATAACAGCAGTATATTCGCCTGGAGCTTGTACCTGCCCCTGTCCGAAAGCCTGGAAACAGAAAACGGAGAATAACACTATTCCTATGTGGTGAAATAATAATTTTTTTACCATACCCAGATATTTAATCGCCAGTCAGCATCTGGTGAAACATAGGATAGCAAAAATTATGCGGGGATTACTTTATATCTCTTCATTATATAATCAGAGACCTGGAGCAAAGATAACTCATTGAAGTTATTTGCCATAACCTGCAGACCAAAAGGCATCTTATTGCTATGTTTAAAAAGAGGCAGTGCAATAGCCGGAACACCGATTAGGTTTGCCATTACTGTATATATATCAGCCAGATACATGGCGACCGGGTCATTCATCTTCTCGCCAATTTTGAAAGCAGTTGTGGGAGAATTGGGTAGGAGAATGAAATCATAATCCCGGAAAATGAGCTCTGTTTTATCTTTCAACAATTTCCTCACTTGCTGCGCTTTGCTGAAATAAGCATCATAGTAGCCTGTACTGAGAACAAACGTACCCAGCATAATCCTGCGTTTCACTTCTTTCCCAAAACCTTCACTGCGTGTTTGTTTGTAAAAATCGTCCAGGTTTTCTGTAGCATGGCCAGAACGGTAGCCATACTTTACCCCATCAAAACGGGACAGGTTGGATGATGCTTCGGCCGTAGTTAGTACATAATACGCGGCTACAATATAGTCAAGATATTCGAACCTTACCGGTTCTACAGTGTGCCCGTCCGCTTTTACCTTTTCAAAGAGATTTTTTATTGCGGAAGCTATTTCAGGGTCAAGGCCGGGGTGGTCCAGTGCTTCCTGGAAAAAGGCAAAACGGTATTTTTTTCCGGTAGATAAGTTTGCGGCGTATTTTTCTACCGGAATCTGGGAAACAGTGCTGTCATAATCATCAGCACCTGCGATTACCTCTACTACTTTAGAAACATCAGGAACTATATTACCAAAAACACCAATCTGGTCGAACGAAGAGGCATAAGCAATTAAGCCATACCTTGAAATTCGGCCATAGGTTGGTTTTAACCCAATAATACCGCAAAAATCTGCTGGCTGTCGAACAGAACCGCCCGTGTCGCTTCCTAACGATACCATACATAAGCCTGCCTGCACGGCAACCGCCGAGCCGCCTGAGGAACCACCGGGGATACGCGTTTCATCCGCAGCATTTAATACCTTACCATAATATGAGTTTTCATTGGAAGAACCCATCGCAAACTCATCACAATTCAAACGCCCGATAATGATTGCATCTTCAGCCAATAGTCTTTCGACAGCAGTGGCAGAATAAACTGAAGTAAAGCCGCTTAATATCTTTGAAGCAGCAGAAACGAAATGATTTTTATAGCAGATTACATCTTTTATCCCGATTACAACTCCATGAAGCTGCCCCATCGGTTCGCCCTTTTTTCGTTTTGCATCTAACGAAGCAGCCTGATGAAGTGCTTCATCTTTATATACTTCTATAAATGCATTCAGGCGGGCAAAAGACTCTATTTGATGCAGATAGTGTTCTACTGCCTGCAAACAAGTTGCCCTTCCTTCTTTTAATTGGGCATGATACTGCTCAATAGAAGAAAACTCAAACAAAAGCAATAGCTTTTATCGATGAAAGAAAATGGTTAAGAGTTGAAAAGAGAGTTATTGTTGAGAGCTGCTTTTTGTTTCATTAATGCCTTCTTCGATTTCTCTTTTTACATTACTCTTGGCGTCATTGAATTCACGAACACCACGGCCTAATCCACGCATCAGTTCAGGAATTTTGCGGCCACCAAACAAAAGCAGGATGATAACAAGGATGATGATAATTTCCTGTGTTCCCAGCACACCCAACAGCACAGTTAAAAAATTTGCCTGTATCATAATTAATTAATTAGACAGTAAAGATAATAAGTCCGTCAGGAACATACGAATTATAATTTGTCCAATTTAGCAGGAATAACAAAAATTAAAAAAGCCCCGCTAAGGGCTTAGTATATAATGATAGCAATTAGTCAATTTATTCTGCCGCTGCTGACTCCAACAGTCGTTTTTCCTTAATTCTTGCACTCTTACCACTGCGCCTGCGTTGATAATACAATTTAGCCCTGCGGATACGGCCTGTTTTATTCAGCACAATTGATTCAATATTGGGAGAATTCAGTGGAAAAAGTCTTTCTACTCCAACACCATCTGATATTTTTCTCACCGTGAAACTGGCTGTGTTACCTGTACCATGGCGTTTAATCACATCACCTTTGAAAGATTGGATTCTTTCTTTATTACCTTCTATAATCTTATAGTTCACCGTTACATTATCACCTGGCTTGAAAGAGGGATGCTCTTTCTTTCCGGTCAGTTGTTCGTGAACATATTTTATGGCGTTCATAACTTTTACTTTTAAGGGATGCAAAGGTAAGGGGAAAAATTCAAAAGTTTAAAGTTTAAGTGTTTAAAATTTAAGGCTTCCTTACCGTCTATTCTATCAAAAAAGACACTATAGTATAATCAGTTTTAAACTGATAAACAATAAACTATATTATCTTGCCACGTTTACTGATCTTTTTTCCCTGATCACAGTTACTTTTATCTGCCCCGGGAAGGTCATTTCTGTCTGTATTTTCTGGGCGATTTCGAAAGAAAGTTTTTCAGAATCACCATCGGTTACTTTATCTGCTTCAACAATTACTCTCAACTCGCGGCCTGCCTGTATTGCATATGCTTTTTCTACTCCATTATAGGCCATTGCAAGGTTTTCCAGGTCTTTAATACGCTGCAGGTATTGCTGCATAATTTCTCTTCTGGCACCAGGGCGGGCTCCGCTTATCGCATCGCACGCCTGAATAATCGGAGAAATAACATATTGCATCTCCATTTCATCGTGGTGAGCCCCGATTGCATTCACTACTGCCGGGTTTTCGCCATATTTTTCCGCCAGCTTTGCTCCTAACAATGCATGGCTTAATTCAGTTTCTTCATCGGGTACTTTTCCAATATCATGAAGCAACCCGGCACGTTTGGCCAGTTTTGCGTTCAATCCTAATTCAGCAGCCATGATTCCGCAAAGATTGGCAGTTTCCCGACTATGCATGAGCAGGTTTTGACCATATGAAGAACGGAAACGCATGCGGCCTACCATTCTTACCAATTCTTTATGCAAACCATGGATGCCCATTTCGATGACAGTTCTTTCGCCAATTTCCATTACCTGTTCTTCAATCTGTTTACGGGTTTTTTCAACTACTTCTTCAATACGGGCAGGGTGAATACGTCCGTCTGCTACCAGGCGCTGCAAACTCAGTCGGGCTATTTCACGGCGAAGCGGATCAAAGGAGGAAAGAATAATTGCTTCGGGTGTATCATCCACAATGAGGTCAACACCGGTTGCTGCTTCAATGGCACGGATATTACGACCTTCCCGGCCAATAATTTGCCCTTTTATTTCATCGCTTTCCAGGTTAAAAACAGTGATAGAGTTTTCAATAGCTTGTTCTGCAGCCGTACGCTGTATGGTTTGAATAATGATTTTGCGGGCTTCTTTATTCGCCTTTTGTTTTGCATCGTCAATAATTTCCTGCTGGATACCTATTGCCTGGGTTTGAGCTTCTTGCCGGAGACTTTCAACTAATTGAGATTTAGCTTCTTCAGCAGTAAGGCCGGCGATTTTTTCCAGACGACGGATATGCTCTTCCTGGTGTTTTTCCAGTTCATTCCGCTTTATGTTTACTACATCAATCTGGCGGTTCAGGTTATCTTTTATCGCTTCATTCTCCTTGATTTGTTTATCAAGATTGGCTTCTTTCTGATTGATAGACTGCTCTTTCTGACGAATACGGTTTTCGCTTTCAGCGATTTTCCGGTTCCGGTCATTTACTTCCTTATCATGTGCTGATTTTAGCTGAACGAACTTTTCTTTCGCTTCCAGTTCTTTTTCTTTCTTTATCGTTTCGGCCCTGAGTTCTGCTTCTTTTAAAAGGGATTGGGATTGTAATTCGGCGTCAGCAACCTGCTTTTTTGTGTTTTTAGCGAAGATAATCTTACCCGCTATAATGCCCGCAATCAATGCAACTGCACCAATTATGATGTATAATATATTCGGATCCATGAATTTGTTTTTTAATTAATTCCAAAATTCCTGTGTTATTGGTTTAATATTAAATACCCGCCGGCTCGGGCGGATAGTGGGCGAAGATACAAAACCCAAACTATCATATGAAATTCAATGCGATGAAACCGAAGGGAAGAGGGGAAGTTTTATAAATTGAAAAGCTAAAAGGTCAAAAGAGAATACAAGTCATATTTTTTAAATCGGATTAAAGCGGTTTGATTAGAGGGGCTTAACCTAAATAACTCACCTGACCATTATGACTGATTATTCAGCCAGTTGGGTGTCTAGCATTTTTTCCAGGTTGTTAAGTTTGGCCAAAAGGCCTTCTTTTTCGATATCATTGGAAGCTGCTGCACTTTGCTCTGTAGCAAACCATACCAAAACCATTGATATATAATCCTGCATGTCTTTGCCTGCGAACTGCGTTTTGAACTCAATAACCTTGTCATTTATGGTTTTTACGGTCTTGCGTACAACTTCTTCGTCTTTGGGAAGGATACGAATACGATATGACCGGTCGCCAATTACGATACTTATAGGAATTAGTTCTGCCATAACTTGTTTTTATCAGATTACTTGACTTATTTTAGTATCAGTAAGATTCATCAAAAAAAGTTTTACTAAAAACCTGAACCCTTTGAAAAACTTAAACCAAACCCGCTGACTATGTTTGCTAAAATCAAACCGACAACGTTTATCGATACGTTGAAATTCGAGCTTGGCGCTCATCCCGATTCACACTTAAAAGCAATATTAAGAGACGAAGCAGGTTGTGTTCAAAGCACCCTTGAAAAAGCGTTGCCCAATACGCAGCATGAACTTACCTGGGAAGGTCTTGATAAAATTCCTTATGGCATTTACACTATTGAACTCCGCCAGGGTGCAGATGAAATGACAATGCGGCTGGTAAAAAAGGCCTGAACGCTCATTCGCTCAGCAATGTAATGCAACGATCAATTTCTTTAATATAAGAATTGATGCGTTTTTCAAATTCCTTTTTATCCTGGTCATTCCAGTTGCCCGCGCTGATCTTTGTGATCTCCATCTGCTGTTTCAAAGTATCAATGATCTGTTGTTGTTGTCCAAACTGTTCGTTGGTTTTCCTTACTTCCTTTTCCAGACGCTGGTTCTCCTTTTCTAAAGCGGCATATTTCTTCAATACCAATTGAAGCTTGCTCTGAATGTCTTTGATTTTTACTTCGAGTTCCGTCATGCAATCCGGGTTTTAATAGGTTTGAAAAACCAGAGATGAATTCACTTATTTCCTGATATCAGCCTGCAGGTCCTTTTTGAAAACCTGTATAATCCGGTTCATCCAATCATCAATCTCCTTATCGGTAAGTGTTTTTTCTTCATCCAGGAAAGTGAAACTGATTGCCAGCGATTTTTTATCCGATCCTATTTTTTCACTTTCAAATATGTCAAACAACCGCATGTCCTGCAATTTACCGAGCTTCATTTTCTGTACGGTATTTTCAATCGTTTCGTAGGGGACTTGTTTGGATACAACTACTGCGAGGTCTCGCTGTACAGATGGAAATTTAGGAATTTCTTTAAAAATAGTTTTCTCTTTTTCCTTAGATGCCATTAAATCCTGCCAGTTCAACAAGGCAAAAACAACCGGTTGCCTGATATCAAACTTCGCCAGTATTTTTCTGCTTACAATACCCAGTTGTAAAACATTATTGCTGTTAATATATCCTTCCAGCCCGGCTTCAAACTTTTCATGCTGAAGGGGTCTGAATTCTTTTATTGTTGCATTCAGCAACTGCAAAATTCCAGCCGTAATTCCTTTTAGTAAATAAAAATCCGCTTTTTGTCCTTTATTTCTCCAGCCGTCTTCGTATGTATTACCTGTAAGATACAAACAAAGATGTTCCTTTTCGCTGTATTTAGCCGGCCCGGCAGTGCTATAGGTCCTTCCGAATTCAAAGAGTCGAAGGTTATTATTCTTACGGTTCAGGTTATGAGCAATGGACTCTAGACCGGTTTCCAGCATCGAAGGTCGCATTATGTTCAATTCCGCACTCAGGTTATTCAGCATTTTTACCGTAGTCTTTAATTCTTCTTCGCTGAAATAGGCGGAATTGGTAATAGAGTTGGTCATGATTTCATTGAAACCCTGGCCAACCAGATACCCCGCTACTTTTTCTCTATATGATTCCTGCAGGTAGGCTTTTTCTACCGCCGGTGAAATTGTAATCGACTCAGGTATGGCAACGTTATCCAATCCATCAATTCTTAATATCTCTTCAACAATATCGGCTGGTAAGCTGATATCCGGTTTATGATAAGGAACTGCCAGCCTGATTTCATCAATACCTTCTTTTATAATCTCAAACCCAAGACTGGTTAAAATATT
>JAFDYH010000022.1:16897-20270 GCA_018267535.1 Bacteroidota bacterium
GTTACATCAGATGCAATTTCACCACCGGCAATTTCTTTTATCATCAGGGCTGCCCGTTTCAGCACATTGACTGTATTGGAAATATCGGTTCCTTTTTCAAAACGTGTTGCCGCATCGGTTCGCAGGTTATGGCGAAATGATGTTTTCCGGATCGTGACGGCATCGAAACAGGCGCTTTCTAAAAAAATGTTTTTCGTTTTATTAGAAACACCGCTATGTAAACCGCCAAATACACCGGCGATGCAGATGCCGCCTTCGGCATCACAAATCATCAGGTCTTCTTTACTCAGCTTTCTTTCTTTTTCATCCAATGTAATGAAGGATGTTCCTTCGGGCAGGTTTTTGATAATTACTTTTTGGCCTCTTATTTCATCCGCATCAAAAGCATGTAAAGGCTGGCCGGTTTCGTGTTGGATAAAGTTCGTAATGTCAACAATATTGTTAATGCTCCGCAGGCCAATCGCTTTCAGTCTTTCTTTCAGCCAATCAGGTGATTCTTTAATGGTTACGTTGGCGATATTCACAGCACTATAACGGGGGCACCCAACCGCATTTTCAACCTTTACTTCAATCTTAATAGAGTGATTGTCTGCTTTGAAACCATTGCTGTAAGGAAGCTTGGGTCTAACATCTTTTTTGTCATGATGGCTCAGGTAAGCACATACATCCCTTGCTACGCCCCAATGGCTCATGGCATCCATCCGGTTGGGGGTAAGGCCTATTGTATAAATCCAGTCTTCGTAAGGTTTAAAATATCCGGCAGCCGGCATACCCACTTTTGCCGTGGATGGTAAAACTATAATGCCTGCATGGGAGGATCCTACACCAATTTCATCTTCCGCACAAATCATACCCTGGCTTTCTTCTCCTCTTATCTTCGCCACTTTCATTGTAACTGGCTCGCCAGTAAGGGGGTAAATGGTGGTTCCGACTGTCGCTACAACCACTTTTTGCCCGGCGGCTACATTGGGTGCACCACATACAATTTTGAGAGGTTCGCCATTGCCTGTGTTTACCTTTGTTAATTTTAATTTGTCGGCATTGGGATGCTGAATTACTTCAAGCACTTCACCCAGCACTAATCCTTTTAAACCACCTTTTACTTCTTCATATTTTTCCAGGCTCTCTACTTCCAGCCCAATAGAGGTCAGGATTTTACTCAGTCTTTCGGGGTCAACACTGCTGCTAATATCAGCTGGCAGGTATTCACAAAGCCATTTGTAAGAAATCGTCATGTCCTTTTCTTAATTATATCAGGTTTCCTGCTTTGTCTTGCAGCAGGGCGGACAAAGATAACTGATTGACAGGAGATAAGATTTCACGATACAAATACCCGAACCTTCGTGATGGTTAGTAAGACCAGCAGTAGATAAAACCTGATAAACGAATTCAGATACAGGTAACATTCGCGTAACATTTTGGTAACATTAGGGTTCTACTCTTGCGGTCTCAAATTCAGCTAAGATTAATATCAACTATACCTACGACAATTGACTTCAAAATCAAGTATCATGAGTACGCTTAAGATTCTTTCTGTTTTCATCCTGACATTATTTTCCTGTACTTTTTTACTGCAGGCACAGGAAACAACATCCACCCTTAGTGGCAGGGTGGTTGATTCCAAATTACAACCGGTAACTGGAGCAACAGTCGTTGTAAAGCATGAACCTACCGGTTATTTAACAACGGTACAGACAAACAATAAAGGCCTGTTTGTTATTCCTAACCTGAAACCAGGCGGTCCTTATACGATTCGTATTACATTTATCGGGCTTAAAGAAGAAAACTTTGAAAATATCAACCTGACCCTTGGTAATAATCCTGATATTGATATTACCATGCAAATGGATGAAAAAAACATCCAGGAAGTAGTGGTTACCGGTACAAAGAAAAATTCCCTTAGTGGGTTGAGTGTAGGAAAAGCTCAGATCAACACGTTACCTACATTGGGTCGTGGCCTCGGCGATATTACCCGGTTAACACCGCAATCGAACAACAACTCATTTGCGGGTACTAATTTCCGTTATAACAATTTTACATTAGACGGTGCAATTAATAATGATGCTATCGGCTTCAGTAATTCTTTCGGTGGAGTAAGTGGTGGCGGTCAATCCGGCACTGCCGGCGCCGGCACCCGCACCAATCCTTATAGTATTGAATCCATACAGGAAGTACAGGTGCAATTAACTCCCTACGATGTGAAGATTGGAAATTTTACAGGGGGTAGCGTAAATGCAGTTACTAAAAGTGGTACAAATGATTTTCACGGATCAATATATGGATATGGACGCAACAGCACTTTAATGGGTAAGAGTGTGGATGGATTAAAAAAGAAAATTGATAACTCATTTCACGATTACCAGTATGGTGCAACTATCGGTGGGGCGATAGTAAAAAATAAAGTATTCTTTTTCTTAAACGGGGAAACAACAAGGCGGCAGGAGCCTACATCTTATAACCCGGGAGACCCGGGTGCTGCCATCACTGTAGCAGAAGCGCAAAAGATTGTGAATTACCTGCAATCAAAAGGATATGATCCCGGTTCTTACGATGCAGCAAGAATAAAGACAAGCAGTGATAAAATTTTCGGCAGGCTGGATTTTAATATCAGCCCGAAAACAACTTTAATGCTGCGGGCATTATATACCCATGGCTGGGGTAATAATATTGAACGCACATCTACTAACTTCCAGTTCGGCTCAACTGATTTTACACAGCATACCAAAAACCTGAATATGGTAGCTGAGTTAAAAACAAAAATCAAGAACAATCTTAATAACCAGCTTATACTTAGTTATATTAATGTGCATGAATACCGCGACTTTCCCGGTCAGTTAAGTCCTTTCATGGATATTGATAATGGCCGTATCTGGTTAGGTACCTGGAGAGAAGCGGCTATCTATAACATGAAGCAAAAAACAATTGAGTTTACCGATAATGTTACCTGGAGCAAAGGCATCAATAAATTTACATTCGGTACCCACAATGAATTTTATAATCTTACTTATGGCTTTCTGAATTCATGGAACGGACGCTGGGAATATGCCAATGGCCTTGATTCTTTCCTCGTAGGGCATCCCTCACGTATCAGGGGCGCATTTCCGTTTGACGGGGGAAAAAATGTAAGAAATGATCTTTATAATAATTTGCCAGGAAGTAATTATAAAGTAAGCCTGCTCAGTGTTTATGCGCAGGATGAAATTGCCATCAGCAGAAAATTTAAAATAACACCGGGTATCCGTATTGACTATGCCGCTTTAGGAAAAGAATTTTCTGTTGATCCTGCCGTCAATGCTACCAACGAATATGTTTCACCAGTGCCTACTTATTCTCATACACCATTTAATCAGTTAAATAATAAATGGCTGGGCAA
>JAFDYH010000022.1:20374-24250 GCA_018267535.1 Bacteroidota bacterium
GCCACGCTTACCGGTCTGCAATATGGCAATATTGATTATAAACCAAATGCTGCTACACGGGTTCCTTTGGCATTAGATCCGACTACGTTAAAAGACACAGTAACAACATACGGTGGCAATGGTGCATCCAATACTCATGAAGTAGATATCATTGATAACAATTTCAAATTGCCTACTATATGGCGCTCCAACATTGCTGTGGATATAAAATTCGGAAAAGGATATAAGTTAACATTGGATGCGATGTACACAAAAACATTGTATGATGTAAAATTCCAGCAGATAAATATCAAAGACAGCGTTCAGTACTATTCTACCGGTCCTACAGCAACACCTTATTATGTGGGCGGAAAACTGAATAGCGCTTTTTCCAATGTTTATTTCCTGACCAATACAAAAGAAGGGTACCGGTATAACTTAACGGCACAGTTATCAAAAACCAATACAATCCTTAACCTGGGCGGTGTTTCCGCGCTGAATATTAACTGGTCTGCAGCTTATACGTATGGATTAAGTAAAGACCTGAGCAATGGAATCCGGAATTCATTCCAAAGCAATTTTGAGTTAAACCCTTCTATTACGCCAAATTCGTCCTCGCTGGCTTATTCCAACTTCGATCTCCGTCATCGTATAGTGGGTACTATCGGTGGTGCATTTAAATGGAATAGAAAAAATGTAACCTCATTGACTTTCTTTTATTCTGGTCAATCAGGAGCTCCCTATTCAGTAATCTATACCAGTGCTCCGTTTGGCAACGCTTCCAATGCATCGCTGCCTTATATTCCCAAAGACCAGACTGATATTAACCTCGCAGATTATAAACTATCTGATGGTACAACCTATACAGCATCACAGCAATGGGCTGACCTGAACAGTTTTATAGAAGGAGATAAATACCTGAAAACACGCCGCGGCCAGTATGCAGAAAGAAATGGATTGAGAACCCCCTGGGCACATGAAGTGGATATGAAACTGATGCACGAGTTTAAACTGAATGGCAGCAACAGCCATGTCATTACTGTAAGCTTTGATGTATTTAACCTGCTCAACCTGCTGAATAATGACTGGGGCCATGTAACGTTTGTAACCAATGTAAATAACTACACGGTAAACTTCCTGAAGTTTGTAAAGGATGCAAATGCTAAAGCAGTAGGTTCGCCAGCCAGCGGTTATATCCCAACATTTAATTACATCCGCCCACCCGCTGCCAATAATAACCATTACTACACCAACGACCCGATCAATTCAAGATGGCAGGGACAGTTGGGTATTAAATATAGTTTTTAATAAATAAAGTATTGTGCCAGCAGGAAGAGGTTGCCCCATTTGAGGCAGCCTCTTCCTGTTTTAAAATAGAGGGCCAATTGATTCAAATTGGAAATAAAATCCTATTGTCAATCTGAAAAATAGTTCTTAATCTTTTATTACTTTACTACGGGAAAAGAAGATATCCGCAGCCGGGCGGCACCCATCGGTACCAGTTCAATTTCTTCTTCTTTGGTAACCGTGCTGACAGGGCTCTGCGGTAATACATCACAAAGCCCGTATTTATCCAGCGTCCACCAGGGTATCAATTTTCCCTTAACCTTTACCGTTATAGGCACCGCTTCCAGGGTGAATGGATAATTTGTTAATGGCCAATCTTTTTTTACTATTGTAAACTGGTCCTCTAAAGAGTTATTTGTTAATGCTAAACCATAGTTCCATAAACCCGCGGGATATATTTCATAAGAAGGCCAGTTACTCTGGTCAGCATCCGGCCGCCATTTGGAGTCATAAATCGCGGTTTCCTTACTATCCATTTTTTTATAAGCCTCTTTTATCTTCAATGATAAAGTAAGCGGCCCGTAATTAACGCTGACACTGTTTTTATTTTTCACCCATTCTTTTACTTCTATCTGCATGGGCAAGGATAAAACAATAATATCTCCCTGTTTCCATTTGTTATTAATACACAGATAAGAACCTCCACCTGGTTTTACATCTTGTTTTATGCCGTTTACTGATGCAGAAGCATTATTGCACCATCCGGGAATACGCAGGTACAATGGAAACTCTGCTGTTCCTGTAGTATTTACTTCAATCTTTATGCTTTCTTCAAACGGATAATTCGTCGTTTGCTTTAGCGTCACTGTATTTCCTTTGCCTACTTTGGCAGTTACTTCGCTGCTATTGTAAAGAATAGCTGCAATACCATTATCCGGTGTTGCCATCCAAAGGTGCTCTGCATAATAAGGCCAGCCCTGCGCATGATTGTGCTGGCAACAGCGGCTGCTAAACGGGTTCATCATCAGGAAAGGGCCTTCATTTTGCAGGCCAGGCGAATGATTTTTACTATCGCTGATAACCATGTTCGGCGCCGTTAGATAGCGCAAGGCTTTAAAATCCGGCATAAATGCTACAGGATAAGTGTTAAAAGCAACATCTTCACAATTATCTGCCCATAGCGGATCCCCGGTAATTGCAGTTAATATTTCATCAGAAGACATTTGTTCTACCATGCCGCATGTTTCCACTGCCTGGTGCGGATCATCGTAACCTACTCTTGCATTCTCATCTGCTCCAAACATACCGCCGGGTACTTGTCCATATAAATTGCGGACAAGGTTGAAATCATTGTAAGTTGCATATAGGAAGGAGCTGTCTTTGGATTGCATATAATAGGTGGCCGGTTCGCGGAAACATTGAGCGATGTTTACATTATGCCAGTTGGGTAATTTATTTTTCTGCGTCCAGTCCGCCGTATTGCGATGAATTTTGTTAGCTAAATCGAGTAACCATTTGTCACCTGTGCGATTATATAACCAGTAAATGCTGAAAAGATTATCACCACCACGACTGTTTTCCCAATATAGTTTTAACAGCTTTTCATCGGGTACTGTTGTTTGCCATTTGAAATATTTTTTCATGAAGGGAATGACCCTCGCATCATTACTGTATTCATAATACGATTGCATGCACCAGAGCATAATCATATTCGGCCATAGGTCAGGGGTTGATCCATCATTATTATTTTGATGATCTTTCTCTATAATACGGGGTCCGAAATAACCATCCGCTTTCTGGCTCTGAAATACTTTTTCCAACCATAGCTTTGTTTCTGCAATTATTTTTTCATCTTTTAAAATATAACCGAGGTCACCATATCCCTTTAGCCAGTAAGGAACTTCTTCCCAGCCATGGTCACCTTCGCCATTACCGCTGAACCAGGCATTATTCTTTTTATCCAACCAGGCGCTGATTTCCCCCAGTTGCCCGGTAAGACCATCTCTTTGCAGTTCAAGATATTTTAATATCCAGCCCTTTGGCTTTATACTACCTATCGGAAGTTTAATGAAATGTAAAGGGGTTAACGGAGTTTTGTTTGAAACATAATACTTGTTTAAAGAAGTTGTGACCGTACGGTTTATTGTATGGACCTCTACTGTATTTTTTTGTGCGTAAGAAGATAGCGTAGAAATGATGAATGCAACAGTAATGATTATGCTTCTTTGGTTCATTATTTCGGGTTTTGGATAAAATTAAAAAAGAGATTTTGTTTACCGCAAAGTTACTGTAGATATAAAGAAACAACGGTTTATACTTTTGGATTGGGCTATGCCTGGTATTCTTTTACTCCGGTAACAGCCGGAATCGTATGAATTATTTAAAATAATAGATAGAGGTGCTTGAAGTCATTCTTATAATACTTCCTTGCAGGAAGGAGTAAATATTGCGCAGCCTGGTTTTGATGATTGAGGCATGATTTTAAATATAGTAAAATAATGTGCCGGATACGGCAGGGGTATGATTGGCGAATCCCCGGCTCTTATATGATACTTGCAATAAATTCCCCGATATTCGCAGTAGTTCGCTTTTCAAACCCGATACATTGAA
>JAFDYH010000230.1 GCA_018267535.1 Bacteroidota bacterium
CCAATGGCATGGCAGAGGTCTGCCAGCTCCACCGTACCCACATCATTTACCAATATACAATCCCACCAGGTATCATAACTTACCTGACGAAGCTCACGGGGACCAATACCCGAACGCCAATTATACAGCGATGCAAAGCAGCCACCCGGCATGCGCATGGTTTTGGGATGTAATTCCTTTTTTATACGTTCGATGGATTCCCTTTTCCAGCCGTTCATATTATCATCAGCCATCAATGACAACTGGTCGAATGCCAGGTTTGTTTTTTCTGGCACTTTTACTGCAAAACTGTACCATCCATCGTGATCTACTGATGGTAATTTTTGCCGGTACATCAAAAATTGGTTGGTGTTTACTTCTATAGTAGTGGTAGCAACGGGGTGGGACAAATCGCCCATGGAATATAAGCCGATGACGGCGTTAACAGGCTTTGGGCTGTATTCGTTTTCGCTAAGGAAAACGCCATTTGAGAACAAGCCTGAAAAATCGTAGCCTGCACCTTTTTTCAGGTAAATGCTATCCTGTATTACATATACCGGTTGACTGTCTTTCCGGTTGTCAATATGCGCAAAATATTTACCATGAGCGGCGGGCCAATATTCTGCAAAAACGGGGTTTATCCTTTCTCTTTTATTTCCTTTAGATATATACCATTGAGGCTCTTGATAACCCGAATGCCACCAATTGGTTTTTGGCGCATCGCCTTTATAGGATTGATACCAGGAATTGGATTCGCTAATGGGTTTTGTAAGTTCAAAGTCGCGGTTGAAAAGTAATTCACCCCAAAGCAGGTCGCTACGCCCAAAACCTAATTCATAAAAACTTCCCCAAAGATGTTCGCTTACAGGGGTAGATGTTTTGTCGTTGTTTATCACTACAAATCTGCTTTGTGCCCAAAGTGTATGGGTTGCAAGCATTATTGATACGGTGCAAAAGGCGAATACTTTTTTCATTGAAGTATTTGTTTAATAGGGGTTTGCCGGTCCTTAATATAAAACTAACTAATTGATGTATTAAGCTCTGAGATGGTATATTACAAATTGTTTTTAATCTTCCGGTAAATATTCCACAAAGTAAAATATCTAACCTGTATGGTTATTGTCCCGGCAGGCAGGAAGGCCCGGTTGGCGTAAACGTTTTATACGTTAATACAAACTCCTGGTGTCCCAATGCTTCAGAACAGCTTGGTGTACCCGATGCTACTTTTTCAATCAATTCAAAAATTTCTTTGGATACCTCATCTATGGTAGCCAGGCCAGATAATATTCTGCCTGCATTAATATCCATATCGTCCTGCATATGTTGGTAAGTTTGTGGATTGGCACAAATTTTAATAACCGGCGAAATAGCCGACCCCACCACCGATCCCCTGCCTGTTGTAAATAAAATAATATGGCTGCCACTCGCTATCATCTCTACAATTTCAGCATTATCATTAATGTTAGGGAATCCATATTTGGGAGCGCCGTCAGGCACCACATCCATTACATAAAGTCCCGGTTTTTGGGGAATATCGCCCGGTTTAATCAGGCCGCTTATCGGGGCATCGCCACCTTTGCAATAAGCGCCCATTGATTTTTCTTCAATAGTGGTTAGTCCTCCGTCTGCATTGCCGGGGGCAAAACTACCATGCCCCATTTGCGTATAATACCAGTCTGCCTTTTGAACAGACTTTTTTAATTCCATTCCCAGTTCGGGCGTGACGCCTCTTTTGCTGATGATTTCTTCCAGCCCAATCATTTCACCGGTTTCTTCAAAAATTGCTATGGCTTTATTTTCTACCAACCGGTTAAAAACCTTACCCACTGCAGGATTAGCGGTAATACCACTGGTAGCATCACTACCCCCACATACAGTGCCAACAGTAAGATCAGCAACCGTCATATCAGTGCCGGGAATTTTTTCCAATTGTAGCAGGGTCTTGCTTACCCATTCTGAGCCTGCATCAATTGTTTTTTTTGTTCCGCCTTGCTGCTGTATTACCAGCGTATGGCAGGGGCGACCGGATGTTAAAATATTTTCATGCAATACATTTCGTTTAAAACTTTCGCAACCGAGTGATATCAATAATACCGCTCCGGTATTGGGATGGGTGCATAGCGCATTCATCACCCTGTCTGCATGTTCGTTTGGATAACAACCGGAAAAACCTATCAGTTGAACCTGTTCACCAGGAAATTTTTGTGCAATCAGGCGGGCAACATGGTGGGCACATTCAACCAGGTATACCACCAATATATAATTCCTGATGCCTTTTCGCCCATCTTGTCTCAGGTATCCTTTCCAGGTCATTTTTTTAATGTTTTAGGAGTTTCAATAAAAGTTGTTTGAAGCGTATAAGTCGGGATATAGGCGCTTTTTACATTGTGAATATGTACGTAATCACCTTTATTAATGGGTTGTGTAGCCAGCCCAATCGGTACACCATACTTAATTATACTTTCTTCCGGTTTTATAGTACAGGCAGCAATTTTATGCCCAACGGGAACGGATTGTTTAATGTATATTTCAGTTTCATCTATTTCAATATATTCTCCTTCCTTAATTGTATCTATAACAATAAGTACATTATCGGATGGGTGTAATTGTATATACTTTTTCAAATCAAAATTTTTTAAATTGTAAATAAGCCTTCACCGGGTCTATACCAGAGAGGATGGCTTTACGTACCAGGTTTTCTGTTTTTAATACAGTTTCAGCCTGCTCTGTTACTTCCGCAATAATTTCTTGGGGAATGATAATGATGCCATCCCTGTCTGCTAACGCATAATCTCCTGTCGCGATAGTTACATCACCAATAACAATCGGTTCACCCATTGATTCGGCATACCATGAGGCTACTACATCACGTGGAGTAAAGTAAGTGCAGAATACAGGGAACCCGATAAGATCAATAAAAGCACTATCCCTGCAACCACCATCTACAATGGTTCCTTTTAAACCTTTATAGGTGAGGGTTTCCGCGGATAGTTCTCCCATAAATGCCAGGGTATTATTATTTGGCTGAATGGTAAGTATGTGTCCGGTTGGGGCTTTTGACAACATCTCGCACCAACGCAATAGCGATGTATCTTTATCTATAGTATAATCAATTTTTCCATTTACCGTAAATACAGGCCCTGCTATTTTATGATGAATATTGATCGGCCTTATATGATGTGGCAGCAACTGATTGGAATAGCCCATTCCTTTCAACACATCAAAAACAGCTCCGGTATAGCAGTTCTCTAATTTTTCTGCCCAGCTATTATTCATGTTAAGATAGTTTTAAGTATATAATTTATCAGTATGGGATATAACTTTATTTAAAGCACAGCAAAAGTTGAATTATGGATATAGTCCCAATCTAATTCAATACCCAGTCCTGGTTTTTGTGGCAAATAGGCTTGCCCATTTTCAATTTTAATAGGTTCTTTTAATCCAAAGTTAAAAGTGGTAAGCGGCTCCAATAATTCAAAAAACTCACAGTTACGGATAGCCGCTGCACAATGTAGGTTCACTAATTCCAACGGCAGGTAAATAGCCGTATGTATTTCGCATTGCATACCGAAAGTCTCTGCCAGATGCGCTGTTTTAAGTACCGATGTTATTCCACCTTTCCATGATACATCAGTGCGAACAATGTCTACCACGCGATCGGAAATACATTGTGCTGTACTGTACGGCCCGCCAGGCAATACTTCTGTTCCACAAATAGGAATGTCTAATTTGTCAGTAAGCATTTTAAGACCGTGAAAGTCGTCGTCGTATAAAGGTTCTTCAAACCAATAATAATTCAATTCTTCTAATGCCCTTCCAATTCTAAGCGCCTGTTGATGATTATAAGCAGCTACGGGATCTGACATCAATTTAAAATCTGCCCCTACAGCTTCTCTGCATAATGTATACGCTTTCATATCGAACGTTACATCGCCGGGAGGATGTAGCTTGTATGCTGCCCAGCCTCTTTGCTTTACTTCCAATGCTTGTGCAGCATACGCTTCAGGTGTTTCCAAAACCAATGAACTGGAATACACAGGCACAGCATCCCGATACGCCCCTATATATTTGTACAGCGGTAAATTGGCTTCCTGTGCACAAAGTAGCCAGCATAAAATGTCAAAAGGGCCGTACGTGTATATGGGTACGTGATGCCACCAGCGATTGGTTACTCTGAAATCCTGCCAGTGTTTTTCCCGGTAATGTGGATCTTTGCCAATGAAAAAAGGCTTTAATACATCGGCTGCAATTTGCCCGGCAATGCGGGCTCCCCTGCCTGCAAAACCAAAAGTACTTGCTTTAAGTCCCGAATCAGTTGTCATGGAAATAACCAGGTATTCTAATGCTGATTTAATTCCATCACGCATTTCACTGTCTTTAATGCCATGCTGTTTTTGTTCACAAAGCCTAATTTCAATTTCAGTAATTCTCATTGATATGTTTTATAAAATTGAATTGAGTTTAATAAGTTGTTGTTCCCGGTAATGGAACAGGCGTATTGGTTGCTTTATCTATTGGCATTGGGGCGTTCCATTTTTTTAACTGTATACCAAGTAATGTAAGAAGCTCTTTTGTTATTTCCTGGTGTTGTTGTGCAACATCATTCATTTCGCCAATATCTTCCTGTAGGTTGTATAGCTCTGCTTTTCCATTACGCATATAATAAACCAGCTTCCAATTACCTTTTCTAATTGCACTGGTATAATTAATGCCCGGTCCGTCCGCCATTTGCCATTTATTGGGAGAATGCCATATCAGGCTCCTGCTTTCATCTTTCCACATTTCATTCTTTAAAATAGGAACAAAACTTTTCCCGTCTACCTGCTGAATAGTTTTAGCATTTTTTATACCCGCCAGTTCTAAAATGGTTGGGAAAAAATCTTCTATTATTACATACTGATTGGCTATGCTGCCGAGCTTAGTTAATCCCGGATATTTTACAATCATGGGTTCACGGATTCCACCTTCATATACCGAACCTTTTCCTGCTTTTAGTGGTAGGTTTTGAGTATGCGGCTTACCATGCCTGGGAGGAACAAGGCTTAAACCACCATTATCACTCATGAAAATAATAACCGTATTTTTTTCAATTCCTCTACTTTTAATAAAATCCATAATATCGCCGAGGCTTTTATCCATTCCTTCAATAAGGGTGGCATAAGCGGCTTCCAAACTATCCATGCCCGCATCAAGGTATTTTTTTATAAACCGGTCATCGCTCATAATAGGCATGTGGACGGCATAATGTGCCATGTTTAAATAAAATGGCTGCTTTCTTTTTATAGGCTCTTCTATGGCTTTTAAAGCTTCAAGCGTAAGTGCTTCTGTAAGAAATTTGTTTGTTCCATAATATTCTTCCATATCCGGTACAGCTTGCGGCTGTGCTACCTGTGCAGGTGGATTACCATAATTTTTTTCGCCGAGATAACTTTGCGGATGTCCGCCTGCATGGCCGGCTATATTTACCATAAATCCAAAATTGTGTGGATTAGCTCCTGGTGTTCCAGCCGAAGCCCAATGTGCTTTGCCAACATGAATAGTATAATACCCGGCATCTTTTAAAATTTGTGGAAATGCTGTTGCATAAGCTGTTCTTTCAATGCCGGGTACAGGGCTTAATCCGTTTATATTCCAGTTGGCAGCATCAAACTGATTATCTTTTGCATCAGTATTATCGTTTTTTGATGTAGAAGTCCAGCTGGTAATACCAAGGTGTGCAGGACTCATGCCGGTAAGCATTGCGGTGCGACTTGGTGTGCAAACCGGCGCCGCATACGCATTGGTAAATTTCATTCCCTCTGCAGCAAGCCTTTCCATATTCGGCGTGTGGTAAGTTTTATTGAGCGGCGTTTTTTCTTTCCAAAAAGGAAGAGAACAATCCTGCCAGCCCATATCATCTACCAAAAACACAATGATATTAGGACGCTGCTGTGCAGTAGACAATAAAAAACCACACAGAAAAATGCTTAAAGTAAAAAGCTGTTTCATAAAGCCTTAATTATTTATTTCAAAATTGCTTTGATGAATTTCATTAATCTCATCATCTAAAACCATTTACTCGTACCCGTTTTTAAATACTATAGTTTGCCCCTTTTTCATATTTACAGATAATATTCCTGATTCTTCTTTTTTAACCTGCGTTGAAGGTATACCTTCCACAATCCATGTTTTAAAAGGATGTTTCATTTTAAGTATGCCACCTTTTTCTGCTGTTATCTTTATTTCTGATGGTATGCCGTTTTCCTTTTTTGCAGAAATAATAAATGCTCCTTCTGATCTTAAATTTTTAAATGAAACATTTTTCCAATCGGCAGGTACTGCCGGGAAAATCTCAATATAGCCATTGCGGCTTTGAAGCAATAATTCGTGTACGCCTTGTGCAAATGCAAAGTTGCCTTCCAATGTAAACGGGCGATAAGTCATAGAAGAATATTGCCCCCCTTTTTGATCGCCATTTAAATGAAAACTGTTGGGCGAACAAAAGTTGGTTGAAAAGATGCGCAATTGCTCGGCAGCTTTTTCTGCTTCGTAACCACGGGCATATAAACTGGCCATCCAGCTAAACGAATAGCCACACCAGGCACGAGTGCCTAATTTCTCTAATTGTTTAAACGTGTTTTGAATTATTTCCCAGTCTGCCGGTTTATTGGCATCTAATAAACCCAATGGATATATAGCCATATACGGCGACATGTGGCGGTGCGACGCATGCTGTGCCAATCCGGGTGCCACAGTCAAGCCAGTTTCATTTGTGTTTAGCTCAGGCAACTGTGTTAACAGCGCTTCCCAGTGTTTTGCCTCTTCAATTTTATTATTGGCCCGGGCAACTTCTGCGGCCGCAGCAAATAAAAATTTTGAAAGTGAAAGATCGAAATTGGTCCAATCCAAAAACCATGCATTTATATTGTTATCGTTAAACTCCGGACTGGCGCTTAAAGGCAGGTATCTTTTGCCATCTTTTATGCGGGTGATATTTTCCAAATACACAGCAGCATCATGTATAAAAGGATAGGCTTTCTGTTTTAAAAATTGATTATCCATGGAATACTTCCACTGCCAATATAGATGTTGTGCACACCAGGCACTCACTGTTGGGCCCATGGCATATTGAATCCAGCCGCCCATGGGATGGCCATTTAGGGTAACCAC
Source organism: Bacteroidota bacterium (assembly GCA_018267535.1). Taxonomy (GTDB): domain Bacteria; phylum Bacteroidota; class Bacteroidia; order Chitinophagales; family Chitinophagaceae; genus JAFDYH01. Next base: position 7,129 of record JAFDYH010000230.1, read on the forward strand.
TCCGGGAACATTTAATCCTTTAACGCCGAAGTATTGCTGCGTATATTTTTCGCTCACCGTTTTGTTATTCCATAACCAATTGATATAGCTTTCGCCTTCCGTTAAATGGTTAGAAGTATAAACCGGCCAATAACTGAGCTGTGTATTTAAATCGTTATGAAAATCGCCTTTCCATGGTGGTAAGCTGCCATTATCTGCTGTCCAAACCGCCTGCAAGGTAATAGCAGGCGCATTGGGTCTGGAAGCAGCTCCTAATTTATACATCTCCATCAGGTATTGCTTTTGAATAATGCTATCAGGAACAGAAACTGTTGATTTTACCCAGAAGTTTTGCCACCATTTTTTATGAGTAGGCCAGCCGGTAGGTTCATTAGACTTTAAATTCAAAACAGGCAAATTGGCTGTTTTATTTTTTTCCACCGTCCAGCAGCCGATCAGATTGCCGTTTGGAAATTTTTTCCATTGAATCTTTACTTCAAAATAAGCGCCCTGCGCAGTGGGTTGGTGATAAGAAATGGTTTGGATGCCTTTAGTTACAGTTCCTTTGGCATATCCTAAAGTTCCGAGTCCGCCGCCGGCATGGCTATTATCTTTTTCGCCATCTTTATTATTGTTGTAATTATGAACAATTAACTCTGGCAGGGGAATAGCGGGTGCATTCTTTGGCATATTCTCAAAAGAAAAATACCCAATATTATTAGTTGCGTGGATATAGCAATTAAAAATAGTTCCGGATGCAAATTTTACGGTATTTAACGCTGTTGCTAAATCCAGCTCATTTGAGACAACATTCCCCAACTGTTCTATGCTAAACTCCATTGCTGCAGCAGGCAATTTTGTGGGATAGGGAATCTCATCGTATGGTGCATCACCCAATTTATGTGCGGAATCGTAATTATTAGCGCGCACCCAACGCTCCACATCCTTGAAATTAAATGTAGAAAGATCAAGCGCTTTACGCTCGTCCCAAAGGTCGGCCCTATCTAAAGACAGCCTGAGTTTTCCCTGCTTTTGCCACACCAAGGCGCCCAACATTCCGTTGCCCAATGGCATGGCTTCATCCCAACGGGTGGCCAAATGATCAAATTTTAAATTGTACTTTTTATCGGGTTGCGCAAACAATCCCATTGTTGCCATCAAAACAATCACTGCTGTTAAAAATATCCTGCTCATAAACTGGTTTAGTTTTCCGAACGATTACAAATAAATAATTGCTGTTTTGTTATTGTTGATGAAATACTTCCTCCATATTAGTCCAAGTTTCTTTTTTAGCCGCTGCTTCCGGTAACGGAATTTGTGTAGGATCGGTTTCTTTCCACCAGCGTTGGGTGGTACTATCGGCTGCCATCTTTTTCATGTCTGCATCAAAATCATTGCCGGTATATTCAAAATAACTGAACAGGTAATATTTATCATCAATCTTTTGCAGGTAGATGGAATAGTTTTGAATATTACAGGTAGTAATCATTTTTTGTACCTGTGGCCAAGCATTGGCATGTAGTTTTTTGTAGTATTCAATTTTATCGGGTTTAATGCCCGTTACCATTCCAAAACGCCGCACATTATTGGCCGTAGTTTTTACTGATGTGGTATCGGCTTGCTTATCAGCTTCGTCTGCGGCTTTTGGCGCTTGCTCACAGGCTGTAAAAAGAGACGAAGTAACCAACATCACCGCAATAAAAAAGAAGAAGAATTTACGCATGATCATCATATTATTTTCCAAAGTTTTCAATTTTGATAGTATACGCAGCCTGTTGCTTAAACTCATTGTTACTAAATGCGGGCAGTGTTACTACTGTGTTTTTATCTTTTGTTTGCCATTTTAAAACCTGGCTATTGGCTATCCAACGCACTACAGTACCTTTTGGCAAAACGATATCTTTTAATAACAGTTCATTTTTAGATGGCAACTTAGGCAGTATCGCATAGAGGTTATTCTTTTTAGGATTGTATGTAAAGAAAACCTCTTTAGCTGCATATCCTTTGGGCGGATCAACTGTCTGTTTCAAAATAAAATCACCGTTGGCTTTAAAATCGCCTTCTTCTCTTTCCGGTTTGTAATCCCGCCGACCGGCGCTCCATTGACAGGCTTGTTTCCATTTTCTTGTATTGTAAATAGCTTCGCCGTTTGTTTTTAGCCAGGCTCCAATATCCAATAATCTTTCCTGCATGATTGGTGGAATTTTTCCATGCTTGTCGGGGCCAATATTCAACAAAAAATTCCCGCCCCTGCTTACTAAATCGGAGAGTAACAAAATCAAGGTTTGAGAAGAGTTATAATCCCAACTATCTTCCACACGGTTGTAACCATAGGAGAAACCAATGCCCCGGCTTTCTTCAAAATAATGATTGCCGAAATCCATATCGGGCTGGTATTCGGGTGTATATACATTGCCGTGTTTAAATCGAATGCCTTTACCCCAACGGTCGTAGGTTACAATGCTGTCCTTCATCGAACTTTCATTGTAAAGCCATTTTAAAAAATCTACCGAATGCCAGGTAGTATCGCTATCGTCCCAATCGCCATCCGTCCACAATACATAGGGTTTATATTTGGTGATGAGCTCCTTCATTTGTGGAATGACATGTGTTAATGCGTACTGTTCAGGATTTTTTTTGTACAAGGGATTATACCATTCATACAAAGAGCAATAAACTCCGGGCTTAACAGACGTTTTGCGCACAGCATTCAGCAAGTCGCCCAATAAATCTCTTTTAGGACCTATTTCTGTAGCATTCCAGGGAAAACCCCAATGCTCGTTGGCTTCCTTGCTGTACCACCAGGTAAAACCATCGTGATGCTTAGCTACGGGTACAATGTATTTGGCGCCGGCCTTTTCAATCAATGCAGCCCACTCATCGGGATTAAACAGTTCTGCCTTAAAATCATCCGCTAATTGATAATAGGTTTTATCACCATATACTTTTTTATGATAATCGTACACATTGCCATCAAAAGATTTTTCCTGCATCCAAAACTGGTACCATTCTGAATAATTTCCCTTAGGTGCATACGCAGGAACCGAGTAAACACCCCAGGTAATAAAAATACCAAACTTTGCATCCTTATACCATTCCGGCACAGGCCTGTTGTCAAATGCTTTCCAGTCGGGCCGATCGCTTTGTGCAAAAGACGACACAGCCAGCAGCATCAGTACTAAAATTGAACTAATCGTTTTCATTTTCGTTTCTTCTCTTTTTATTTATTCAAAAAAATCTAATTCGGCAATGGACAATGTATTGCCATTTGCAGCTATTTCGGTAGCTGCAATTTTTACAAACCGGGCAATCATTTTTTGTGGCAAAAAGAAATCTCTTTTTGTAGGATCGTTTATCAAATTTCCAAACTGAAAATCACCTGCAGGCTTCCAGCTCTTGCCATCGTCACTGATATAGAACACACCTTTTTGCATCATGCCTTCTTTATTTATTGTTTGCGGTGTATAGGCAAACCCTCTTAACTGATAACGATCTCCCAAATCAATTACTATCTCCTGCTTTTTACCCGTTGTATCTGAGCTCCAGAACGTTTTTGCATCGGCATCAAAAGCCATTTTTCCGGGATGTCTTTTTTTCTCGCTGCTAACAGTTACCAATTGCCAGTTCTTTTTAGCAATGCCGATTTGCGCCTTTACAATACTGCCTATTGCTGTTTTGCTGAAAGCTGCCGCCTGAATGTTGCCACCTGTTAATTGCAATGGCTGTGTATATAATTTTGAATTTCTGTTGGGCAAGGTTCCATCTGTTGTGTACCTGATTTCTATACCACTATTTATGTTGGCGGCTGCATTTTCGCCATAAGTATTCCAATCGAAATCCTGAAGTTTTGGGGTGATGGAAACAAGACCATTAATATCCGTGCATATTTCCAACTGCGGTGGGCGGGTTCTATAATAATATGCTGCGATGGTACCAATGGCCGGAGCAGCCCTGCTATCTAAAATACGAATTCTAAACTTAGAAGCGGTTACTTCAGGAAATCGCAAAATTCTTTTGTAACCAATATTGGTGGCAGCAGCAATTTCCTTCCATTGATTGTTTATAAAAGCATCTAAGGCGTGTTGCGCCACCCGTTCGCCACGCAAGGCAACAGCTTCCTGCAATAGCAGCCTGTTAATTGTAATGGGTTTAATGGTGCTGATTAAGATTTCACCACTGTTGTTTTTGAGTTGCATGAAACTAAGTTCATTGCCATCAAGCACCTGCTTTGGCCCGGTAGCACCTGCAAAAAGATTTTTGCTATAGGTTTCACGGATGCGTTTACCGGCTTCTACCAGCGAGTTCACATCCCGTTCTGAAAATAATCCGTTTCTGTTGGGTGGAATGCTGAGCATGAAGGTTGAATTACCGCCAACAGCACGCTCATAAATATCAAACACATCATCGGCGCTGCGTACTTTTTGCTCGGTATCATCGCGGTAGTACCAACCTTCTCTTATGGAAGTATTGGTTTCGGCCTGTTGATAGTGCAGGTATTTTGCATCGTACAATTTTTGATCGCTGGCAAGATCTTCGGCGGTGAAATCGGGGAAATAACTAGCCGTATCCGGGTTGAATGGATAAGGCATCACATTCCATTCGGTGGATCTTGTGCGCCCACTTTCATTGCCGCACCAACGCACATCATCCTTACCAAAAATTACGGCATGAGGCGCCAGCTTACGAATCAATGTACGCCAGGCGGGATAATTATAGGTTTGTCCGCCTTTAGTTTTGGGATGAGCGCCATCGAACCAAACTTCACTAATAGGGCCATATTCCGTAAGCAGTTCAAACAATTGGTTTAGGAAATATTCATTGTAATCATCCACTTTAAACTTAAAGGTTGTTTTGTTCGCAAAGGGCTTGCCCGGTATCGCCCTGGGTATGGTTCGTTCCGTATAGCTACTGCCATTACCATACAAACCATCTGCCCTTTCAATCTGGTTAAGATCGGCAGGTGATAAATACACCCCTAATTTTAATCCATATTTTTTGCAGGAGGCTGAAAGCTCTTTTACAATATCCCCTTTGCCGTTTTTAAAAACGGAAGACATCACACCATAATTTGTATAACGGCTTTGCCAAAGTACAAATCCATCGTGATGCTTTGCAACAATCACCACCATCTTCATACCGGCAGCTTTCATGGCTTTGCACCATTGGTCGGTATCAAGATTCCTAAGGTCAAACACGGCGGGATCTTCTATGCCGCTACCCCATTCAACTCCGGTAAATGTGTTTGGCCCCAGGCAAATGAATCCAAAAAATTCATTTTTCAATGCTGCATACTGGCTGGGTGATGGAATAGTATGGGCCGCCTTTGCAATAATATCGGCTTTTGAATCAGATGGCAATATCTGCCAACTGTTTTTATATGCTTCAACTTTTGTATTAGTTTGAGCAAACAATGATCCCGGCAAGTTCAACACGGCCACTGTAATCAATACTGCTATTATTAAATTTCGTCTTGCCATCATTAAAAAGAATTTTTATAAAGCCCCACCTCGGAAAGCGTAGGGTTTAATCGGGAGGATGAAATTTCAATTTTAATTTTTCTGGTTGTTATTGGTTCAAACCTTAAAAGTCTTTTGTAGCCAATGGTAGTGCCTTCAGTAAATTTTTTCCAGGTTCCCTTATCATCATAAAATGCAGCAAATTTTTCAACCCGTTGTCCTACCTGAATATTTTCCTGCAACGAGAGTATATCAAATGTTGCGGATTTTTTTAGCGTAAATTCAATGGTGGTGGTTGAATCATTACCCCTTGTTGTAAAAAAGGTATTATAGTTGCCATCTGCCATTGTGTTTAAACCAATTCCATTTTTGCTTTTAGCTACTGCGTTTTTCAAAAAGTTAACAGCAAAATATTTATTACGTTGCTTACTCCAATCCAACAGATTTTTTACATCTGCATCGGCGAGCCGCCCTTCTCTGTTAGGCGGAACATTTAGCAACAGCACACCGTTCATGCCCACAGAGGTAAAATAAAGATCGTTAAGCGTTTTCGGAGATTTTACTTTGCTATCTTCCTTATCATGATAAAACCAGCCTGGCCTGATGGAAACATCGGTTTCCGCCGGATACCACACCAATGCTTTTGCTTTAAATATTTTTTCTCTGCTGCCTAAATCATTTGCCTGCATGTCAAAATTGGGTTTAAACTCAACGCCTTTTTGAGAGTTATCGGCAATAGCTGCCTGATCCAGATTGTCTGCTGGTATTACATTCCATTCGGTGGAACGGCCAACACCACTTTCGGTTCCTACCCAACGTACATCAGGCCCCATGATGGCAATAGTCGCCTGTGGTTGCAGTTTTCTTATTAGGTCGTACCAACGTTCAAATTCATATACCTGCTTTTTGCCATTGGGCCCTTCTCCATTAGCGCCGTCAAACCAAACTTCATCCACCTGGCCATATTGCGTGAGTAATTCAGTGAGTTGCTGAATAAAAAAATCGTTGTAGGCTTCACTTCCATAAGAGGGTGCATTTCTGTCCCAGGGCGACAAGTAAATTCCAAAACCCATTTTCAATTTTTTACAGGCATCGCTTACTTCTTTTACCACGTCGCCATTTCCGTTTTTCCATGGGCTGCTTTTTACGCTATGTAAAGTTGTGGCGGTTGGCCAAAGGCAGAAGCCATCATGGTGTTTGGCTGTAATAATTACCTGTTTAAAACCGGCATCCTTCATGGTCTTTACCCATTGCTCGGCATCTAATTTTGTGGGGTTAAATAGTTTGGGATCTTCTTTCCCATCACCCCATTCCCTTTGTGTGAATGTGTTCATTCCAAAATGAAAAAAAGCAGTTAGCTCCAATTGCTGCCAGCGCAATTGCCGGGGAGTGGGAACAATGTTTGCGGCAATGCGTATAATGTCCTTTTCCGAATCAGTGGGTTTTATTACTGCATAATTATTTTTCTGAGCGAAAGCCGTGCTTTGCAAGGAGATCAAAAAAACTGCAATTTTAAAAATTTTCATTTTGGGCATGCTTTATTCTATTTTTATTGAATGCTAATTTATCAGCGCTAGTTGTTCTGTATTTTGATTTGTTTCCAATACGATAATATATTCTATTCCGTCTTTTAAAGCCGGTGGCAATTGCAACTCAAAACCGGTGGATGAAGTGTTTATTTTTACCGGGGTTCCATCCATGGTATATGCTTTTACTATTTTAACGCCCGGAATATTCTTTAGGCTGATTGCTGCGGTATCTGTATTGATAATATGTACAAAAATCTTGTTTCCTTTACGGGTTGTGGAAAAGCTTTTATTGGGAGGATAAGGGCCGCCCATTGTTTTATACACGGCGCTGCCATTTGTTTTCAGCCAGTCGCCTACTTCTTTTAATCGGGCTGACTGCCGGGCTTCTATGCGGCCATCCGGCATTGGCCCTACGTTCAACAGCAGGTTGCCATTGCCCCCCGCAGTTTGCGACAGGATACGCAGGCATTCACTTAATGGCTTCATTTTATCGTTAGGTTTCCAGGCCCATTGATTGCAAATGGTAAAGCAACTTTCCCAGGGTGTGGTCATATTCATCCTCCCTACCACTTGTTCTGGCGTATCGTAATCGCCGATCATTTTTGCCGGGTCGATTTTCTTGTTGATATCTCCCGCCATTTCTTTGCCCAACCGGTTATTTACAATCAGGTTAGGATTTAATGCTTTTACATAATTGTATACCTCCCGGCCTATAGAATCCGTCCAGGGTTTTTCCCACTGCCCATCGAACCAGAACAGATAAGGATCATACAACTCAATCAACTCTTTCAACTGGTTCTTTACATAATTAATGTAAGTGTTCATATTCGATTTGGGGTCCGGTATTTTGCTATCGGGCGAGTGCATTGGATAATCTTTATGCCACCAGTCTAAATCAGAATAATAAATGCCAAATTTTATTCCGTATTTTTTACATGCCTTTTGCAATGCGCCAACTACATCTTTTTTAAAAGGGGTGTTACTAATATTGTATGTGGTATATTTTGTTGGCCAAAGGCAGAAACCATCGTGATGACGAGCCGTGATAACAAGATATTTCATACCCGCATCTTTTGCGGTCTTCACCCAGTCATCTGCACTAAATAAAACAGGATTGAATTCTTTGTATAAATTATCGTAGTCGGATGCCGGCACTTGTCGTGTGCGGCTCCAGCCAATTTCCGTACCCCGCAAACTTACCGGCCCCCAATGGATAAACATACCAAAACGCATATCCATGAATTCTCTCATTTGAGAGCTTAAACCAGTTTGTGCATTTGCAAGTGCAAACGCAAAACAAGCCATCAATAATAAAAGGCTGCGTTTTAAAAGAAATTTGCTGAAGTTTTGCATAAGAATAGTTTTCTTTTAAGTGAGTTAAAGTATAACTGGTATTTGTTCTACATTGCCATCCATCTCCAGCACTACGATATACTCTTCTTTATTTTTTTTGTCGGCAGGCAAGGCCAGAGAAAATGATGCGTTGTTCTGAGTGAAATTTATTTTCTTTCCATTTATGAGCGCTGCATTTTTAATACTTCTGCCCGGTACATTTTTAAGCGTTATGTGACCGGTATTGGTATTGATAACGTGTACAAAAATTTTATCTCCTTTTCTGGTAGTAGCTAAATTGCTGTCGGGCGGGTAGGGACCACCCAGGGTACCATAAACAGCAGCGCCGTTTGTTTTCATCCAATTGCCTATTTCTTTCATCCGTTCTATCTGTCGCAGTTCTATCCGTCCGTCCATCATAGGGCCTACGCTCAGTAATAAATTGCCGTTTCCGCCTGATGTTTGAGAAATGAGATTTAAGCACTCTTTCAATGATTTCATTTTATCGTTGGGCTTCCAGGACCATTGCTGACAAATGGTGAAACAACTTTCCCATGGCGTAACCATATTCATTCTACCCACCACCTGTTCTGGTGTATCATAATCACCCACCATATTAGCCGGATCTATTTTTTTGTTTACATCTCCTGCCATTTCTTTACCCAACCGATTGTTGATTACCAGTTTTGGATTTAATTTTTTTAGATAGGCATAAATGTCTTTGCCAATGGAATCTGTCCAGGGCTTTTCCCACTGACCATCAAACCAAAATAAAAATGGATCATAAAGATCAATCAGTTCTTTTAGCTGGTTTTTCATGTACTTTACATAAGCATTCATGTCAGATCTACTATCCGGCGTTTGATCATCAGGCCTGCGAATCGGGTAATCCTTATGCCACCAATCCAAATCTGAATAATAAATGCCGAATTCGATGCCATATTTTTTACAGGCCTTATTCAATTCACCCACAATATCTTTTTTATAAGGGGTTGCCATAATATTATACCAGGTATATTTTGTTGGCCAAAAACAAAATCCATCGTGGTGCTTTGCTGTAAACACGAGGTACTTTACGCCGGCATCCTTTGCTGTTCTTACCCAGTCATCTGCATTAAATAAAACCGGATTAAACTCTTTATACAAGCTATCATAATCAGAAATTGGTACCTGTCTTCCACGAGACCAGCCCATTTCAGTTCCGCGCAAAGAGGATACATTCCAGCAAACAAACATGCCAAAGCGCATTTCATTAAATTCTTTGAGCCTGGGATTTTCGATAGTTTGCGCCTGTAAAGGAAAATTGGTACTACACAACAATAGCAGGAAGCAACAACTGAGAAACTGTATTTTTTTGACTTTCTTCATAACATCAATTTTAATGTTGTTAATAAAGTTCAAACTTGCTGATAAGAGGTTTTTCTACAGCCTCGTTAATAATGAGCCTTACCCGATTAAACGCAGATTCTGTTGGAAATTGGTAGATGAATTTATTGCCAATTGAAGACCCTTGAAAAGCTGTTTGCCAGCTTCCTTTTTGCTTAACCTGTATTTGAAAGGAACGAACCCGCTGGCCAAATTGCAGGTCTTCGCCTAAAATAACATAGCTTGCTTTTTTGCCCTTCGGAACTTCCAACTCCATTTTTTTACCGGAGGTTTTTAAACTAGCAATCGGGTTTCCAAACAACTCATTGACCGCTTTGTTAAAAGCTGCCAATGTATCAATATCGGGCTGGGGCATTAATCCTATATTATCCGGGGTAAGACCAATGATGAGTGTGGCATTTCTACCAACCGATTTTTTGTACACATCAATCAGATGGTTGACGGAGAAGATATGCTTTTCATCGGCCAGTTCCCAAAACCATTGATGGCCACCAATTGCGCCACGCAAAGGCAGGTCGGCCATGGTAGGCATAAAGTATTTACCATTGGGGTCGCCTGTTTTTAACAAAGCAAAATCGTTGGCGCCAATTTCTTTTGGCGCAGATTCTCCGGCACCAATGTATGGATAGGCGAATGTGCTCCAGCATGGATAATTTACAATTCCTGTTTCGCTGCCGCCCCAACGGGCTTCAGCCAGTTGGGTATTATGATAGAATAAACAATCGGGCTGATATTTTTTTACAATGGGTAATACATCCGCACCACCCCGATCGGGGCTGCTGCCACCGCCATCAAACCATATTTCAAATAATTTTCCGTATCGCGTGCATAGTTCTGTAACCATGCCTTCTACCATTTTATTATAATATGCTTGCCGCTTTTTTTGAATTTCACCTGTACCATTTACTTTAAAATCGTAGGTTCCAAAAAAAGAATTCCATCTTATGCCCACAAATAATCCGGGTAAGATATCATGCTTGCGGCAGGCATCTACAAACTCTTGAACCAGGTCGCCTTTACCATCTTTCCACTTTAAGGCTTTCATGCAATAAGGGTTTACATCACTTTGGTAAAATGAAAAACCTGTTTCGTGACTCACCGTAAAAATGGCAAACTTTGCACCTGCTGTTTTTGCAGCCAGTACCCATTGTTCAACATTTAAATTAGGCGGATTGAAAACATTATAATTGGCAATCGGTGTAATACGGTTTTCGTTTTGCACATATTTACTGGTGTCCAGCACATGCAAATCGTAACTGATTAAAACGCCTAATTCGGCCTGCTGCCAGGCCAACTGTTGTTTATTAGGTACAGGAATATTTTGTGCTGTGCTATGTTTATGCAAGCAGCAGAAACCAACAACAGTAAGAACGAGCATTTTGAATGTAACCGAAAGTCTCATGTGTATCTTTTTTAAAGATTGATAATTCTTATGTCTATGAAACAGGCAATCACTTTTACCGGAACACCCAGTATAGTGCTACCATTACTGCGATCAACAAAAAAGAAAGTACTTTATAATTCCCCAGCCCCGGCCAGCCCTTTTCCTTAAGAGGTTCCCAAATAGATTTCCAATACAGTTTTTCGCTGTCTTCGGTATGTTGTACCGGGAATATATAGGACAAAATGACTTGTATAATAACACAGGCCATAAACAAATAAAAAGCCATCATCATAAATGGAATGCGGCCAATAAGCGTAGCATCACCCGCTGTTTTATTGATAATGAACACAACCACACCTAATACAGACCCAATCCAAAGGGTATATTGTGCTGCTTTAGCTGATGCTTTTCCCCAAAAAATACCTAAGAGGAATACGCAGGTAATGGGCGGTGCAATATGGGCAATCACATCACTCAAGCCTTCAAACAAACTCTGATACTGATTAAGCAAAGGCAATAACAATACTGATAAAAGCAGTGCTATACCGGCCGTCCAGCGACCTACCCATACTAATTTTTTATCGGCGGTATCGGGTTTGATTCTTTTATATAAATCATAACTGGCCAAAGTGCTGATTGAATTGAGTGCCCCTGCAATCTGGCTCATCAGACCTGAAAGCAATGCTGCTACCAAAATACCCACCACGCCTTTGGGCACTAATTGGGTAATCATTAATGCGTAAACGGCTTTACTATCCGGAACCATTTCGCCATCCTTCATCACTTTAGGCAGGCTGCTTAAATCAAAGCCTCCGGTTTTATACAATATAAAAGCCAACAGGCCGGGAAAAACAAAAATGAATACCGGCAAAATTTTTATAAAGCCGCAAAACAAAGAACCCACTTTAGCATGGTTTTCATCTTTAGCGCCTAATGCACGTTGTACAATGGTTTGGTCGGCACACCAATACCAAATGCCGATTACGGGATATCCCAAAAACACCGCCACCCAGCTCAGGCCGCTTTTATCGCCAATAGGGCGAATCATGCTGAGTTTATCTAATGAATTATTTTCATGCAAAACAGTTTTTATCTGTTCCCAACTGCCAATATGTTGCCAGGCAAAATAGGTAATGAGGATAGCGCCAATGATTAATACAATACTCTGGATACTCTCCGTCATCACCACCGCTCTCAATCCGCCGATGATGGTGTACAAACCGGTAAGCGCTGCAATAATAATAATGCTTACATACATGTTGATGCCAAACAATGTTTCCAGCACAATGCCACCAGCTAAAAACGAAAATGCAATATGGATAACAACCGCAGAAACGATAGAGATACCTGCCAGCCAATTTCGGCAGGCACCATTGTATCTCTTTTCCAAAAAATCGGGTAGGGTGGAAACACCCGAACGAATGTAGAAGGGAATGAATAATACCGCCAGCAGAATAAGCGTGAAGGCCGCCATCCATTCAAAATTTCCATAAATCAGCCCTGTATCAAAGCCACTTTGCGCCAGGCTGATGAGGTGTAAACAGGAAATATTGGTTGCAAATAATGCCAGACCAATTACCGGCCAGCGCAGGGTTTTACCAGCCAAAAAATATTCCTTGGACGTGGTAGTAGTACCCGCTTTTTTCTTGCTACTCCATAAACCAATGGTAACAATAAAAAGAATGTAAGCAATGGTGATGATAATATCGGGAGTAGAAACCATATACTTTGTGTTGTTGATTTTTATGGATGAATTAGATCAAATCGCAGCTACTGCCTGCCTCTTGCGGCGTGATGTACACTCCGTTTTCTATGGAAATAGGGGTTCTAAAATATTTTTTCAAATGCGGTATATGTTCCAGAAACAGCGCCGGATGCCCCATTGCAATATGATTGAACAATACCAGGTGCTGATGCAACTGTCCCATATCGCCCACATGGGGTACTACCGGAACATTAAATTTTTTGCACAACAAACTAATGGTGATGAATTCGCTTACGCCACCTACCCGCACTGCATCGGCCTGTATAAAACCAGCCGAACCTGTTTGTAAATAATTTTTGAAGAGGATGCGGTTGGGCACATGTTCGCCCAATGCCAATTTAACAGGATTAATGGCATCTGCCAGCGTTTTATGTGCCAGCACATCGTCGGGATGCGTAGGCTCTTCCACCCAGTAAGGGTTCATTGATTTCAGATCGTTGCAAATAGAAATTGCCTGCGGCAGATTCCACTGCTGGTTGGCATCCAGCATCACTTTAACCTCGCTGCCTGCTACTTCTCTTACAATATTGGCCCGGCGAATATCACGCTGTGGATCTTTGGAACCAACCTTAAGTTTCATGGCCGTAAAACCATTTGCAATAGCTTTCTTACAATTTTCACGCACTTGCTCATCATCATAATTAAACCAGCCTACCGAAGTATCGTAACCGGGATAACCGCTATCTAAAATTCCGGCCCTTTCTTCTCTTGTTTTAGCGGCTTCTGATAAGATTGCGATAGCTTCTTCTTTGGTAAGCACATCTTCTAAATAGGAGAGATCGAGTGTATTAACAATTGCCTCGGGACTTAGGTCGATCAGTAATTTCCATAGTGGCACGCCTCTTGTTCTGGCCCACAAATCATAACAGGCATTAGTAACCGAAGCAAGTCCCAGGTGTACAATACCTTTATGAGGGCCCAACCAACGGAACTGTTGTTCGTTGGATAACTCATTAAATGTTAGCCCAAAGTCTAACATCAATTCTTCGATATCTTTTCCTTTCAGTTTTTCGGCATAAAACTGAGCAGCTTTACAAACAAGATCATTGCCGGCACCCAACGTAAATGCCAACCCAGTACCTTCAAGGCCATTTTGATTTTTTAGTAATGTAACTGCATATGAATAAACAGGGTCTTTATGAATAGCATCGCTTCCGGCATTGGCTCCTAATTTAAATCGCCTGTCTAATGTCTCAATAGTATCAATCATTTTGATTTCGTTTCAATCTTTTTTATAAAATAACCCTGTAACCTAATTCGGCGCCACCGCTAACAGGCAAAATGCATCCGGTAATAAATCGTGCAGCATCG
>JAFDYH010000231.1 GCA_018267535.1 Bacteroidota bacterium
ACTCATTACCCCGAGGCGTATGCGGCTTTCGAACACTTTATTTAAACCATTAATAGGATTCTTCATACTACAGACTAAAAACTAAAAATCTCATGACTTTCTTTCATACTTCCACCACATAATAATTCCATACAGGATGTGTAAAACGCCAAAACCTATTGCCCAAAAATATAACCCATGATCGAGCCACTGCATATTTAATATCCCTAAAAAAATTTCGCAATAACCAAGATAACGGATATCTGTAAGCGTGTACTTGCTGGCATTTACAAGAGCAAGTCCATAAAATATCAATGAAGCCGGCGCAACAAATTTCCATTCATCATATTGCAACATCCCCAATATAAACAACGCTCCTGCCGCTAGCGGGATGACCATGTTCCAAAACAAACGACGGGAAGTATGATTCCATAATGAAATGCCCTGGTTACCAGCTTTTCTCCACGTAAAATAAAAAGCGGTAAGAAACGCCGCTGCAAAAACACCCGCTGACAGCAATAGCAACCGGATCTTTAGCACTGAAAAATCTTCGTCAGAGAAACCACCTCTGACATTGTAAAGACTATAATAATTACCGAAAATGCCAAACCGGGCAATTGCTGCACCGATCACAGCACATATGCCCGCTGACACGCCGCTCAAACCGCTCAATGAAATAAAACGGCTTGATCTTTCCATCAGGCGTTTAATGTCTTTTACGTCCTGCAATGAATCCGAATGTTGGTTTTGCGCATGCATAAAAAGCACTTTGAGATACAAAGTAAATAGTATTTTATCCAACTTGCAAATTTTTTTCAGTGAATATTTTAACATACCTTATTCCTTTGGCTCTCCTATTTGATCCTTATTTTTGTGCTTTGAGCTTATGATCCTCATCCGGAACTTAGTATTTATTCTTGTCAGCGTTTTGTATCTCGCACCATCCGCTTTTTCACAAAAGAAAGTCATAACCGGTATCGTAAAAGATTATAATAGCGAAGAGAGAGTACCTTTCGCTTCAGTCTATTTTCAGAATACTACAGTTGGTAAACTCACCGATTCATCTGGTTCATTTTCATTTTACCTGGATAAATGGCCGTCCGACACATTATTGATTACCTGTGTAGGCTTTCAACCATACAAGTTATTTCTGCCCCATGATAAAGATTCGTTCTTATTGGAAATTCCAATGGAGAGAGGAACCTTTAATGAAGGGGTAAGGGTAAAAACCAAAGTAAATAAAGGGCTTTTGCTATGGCGCAAGATTGTACAGAATAAACCACGGAACGACCGTTACCGTTTTAGTAATTTTTCTTACGAACTATACAATAAGCTTGAGCTGGATATAAAAAATTTTAAATTCGGCATCACAAAGTTGAAACCCTTTAAACCGGTTAATAAAATTATTAACCAGTATATGGATACAACTGACGGTCACCCTTACCTGCCAACCTACCTTACAGAAACACTCTCTGATTATTATTATCAAAAGAAACCTTTGAAGCGGCGCGAAGTAATTAAAGCCGTTAATACAAATGGCGTAAAAAATGAAAGTATTATACAGTTCCTGGGAGGTATGGACCAGAATGTAAATGTCTATAATAATTTCATACCGGTATTTGACAAACAGTTTGTAAGTCCTGCAAGCGATAATGGCGATTTTTATTATAACTACAGTGTGAGGGATACGCAGGTGATAGGAAAAAACAGGTATTACCATTTGATATTCGTACCAAGAAGAACCGGCACCAACACATTTGAAGGAGATTGTTGGGTACATGCCGGTACATTCGCTATTCAGAAAATGAATCTTCGCCTTGGTAAAGAAGCGAATATTAACCACATTGATAATCTCAGCCTGATACAGGAATACTCGCTCATCGGCGATTCACTTTGGTTCCTGGCGAAAGATAAGTTTGTAGCCGATGGTTCTTTATTCGGAAAAAATTTCCCCGGTGCTATCGGACGAAAAACAACTACCTACCGGAATGTGGTGGTAAATGACACTTCCGTTATTAACCAACTAAACAAAAATAAAATACTAGAGGAAGTAGTAACGCTTCCCGGTGCGCCGGAAAAAGGAAGAGAGTTCTGGGATACATCCCGCCACGAAACATTAACCACAACAGAAAGAGGTATCATCGCTATGATTGATACGTTGCGGAATGCGCCAGAGTTTAAAAAACTGACGAACACGATTGAGTTCATTGCGACAGGGTATATGGATATAGGCAACCTGCAGATCGGCCCCTGGTATAACTGGTTTACCTATAATTCGCAGGAACATTTCCGCATGCGCTTTGACCTGGGAAGCAACAAAGGGTTTGATAAACATTTTTGGTGGCATGGGTACCTTGCTTACGGATTCGGCGATCAGAAGTTTAAAGGAAAAGGTGAATTATTTTATCTGCCCAAAAAACATCCGCGTTTGTATTTGTACGGATCTTACATACAGGATTATGATTTCGGGCAAAGTTATTATGGCGAAGTTTCTACTGATAATATTTTTGCCGTTGCTGTGAGGAAGGCGAATATTCCGATCAAGTTCATGAAAGTAACAGAGCAGCGTTTCGAGTTTTTTAATGAAACACGCTCCGGGTTTTCCACATTATTTGCGGCCAATCATAAAACTTATCTGCCTGTACGCAACCTGATTTCGGAAGATTCATTCCTTTCCGTAAAAGGGCATAACCCTTTTACAACTACAGAAGTTTCATTGAAAATCCGTTTTGCTTATCTTGAAAAATTCCTGGAAAATACATTCTTCCGTACCAGCCTCGGCAGCCCCTACCCCATTGGAGAGTTTGTTATTGCTCATGGCTTTTCAGGAGTATTGAATAGTAATTATGACTATACGAAAATTGCAGGTAGTATTTCAGACTATATAAAAATACCCCCATTCGGAAATATTTCTTTCCAGGTATACGCCGGTAAAACATTTGGTACGTTACCTTATGTATTCCTTGATATTGCACCGGGCAATGAATTGTATTATTACAATAAGTACGCCTTTAATACAATGAATAAATATGAGTTTATTCATGACCGCTTCGCCGGGGTAAATTTTGAACACAATTTCGGCAATAGCATTTTCCGTTTCATCACACCTAAATTAAAACTCCGCCAGTTCTGGACAGCGAAAGCGCTCTGGGGAAGCCTGAGTGATGCGAATTATCAATACAATTTTAAACAAGGCAACAACTTCCAAACATTGAACGGTAAAACTTATCTTGAACTGGGAACTGGTATTGATAATATCCTGAAAGTTTTCCGTATCGACTTTGTATGGCGTTTATTACCTACTCCACTACCGGTCGAAACCAGTCGTAAGTTTGGGATCTTTGGAAGCTTCCGGTTATCATTCTGATTATTTATACCAATCCGGGTGTTCCTTTAACGATTTTTCCCGGTCATTCATAAAGCTTTTAAACAACTCATTTAATAACTCAGGATCATATTTCTTTTCATAATACAAGCCAGATCCTTTCCCCGTAGTTTCCAGTTTTTTTGAATCAGCTATAGTATAAGGACCTGCTATTCCCAGGTAAGCGTCAGGTTCATCTCCTTCTTCATATTCATACACTACTTTAAATAAATAAAATTTCTGTTTGCTCCCGTCAAAATCAATAATCCTTTCCCCTTTATATTCCACAGCGGACGGCTCATAATCGTCATAGGCATAACCATATATTTCTGATTCGGCAAAATAACGCTGGGTAAGATATTTCGCCGGAAAAAATTTCTCTTTATGGATTTCTTTCAGTTTATCATAAAAATCTTTGCGGGTACTTTTGTCTTCTGCCAGTTTATTTATTTCGGTTACATCAGCCAACTGGTTGTTCCTTAATAATGCAATCACTGCCGGTTGCTTCAATGAAACATTTTTCAGTTTCTGGTACTGCTTTAATAACTGGTTGCTCTTGCTATCATTAAACTTCCCAAGTAATTCTATTAATTCAGAGTACTCATACCCTTCCTCTTCATCATTCAGTTTACGAAGGCTTTTCAGTACTGTGTCTGCACTATACAGAAAATTGTTCTTATAGGGCAATACTACACTTAATGAAATGCGGTTACTATCAAGTAGCTTGTTGGTATTATATACCACGCCATTCCATAAATATTTATTGCTGCTTAGCTTGAGGTATTCAGGATACAAACTTTGACAGAGTTCCAATGAATCGGCCATCCGGTAATGCAGTCCGTAATATTCATTCTGCTTTGCAGGCGGATCCGAAAGCAATAATTGCTTCAACAAATCGTAAGAATATTTTGTCTTTTGCGCCGCCAGGATACCAAGCATGCGGTATTTTAATTTTTCATTTTTCCCCGCATTTTTATATTCGGAGTTGATAAAATCAACTGTAGAGCTATCCGCCAGTCTATCAATATCATTTTCTATTTTATTACTTACTCCATAATAAACGCTGTCATCCGGGTAAATTTCCAATAATGCTTTGTGTAATAAAGGCAAGTCTTCCTTATCAAAACTCACCTCATCTATTGCTTCTTTAGCTTCGCTGAAAACTGCTGAATCTTTTGATAACAATGCAGTTAATAGCTTTTTGGCTTTATTATCAAATACGGTTGTCTTTGTATTTTCTTTGGTTACCCTGAAATCTTCAAAAAATTTTCTATGTCTTTCTTCATTGATATATTGAGCAGGAATAAAGGCAAGCAGCGTATAAAGGGTATCACCGTTTAAAAATTTTCTTTGGATTTTCCTATTATTATTATCATGGAAGTACAAAACTTCTTCAATTCCCTTAAGCTCTCCATTATTAGTTTCTCTATGGACCAGCACAGAGTCGTCGTTGTATTTATAAAGCCCATATAATGCACTGTCATTTTTATACCACCGGTAAGGCGATATTTTATCCTTAAAAACCTGGTACGAAATAACTTCACCGGGATCAAATGAAATATATTTATCATTTTTTGAAGCTTTCGAACCGACTGCGGCTTCAACAGAATCTACAGGCAGAAGCTTAATAGGATATGAGGCCGACGTATAAAAACTTTTATCTTCAGCATATTGTCTCTTTAAATCCGGATGATAATACCTGGTAAACGAAAAGGAATTAAAAAATTTCCGCGCATCCTCATCGTCTGTTACCTGGTTACTGCTGATAACAGTTAAAATATAAATACGGTTGCCCCTGTTGACAGTAAATGTTCTGTAAAATACAGCCTGTTCTTTTCCATGGCCATCAAAGTACATAGCCGGAAATCCGTTAAATAAAAATTGTTCGTTTTTTATTGTATCCTTAAATACAGTCGCCATATTGTTCCGGAATTCTGCAAAAAAAGCCGAATCGCCATTGAGATAAAAACCAGGACGTATATCCCGTACCTGCAGCATATAATATAAGCCGGCATTTACATCCACACAATCGTAAACCGTAAAATCCCAATTGGATTTTTCAGCACTTCTTTCGTAGGCTTTGTTCCGTTTAGCTTTTGCCGGAAATAAAACTGAAAATGCTTTCTCTTCAGAAGTAAAAGGCACCCATACTTTCTCCTCCGGTTGTTTTGCTTTTTTATTGATCGTGAAAGATTGAAAGAACCGGTTTATATCTTCGGAAAAAAGAAATGCTTTATTTTCATTTCCTACCATGATCATGTATAATCCGTTTGCATAATGCCAGAGCTGCAGTTTATAAAAGCCAAATACAGAGTTTATTATTCCTTCTGCCCCTTCTATGCTATCCCTGGTTATTTTCTTTACATCGGTGGGAAGAGGATCGCCCATTTGCCTGGCTATTTGCTTAAATGCCTCATCCAGTTTGTTTATATTCCGGTTCATTATAGTTTGCCCAACCATGTAATAAGTCATTGTAGTTATATCCATATTTACCTTCATCTTTACTAATTCTCCCAGCATGGTAAAATCGGTTGCCTTGTCCGGCATCTCCACCTTGAAAAGCTTATCCTGGTCTTCTATTACCTGCCAGGGTAGAGCATTCAGCCGGGCGGCGTATTTATCCGGGGATACACGTTGGTTTGCAAATATGGGTTCAACGGTAAAGCCTCTTTTTTTTAAAAGATTAATTACACCTGAGTCACCAGGCAAGTGCCCCGCACCAACGGCAAAAAAGAAACTGTGTATGCGCGAAAGGCTATCCATTCTTCTCGCCATTTTTATATTTCTTTTCAGAAACAGTTTATCCTGCATTTCATCAGATAATCCTTTCTTATCATATTCTTCAATCCTGTTCAGGTCCTGAGCCATATAACTTTTGATCATGTCTTCAAGGGTAATCCTGAGCTTATCTTTGGATTCAAGCAGGTCGGCTGTATCAAGTTTATTTCCTAGCTCATCTGCAATACCCAACTGATCCTGCACATCTTCCACTGCGCCAATTAATTTCCCCTGCCTTTTTGCAATGCCATATAAATAAGCATCCATGAAGGTGGGCATATCCAGGATAATAGCGCTGCTTACCTGTTCCTGGCGCATTTCTTCCAACTTTTTCCTGCTTTGCTTATCACCTTTCTTTACATTTTTAAATAAGGAGTCAACCAGGTCCCGTTTCTTACTATTATCGTTACCTAAGTTCGATCGGGGTACATCGCTTAACAGCTCCTGTTCTCTTTTTTGAAAAATTTTATTCAGCATTGAATCCATGGCTTCACGAAGATCTATTTCCAAAGCATATCCTTCTGCCTGTTCAAGACACCGGTAAAGAGAATCACCAAAATAAAAAAGGCGCTTATCCTTTAGATGTATGGTGCCATAAAGGAAAGAGGGCTTTGTAAGCCCTTTACCCGAAATGCGCCATAAGAATGTTTTAGGCCATTGATTGGATTGACCGACCACAGCCAAGAAAAATACCAGTAAAAAAATGAGAGATAGTATTCTTTTTGAATATTGCATGGGAAAGGATTGTTTCACAAAATAATCAAAAGCATTTATGAGGCTACTATAAACAAAATATTATTTTACTAGCTGATTTTATACTAATTTCCTTGCAGTTAAAACGATTCTATGCCGGAACAATACATCCTCGCTCTGGACCAGGGAACTACCAGCAGCCGCAGCCTTATAGTAAATAAAAAGGGAAATATAGTGGGTGTTGCACAGAAAGAATTCAAACAAATATTTCCTCAGCCGGGCTGGGTAGAACATGACGCAGAAGAAATATGGAGTACCCAGTTTGGCACAATGGCCGAAGCAATAGCAAATGCAAAGGTTACAATTAAAGATGTCGCTGCAATTGGCATTACGAATCAGCGGGAAACAACGGTAGTATGGGAAAGAAGTACAGGCAAACCCATTTATAACGCGATTGTATGGCAGGACCGCCGCACTTCCGCCTATTGTGATGAATTGAAAGCAGCTAATCACTCCCAATTAATCCGGGATAAAACAGGATTGGTAATCGATGCCTATTTCTCCGGCACAAAAGTGAAATGGATACTGGACAATGTTACCGGTGCCAGGGAAAAAGCGGAAAAAGGTGAATTGGCATTTGGCACTATAGATTCCTGGTTAGTATGGAAATTAAGTGGTGGCAGTTTACATATTACCGATGTATCAAATGCTTCCCG
>JAFDYH010000232.1:0-5006 GCA_018267535.1 Bacteroidota bacterium
TTTTTTTTAACCGCATCTTCTTTGCGTTGATTTTTCTCTTCCGCTTTCTGCATTCTTTCTTTCCATTGTACCCATTCTTCATAGCCGCCTTTAAATTCTTTGATCTCGTGGTTCACAATTTCCCAGATTTTATTTGCCGTTTTCGAAACAAAATAGCGGTCATGGCTTACAAGAATAATACTGCCTTCATATTTATTCAACGCATCAATCAGCAAGTCGCAGCTATGCATATCCAGGTGGTTGGTGGGCTCATCCAGCATAAGGAAATTGGCCTTACTGACAATAACTTTTGCCAGGGCCACCCTTGCTTTTTCACCTCCGCTTAATATTTTTATTTTTTTATCTGCATCATCTCCGCTGAATAAGAAACAACCTAATAACCCGCGCAGTTCCAGTTCCGTCATCTGGCTGCCGCACTCTTTCATTTCATCAAGAATAGTATTGTTTACATTCAATGCCTCCAGTTGGTGTTGTGCATAAAAACTTTCTTCTACATTATGTCCCCACTTTCTTTCTCCCTCGCTGAAGTTTTCAACGCCTGCTATAATGCGTAATAACGTTGATTTACCTTTGCCATTAGCGCCAATCAATGCAATCTTATCACCACGGTCTATTTCAATCGAGGAATCTTTAATAATCACATTATCTCCAAACGCTTTCGATACATTTTTCAACTCCACCAGCACCCGGCCCGGTGTTTTATCCACCCGGAAATTAATGCGGATATTCGGCCGTTCGATTTCAACATCTTCAATACGCTCCAGTTTGTCTAACTTCTTCATGATACTTTGCGCCATCGCCGCCTTACTTGCTTTGGCACGAAAACGTTCTACCAGCCGTTCATTCTGCCGAATATAATCCTGCTGATTATCGTAGGCTTTCTGCTGCATTTCTATACGAATGGCTTTTTCTTTTTCGTAGTAATCGTAATTGCCATTGTAGATATGCAATTGCTTCTGGTATACTTCCACAATTTTTGTCACCATTCGGTTCAGGAAATACTTATCGTGGCTTACAATCACCACCGATCCCTGGTAATGCAACAAATACTTTTCCAGCCATTCAATGGAAGGGAGGTCAAGGTGGTTGGTCGGTTCATCCATCAGTAATAAATCAGGTTGCTGTAAAATCATTTTTGCCAGCAACACCCTCATTCTCCAGCCACCACTAAACTCTTTATAGGGCCTTTGCAAATCAGCATTGGAAAATCCAAGACCTTGCAAAACCTCTTCGGTTTTGTGATGAATATTATAACCACCTAACGTTTCTAACTCATGCAATTTATCGCTGTACTCATGTAATGTCTTTTCATCCCCGGTTCTTTCAAGTTCTTTTCCGAGCTCATCAATTTCCTTTTCTAACTGCAAAACTTTTTCAAAAGCAGCGAGGGCCACCTGTAAGATAGAATCATTGGTATCAAAACTCAATAAATCCTGATGCAGGTAGCCAATTGAAGTACTACGGCTTCTTTCTACAGTTCCGGCAGACGGCAGGTATTCACCTACCAGCAATTTTAGTAGGGTAGATTTTCCTGTGCCATTATAACCAATAAGGCCAATTCTTTCTCCCGGTTGTATATGCCATGTAGCATCTTCCACGATAGCCCTTGCACCAAATTCGAAAGTCACATCTTGCAATCCCGCCAGCATTAGAGTTCTTAGTTTTAGTGTTAATAAGTTTTCAGGCGTACCTAATAATAATAATACGCTGATCATTGAATTCAGCCTGCAAAAATAAAGGATTGTCCGTCAGGTGGCTTTGAATTACTTTTGCAGGGATTTTAAATTCTGTTTACCCGACCGTTGAAACTAAATTTATCCGGATGAAAAAATTAGTGACTGTTTTATTGATTGCAGCCCTGCTTATTATTGGTGCCTGGTTTCTTTTTTTTCGAAGCAAACCTGAGGTTGATAACGGCCCCATCCAGCAACCTCTTACTGTCAGCAAGCATACTGACATGTTTAATCAATCAGCCAATAAAATGCTGGCCTCTTACTATGATCTTACAGAAGCCTTTGTAAACTGGGACTCAGCCGCTGTTAATAACCGTTCCAGCGAATTAAAAGCAGCGATCGATAGTTTGAAACTTTCTGAGCTGCAAAGGGATACTATAATTTATGAAACAGCTGTAGGGATCAGGGATAACGTAAAATCGGAAATGGAGGGGCTGATAAATGATAAATCGCTGGAAGAAAAACGACTCGCGTTCAATTCACTCACCCAATATGTCTACGATTTACTCCGGACTGTCCGTTATGATCAGTCGAAAATTTATTTCCAGGAATGTCCTATGGCTTTTGGCGATGACCATCCGGGCAACTGGTTAAGTAAGTCTGTTGATGTTCGTAATCCTTATTTAGGCACCCAGCATCCGAAGTATAAAGATAAAATGCTCAACTGCGGCGGCCCAAGAGATACCCTAAATTTTATGGTAGCCGATACAACCAAACATTAAGACGCTTTGTTCTGATGAGAATGATAAAGATCCTTGCCTTACTTCCAATACTGGTGACAGGATTAACCGGCTTTTGTCAAACCAAACAAACTTCTTCTGTAAAATATACGCTCAATGGGTATGCAAAAGACAGTCTTTCCGGCGAGTCGATTATCGGGGCAACAATTACCGTAAATGGGCAATCGCAGGGTGTTGCCAGCAATCAGTATGGATTTTATTCCATAACCCTTCACGAAGGAAGTTATGATATCAGCATTTCCCATATCTCGTATCAGCCACAAATCATTCATATTGAGCTGAACGAAAACAGGGAATTCAATTTTAATTTAATACCAAAATCGGCCGCTATCAGCGAGGTTTTTGTGTACACAAAAAAGCGGGACGCCAATGTAAAAAATGCCCAGATGGGCAAAATTGACCTTTCTATTGAGCAGATAAAAAATATACCGGCTTTTATGGGGGAAGTGGATATTTTAAAAGCAATACAGTTATTACCGGGAGTCAGGAATGCAGGAGAGGGAAATGCCGGTTTTTATGTGAGGGGAGGGGGCCCGGATCAGAACCTGATTATGCTGGACGATGCAGTAGTGTATAATACAGGCCACCTGTTTGGTTTTTTTTCCATTTTTAATTCGGATGCAATAAAAAATACTTCATTGATAAAGGGGGGAATGCCGGCCCAATATGGTGGGCGTCTTTCCTCTGTCCTGGATGTTACAATGAAAGATGGTAACATGAATAAGCTGCAGGTAGACGGAGGATTGGGCTTAATCGCTTCAAGACTGTCTGTACAGGGGCCTATAAAAAAAGAGAAGTCTTCTTTTATTGTATCCGCCCGGCGGACTTATATAGATGCATTGGCAAAGCCCTTTGTACCCACGTCGAGTTCCTTTCATGGATCAGGCTATTATTTCTACGACCTGAATGCAAAAGTCAACTACCGGTTTTCTGAAAAAGACCGCCTTTTCATCAGCGGTTATTTCGGCCGTGACGTTTTTGATTTTGTAAACGGCAAAAGATCTTTTAGTTCAAAAATTCCTTGGGGCAACTCTACCGCAACCATCCGATGGAACCATGTGTTTAATCGTCGCCTTTTTGCAAATACAACATTGGTGTATAACGATTACAAATTCCGTTTTACAGCAGCGCAGAATGATTTCAGCCTTTCGCTGTCTTCAGGTATACGCGACGGAAATGCTAAAATAGACTTTGACTATTACCCTTTACCCCAACATAAAGTAAAGTTTGGTGGCCTTTATACGTTTCACAAATTCATTCCGAATGTTGTTTCAGGCCAGCAGGATACAACAGTATTTAAACCCAATAACGAAGGCATTAAATATGCCAACGAAACAGCAATCTATATACAGGATGACTGGGATATAAGTGATAAAATAAAAGTAAATTATGGGGTAAGGTGGAGCACATTTACACAGATCGGTCCTTATACCAAATATGAACGGGATGCAAATGGTAATAAGCTGGACAGTACGATCTATAAGGGTTTTGAAAAAGTAAAAACATATGGGGGACTTGAACCAAGGATTACAATCCGCTACGCCCTCAATGATGAAACTTCATTGAAATTTGCTGTTAACAGGAATTACCAGTATATCCATTTGGTGAGCAACTCCGGCAACACATTGCCAACCGATTTGTGGGTACCCAGTACATACATTGTAAGGCCCCAGTTGAGCTGGCAATATTCGGCTGGGTTCTTTAAAAACTTTGCAGATAATAAATATGAAACATCAATTGAAGTTTATTATAAGGATATGCAAAACCAGGTCGATTATCGTGAAGGATATACGCCATCATTGAATGACCCCGAAAACGAATTTGTATTTGGTAAAGCATGGAGCTATGGTACAGAGTTATTTGTTAATAAAACAAGAGGCAGATTATCTGGCTGGATAGGGTATACTCTTTCGTGGACATGGAGAAAGTTCGCCCAGTTGAATGATGGCATGAAATTTCCCGCAAAATATGACAGGCGACATGACATGTCTATCGTCGCGAACTATGAACTGAACAAAAAATGGAAATTAGGTGCTGTGTTTGTATATGGTACCGGCAATGCCACTACTATGCCGGAACGGTTTTATTTTGTGAATGGTGTCCTAACGCAGGAATATAGCCACATTAATCAATACCGCCTTTCTTCTTACCATCGTCTCGATCTTGCCGCTACCTATACACCGATTCCCAAAAGGAAAAAGAAAATCAAAAGCTCATGGGTCTTCAGCATATACAATGTGTACAGCCGGATGAACCCTTATTTCATCTATTTTGACCAGGAGGGAAGTCTTGCCAATAGTGATCTTACCATTCAGGCTAAGCAGGTTTCACTCTTTCCGGTATTACCTGCAGTAACCTGGAATTTTAAGTTTTAAGCATTACCTGAATTCATTGATTTAAAAAGATAAAATAGTCGTTACCGTAATCAGTAGTTAAATATTGCGATGGTATCATTTGTATCCTGACGGGATTGCTTGCGTAAAAGGAAACCGGTTTCATTTCAGATTTCTTGAAAAAAACCTCTCAGCCGCTA
>JAFDYH010000232.1:5134-14479 GCA_018267535.1 Bacteroidota bacterium
GACTAAACTTATTTGGTACCTGTTTCCGGAGTGCTGGTTTTATTCCCAAATAAATCTTTTAAAATGCTTTCAGCATTGGCTGCATGTTCCTTCAGAGCATCCGTTCCCTTTGTTCTTAATTCTTCAAAATAATCTGAAGCCTTGTCCCAGGCATTTTCGGCTTCGCCCTTAAATTTGTTGGCCTTTTCTTTCAGGCCTGCAATGAATTTATCTTTTTCCTCATCGCTCATTGAATGATATTTTGACAAAGTATACCCGGCTGCTGCACCTAATATGAAAGTCGCAATGTGTTTTGCTGAAACTGACATAGATTTAAAATTTTAGCTTGATAAAATAGCAATCTTTAGTTTATAATAAATAAAAAAGATTACAGAAACAATCAGAAGACGATTGTCAGAATGTATTTGTTTGAGGTTTTCCACAGAAAATAAAAATGTGAATAAAATTTTGGTTGCTGTTATAAATATCGTAGATTTACCATTCAATAATTATGAAATTTGTATAAAATATTAATAAATAATAAATTATATTTTTTTATTCAAGTTTCACTTGATCGTTAAAATACGATGCGCCCGTTTCCCTATAAGGCCGTTGCTATCCGTTTTCCTTTTTGAAGATTTACGAAAAACACCAATTGACTTCCGGTAAATTGAAGTATTGAAGTTCACAAAAGCTTGCTTTAATCGAATTTCAGACGGATTGTAAGGTTCTCAAAACATTTACCCGGACTAACTGCTCTGAGAAAAGAAAAGGCTTCCCAAGGGAAGCCTTAATACTTTAGAAGAAAATGTATTTTAGTTACTCCATTTGCGCATCATCAGGGAAGCAGAGCGAACCTGGCGCTGCATATTCCACATATCAATTGCCGTAAAAAGGTTCTTTTCATTTTCACTTTCATAGATAGGGGTGCTTGCAAGGGTTTCCTTTACTTCCTGTGTCAGCTGTTGTAACTCATTTTCGTCTAAGCGTACTACTTTTTGCATAGAATCTGTGTTCATAAACTTGTATTTATGTTAATTAAAACTCTCTTTATTTATTTTCGATTATGGCAGAATCGGCAAGATTCAGAAACTCAATTGAGCGGGGATTGTCAGGGTACGTAACCTGGGGCCTTTAATCTGATTTGCGCTGCAAATATACGACGCGATTGGCCAATCTCAAAGCCTCAATCACCGTAAGGGTTTATAAGAATATGTGAAATAAAATAAAAGCCAATATAACTAGTTCAAAGTCAGTGGACCATATGTATATATTGCAGAAACGAGCCGGGCATTTTAGGGAAGTCATTTTACTTAAATCATTAAGCCGAAGGCTTTTCATAAATAAACCGGACCAGCACTTTCTTTTGTTCTGCATCAGAACTCAGGAAAAGACGGTACCTTTTTTCCCCTGCGGTAACCATCAATAAAGCTGTATTGGGAGGAATAGAGCCTTCATTTTCTGCAATCATAACCACTTCATGCTCTGTTTTTTTAAGATCAATTCTAACGTTTACGGTTAAAGGCTTTATACCAAGGCGCTGATGACTTACAACAGACTGGTTATCGACCGTTACAGAAATAGTATCTCCGTCAATCTCTGCATTGTCATAAAAGTCGAGACGGATATTACCTGTATCCACTTTAATTTCATTAAAAATGGAAGAGGCTTCTTTGTTGAGTGTAATTTTTCCCGGCGGGCAAGCTACCTGGCTGTTCATCATACGGCCCCCCCAGTCACCGGATAGTTTTTGATCTTTCTCAGTTCGCTCATAGGCTAAGGAGTAAGTCTTGATACAGGGAACGCAATCAGGGGGGATATGAAAAGTTAGAACACCGGTTTCTAAAATGCGTACTGTTTTGTTCTTTGCATCATAAACCCCTTCAAAATTTTCCTTCACAAAATTGCTGACATCAGAAAAATGGTAGCTTGATCCCGTAACCTTTGATCCCTCTACCTTCATTTGCATTTCAATAAAGTAAACCGGGAAACAACCTCCTGGTCCCTGTGTTAGTTTGCCGCGCCAGGTCCCATTCAATGACTGTGCGGCTGCTGTACATGTCAATAAACAAATAAAGATTGTCGGGGTAAGTCGGCTCATTAAGAATGAAAAATAAATATTCCTTTTATAACGGGCAGAAAAATTATTCAGGCGGTTGGCTAACCCGGTTTATGGTATACAAACCGTACAACAGCATTTTTTTGTTCGTTCGATGTAATTCTTACTTCATATCTCTGGTCGCCTGCATTTACAATCATTAAAGAAGTATTGGGAGGAATACGCCCAAGATTGTCTGCGACCATGACCAGTTCATGTTCCGCATCATCCTCATCCATTTTTATATTCACAACCAGTGGGCTGGCAGTTAACTTTTGTTTGGATAAAACCAGCTTTTTATCAAGATAAACAGAAATTGTATCGTCATCTATTTCGCCATTATCATAGATCCTGACGCTTACATTCTTTGTTTCGCAATTAATGGTTTGCACAAGATTATTTTCTCTTAGCTTCATTACAGTCGGTGTAGGCAGGTCACGTTTTTTTATTACCGTCCTGCTCTCTGGTTCTTTATCCGGCTTTGTGTCCTCTATTGTATTTACAGGGGCATTATCCGGTTTCTTTGCTATATTCTCTTTTGCCGTAGCCGGACGGGTAGGTTTGTTTGTTTTTGTCTTATTTGCAGGTTTGCTGGTAATTGCATTACCCGGTTTTGCTATCGCCGGTTTTTTTACAGATGCCGCCTTCTTTTCTGTTATAACAGAATCCCCCTTAGAAGTCGCATTATCTGCCAGTTCTTTCCGGAGAAAAGGCTCTATATAAAAATCAGACGACTGTACTTTGCGCAAATAAACTTTACCACTCCCGCAATTATCCCCTTTCTTCGCTCCATAGGTATTTTTTTCAAACCGGCTGGTAAATGTTCCTTCCAGGAACTCTTCTTTACCAGAGCGAACATACTGAAAGCTGCATTTCATGATACAGGCAGATGAACCGGGCCCCATCTTTACTTCAACTGTTTTTATTTCCTGAATTAATGCGTTTTGAGAACTGCTGCTGAAACTTCCTGTCAGCGTCGCCTTACCATAAAAGACAGTGGTGAGATAGGAATAAGAAACACCGGAAATAGAATTCTTCTTTTGTTCTATCTGTAATTCGAATTTATACTGATCAGAAGATTCCGTAATAAAATAACCCCGCCAGATGCCTGTAAGGGTTTGACCGTAAGAAGAGGAAACGGACAATGAAAAAAGAACAGTCAGCAACAAAAAATTTTTGTAAAAAACAGGTTTCATCGCAGTCCGCAAATTAACGAATAACTTCGTATAGCACTATGATACTCTGACAAAAGAGTGTTAATTTTGCCGACCAAAATAATGGAATTCAAAACTTTCCAGCAAATCGTTTTTAGTATATGATCAATATTACGTTTCCGGATGGAGCTGTGCGGCAATATGAAAAAGGTATTAATGCATTGGCAATTGCAAAATCAATCTCAGAAGGATTAGCCCGCAAAATAATAGCAGCGGATATAAATGGACAGATATGGGACGCTACAAGACCGATTAATAATGATGCCACAATCAAATTATACTCATGGGATGACAAAGAAGGAAAAAGCACTTTCTGGCATTCTTCTGCACACCTGATGGCCGAAGCGGTAGAATCTTTATTTCCCGGCGTAAAGTTTTGGGTGGGCCCACCTGTTGAAAACGGGTTCTATTATGATATGGACCTGGGCGACCGCAAGATGACAGAAGAAGACCTGGCTACTTTAGAAAAAAAAATGAACGAGCTGGCAAAACAAAACAACAACTATATACGGAAAGAAATTCCAAAAGCGGAAGCCATCGAATATTTCACCAATAAAGGGGATGAATACAAACTGGACCTGCTGCAAAACCTGAACGATGGGGAAATCAGTTTTTATTCACAGGGAAACTTTACCGATCTATGTCGTGGACCACATATCCCTTCCACCGGAATTATCAAAGCGATTAAGCTGACAAATATTGCGGGTGCCTATTGGAAAGGTGATGAAAAGAATAAAATGCTGACAAGGGTGTATGGTATTACTTTCCCCTCGCAGAAAGAACTGGATGCTTATCTGCAGATGCTCGAAGAAGCAAAGAAAAGAGATCATCGCAAACTGGGCAAAGAGCTTGGTATCTATACTATGGATGATGATGTTGGCCCGGGGCTGATTATGTGGATGCCAAATGGCACCATCATTATTGAAGAACTGGAAAAGCTGGCAAAGGAAACAGAATCGGAAGCAGGTTACAAAAGAGTAGTAACACCGCATATTGCGAAAGAAAGCATGTATCTCACCAGCGGCCACCTGCCTTATTATGCCGATAGCATGTACCCGCCGATGGAGATGGATGGGGAGAAATATTATATGAAGGCGATGAATTGCCCGCACCATCATAAAATATTTGCTGCAGAGCCAAAAAGTTATCGCGACTTACCGTATCGCATAGCCGAATATGGTACTGTATACCGTTATGAGCAAAGTGGTGAATTATTTGGTTTGATGCGGGTACGTTGTTTACATATGAACGATGCTCATATCTATTGCACCCGGGCGCAATTTGAAGACGAGTTCAGGGCTGTAAATGAAATGTACCAGAAGTATTTTAAAATATTTGGCATTGATAAATATGTGATGCGCCTAAGCCTCCATTCGCCGGATAAACTGGGAAAGAAATATGTAAACAATCCTGAATTATGGAAGGAAACAGAGGAAATGGTACGACAGGTACTGATCAGTTCAAAAATTCCTTATGTGGAAGTAAAGGATGAAGCGGCTTTCTATGGACCTAAAATTGATGTACAGATATACAGTGTTATCGGCCGTGAATTTACATTGGCTACCAACCAGGTTGATTTCTCGCAGGGATTGAGTTTCAAACTGCATTATACAACAGCGGATAACAACACTGAAACTCCCCTCATCATCCATCGGGCTCCTTTAGGGACACATGAACGGTTTATCGGCTTCCTGCTGGAGCATTATGCCGGTAAATTTCCTACCTGGCTGGCGCCAGTGCAGGTAAAGGTTTTACCGATCAGCGATAAATTCCTCGACTATGCAAAAACAGTTCAGAATAAGCTAAAAAAAGCAGATATTCGTGCAGAGGTAGACGACCGCAATGAAAAAATCGGAAAAAAGATCCGTGAAACTGAATTGCAAAAAGTTCCTTACATGCTGGTAGTAGGTGAAAAAGAAATGAATGAGGAAAAGGTAGCAATAAGAAGGCAGGGCAAAGGAGATACCGGAACAAAAAGCGTCGATGAATTTATTGCTGAAATAAGTTTGGAAATAAAAGAAAGAAGAGCCGAAGGCGGCCTCTAGTTTTTAGTAATTAATCTCAAAAAATATTTCTGGCCCCGGAAGAAATATTTTGAAAAACAAAACAATAAAAAATTAAAAGTTCACCGGGGGAGCTTCACTTAAATAGTTTAAATGGCAGTATTTCAAAAACCGGGTGGCGGGGGAGGTTTTCAAAGGCCCGCCGGCGGAGGGGGTGGTTTCAGACCAGGTGGTGGCGGAGGTTTTAACCGTAATAACCGTTTCGCACCACGAAAAGAAGCAGAACACCGTATCAATCATTTTATCAGGGTGCCGCAGGTGCGGTTAGTAGGAGAAAATGTTGAAGTAGGGGTATACCCGACAGCAGAAGCCCTGAAGATGGCACAGGATATGCAATTGGATCTTGTCGAAATTTCACCGCAGGCAGATCCTCCTGTATGCAAGATTATCGACTACAACAAATTCCTTTACGATAAGAAGAAGAAAGAAAAAGAAATGAAAGCGAAAAGCAAAGTCTCTGAAGTAAAAGAGATCCGCTTTACGCCAAATACAGATGATCATGACTTTGACTTTAAAGCCAAACATGCTGAAAGCTTCCTGAAAGAAGGCAATAAAGTAAAGGCCTATGTTCAGTTTAAAGGACGGGCTATCCAGTTCCAGGACCGTGGCCAGCTTTTATTATTAAAGTTTGCTGATCGCCTGAAAGAAGTAGGTATACTGGAAAACATGCCGAAACTGGAAGGAAGAAGGATGCTGGCCTTGTTTGCGCCAAAAGGAAAAAAGAAATAAGTATAAAATAAAAATACTTTCTGCCGTCACTCATAAATGGGTGACGGTTTTTTTATTGAACAGCAACTCTGATAGATTTATTATTTGATCCCAAAAGCCAAATAATAAATAAAATGAGTCTCTTTTTTGTTTCTTAGCTTATGACTACCATCGCTCCTGTTTTTTCGCTAAAGATCTAATACATGATCATGTATTCTTAATTCTCAACCCAGCCCGTTATTTTAAACTGTTATAACAACAATGGAGCCTTGTCGGTGACTGCTGCCCGGTTCACCGAACCTGCCGGCCCATTCGTCGAATCTGTAATAATCGTTGCCTAAACAGGAATATATTCATAAAGTAACTTTTACTGCTCACTCTTTAAACCCCCAACCTCACTCTTATGCCCGAACAAAAAGTCTTCGTTGCCAGCGAAGAAAGTAAAGCAAAAGCAAAGCAGCTCCGTCTCTTTGCCGTGCTGGCATGGTTAATTGCAATGGCCGGACAGGTGTTTGCGATTTTCAAACTAATTCACAACAACACGCTGACCTGGTTAATTGTCGCCATTATTGTTATTCTCATTCTTGCAATTACCGGTTCCACACTCTGGAAAAATGCCAACCGGCTGGATCCGGCCTCAGAAAAAGACAAGACCCGGTTTTTTATTCAAAACCAACTGGGAGCAATACTTGGTGTGCTTGCATTTTTGCCACTGGTTATCCTCATATTTATGAATAAGGATATTGATGGCAAAACCAAAGGGATCGCTGGCGCTGTTGCCATAGTCGCTATGTTGGCTGCAGGCATTTCAGGAATAGATTTCAATCCCCCTTCGGTTGAAAAATATACTGACGAAATCAACCACCAGAATGATGTATTGAAAAAACTGAATACAGGAACGGACCTTGTTTACTGGACGAAGGAAGGCAACAAATATCATGTTTATCGCGATTGCCCCCATATTAAAAACAAAACTGACGTAACACAAGGAACAATCAAGGAATCTTTTGATCAGCGGGGCATATCTGCGCTTTGCATCACTTGTCAAAACAGGGCTATAAAACAAAACAACATTTCGCCGGATATAATCAGCCCGGCTGCTGATACAACGAAATAATCGACACCTGTACCAGGTCTAAAATTTATTCTTCATACAAAACTTAAATTATGTTCGACGACATTTTGCAAATGGTAAAAGAGCACCTGGGCAATAACCCCCAGGTAAATAATGGCATACCCGACCAGCATACAGATGCTGTACACAATGAAATTGCAAATCATATTGCCACCAACCTTTCTTCTTCACAAGGTATTGGTGGGATAGCCAGCGGCCTGCTGCAAAACCTGGAGAGTAAAGTTGCCGAAGGTGGCCCTGTAGTCAGTGCTATTGAAGGAGGGCTGGTAAATAGCCTCACAAGCAAATTCGGCTTACCGCCATCTGTTACCGGGGCTATTGCTGGTGCATTACCCGGCTTATTGCAGAAACTGGCAAATAAACAAAAGGCAGGCTGATAGTCATTTATAATTATAAAGTACATTATAATTGTCACTCCCGGGATCTGTTTAATAAAAAATGGTTCCGGGATTTTTTTTATCACCTGGCTAAATCGTTATAGTTTAAACTCACAACTACATTACTATTTTTTTCCGGGTGATTTCCTGGTGTATGGTTGAAGGCGGGATGTGCCCCGGAGGAACATTAAAAGAAATGATGAAAACCAGGAAAAGAAACTATAATTTATTGGCGTAAGAAGCCGGATACAAGTTATCGTTCCCGGCCGTGGAGACCGATCGCTTTATATTCCAGCTGAGTAAAATTTCAGCGAAAATTAATTGATTGCTGTCACTGGATTCCAGCCAGTTTTCCAGTTCTGTTGACTCCTGCCGGGTGATAATATGGGCCAAATACCGGGTAATTAAAAAAGCAATCCGCTGTATATCTGTTCCTTTCTCCATTTGCATAATAGTAAATTTCAGGCGATGAAATAAAACAGGTTTGCAAAGGAGGGATTATCTGAAATCGCGTTTAAATATATAACAATTTCGGACAAACGAAAATAGCGGGCATAATGTTTTTTTACCTCATCGGGTACCTGAGAAGAAATTTTTTACTGCATTGATGCAGGTTCGGGTTTTATTTTTTAAAATTATAACCGCTTTTGCAAAAACGCCTGCAAAATGTTTTATCCTGCGCCACAGTCCTGCTACAGAGCCAGGCCCTATATAAATCAGTACAGGCTAGCCTTTTACCCTTTATTCATTACCTTTAAAAGTTAGTTTCTGTTTTACAGTTTTCTATTATGCGGAAATTGATTTTCAATAAGGTTATACTGGTTATTATACTACTGGCTGCCGGCCTTTTTATATTGATTAATGCCGGTTCTGTAAAGAAACCAGTGTCGATTACGAAATATGAAAAAAGCCTGCCCGCAGTTATTGATTATAACCTCCATGTAAAACCCATTCTTTCCGATAAGTGTTTTTTATGTCATGGCCCGGATAAGGGTAACGGGCAAAAAGCCGGTTTGGATTTATCAAATAGCGAAGGGGCGAGGGCTTTATTAAAAGACGGCAATCATGCTATTGTTGCCGGAAGCATTGGTAAGAGTGAATTATATAACCGCATCATCACAACAGACGAAGACTTAATGATGCCTACCAAAGCATCCAACCGTTCACTGACTGATTATGAAAAAGCAATTCTTACCAAATGGATTGAACAGGGGGCAATATATAAACCTCATTGGGCTTTTATCGCACCGGTAAAAAAGGATTTGCCGGAAGTAAAAGACAAAAGTTGGCCAAAGAATGGTATCGACAATTTTGTTTTACATAAACTGGAAGAAAATGAGCTCAAGCCAGCGCCGGTTACAGATAAAGAAACCTTATTAAGAAGAGTGACGCTGGATCTTACAGGCCTTCCGCCAACCATTGAAGAAATAGATGCCTTCTTAGCGGATCAATCGCCGGATGCCTACGAGAAAGTAGTTGATCGCCTATTAAAGACACAGCAGTATGGAGAAAAAATGGCTGTTGACTGGCTGGATGTTTCAAGATACGCGGATACACACGGATATACTGTAGATCGATACCGACCTATGTGGCCATGGAGGGATTGGGTGATCAAAGCATTTAATGAAAATATGCCTTTCGACAAATTCGTTACCTGGCAACTGGCCGGTGATCTTTTACCGAATGCTACCCGTGAACAGCGCTTAGCCACTGCCTTCAACCGCAATCATGCGCAGAATATGGAAGGCGGAATTATCAATGAAGAGTTCAG
>JAFDYH010000233.1 GCA_018267535.1 Bacteroidota bacterium
ATAAAGGTTTATCTATTGATTCATTCAATGAAATACTGCCTTCGCTGAATGATATATTTATAAAACTGGTGGAAGGAACACCCAATACCCGTCAATTTCAACCTGTAACTGCCTAAATATATTTTATGAATAAGATCGGCCTTGTTATACAACGTGAATACCTGACCCGTGTAAAGAAGAAATCGTTTTTGATTACAACGATACTGGTGCCTTTAATAATTATTGGCTTTTATGCCGCCATCATTGCCATTTCTATCAGCGGTAGTTCTGAAAGTTCCAAAATTGCCGTCCTTGATGAAGGAAACCTGTTGAATGGCAAAGCAGATAAAGGCAAAGACGATAATACCACCTATACCTTTATTCATAATGAAACCGAAGATTCTTATAAAACAAAGTATAAGAAAGAAGGCTACGATTATTTCTTATTTATTCCGAAAACAGATATCAACCACCCGACAGGCATCAATCTCCACAGTGAATCAACTGTTAACATCAGTACCAAATCCAAAGTAGAAAAAGTAATCAGCAATGCTGTTGAAGCAAAACGGATGGAAGCAGCCAATATTAATCCGGAACAATACAAGAGCATTAACGCCGATATTTCGATTGCCAATCCATTGGATTCCGGTAAAAAAAGCTCTGCAGGTGTCGCTTATGCTGTATCATTCGCCTGCGGTATATTAATTTATATGATCCTGATGATTTATGGCACCATGGTAATGCGGGGAGTGATGGAAGAAAAAATCAGCCGTATTGCAGAGGTAATAGTTAGTTCAGTAAAACCATTTCAGTTGATGCTGGGTAAAATTATTGGCATTGGAATGGTCGGTGTTACCCAGTTTGCAATCTGGATTATATTGATCCTTTTACTTCAAACAGCTATCCCACTTATATTTCCATCCATTGCACACCAGGCTGCCGAAGTTGCCAGCAATTCTCCGCAGGCAGGCGCCGCAGGTAATTTTATAAGTGTGATGAACGATATGAAATCGCTACCGATCGGGCTTATTCTTTTTTGCTTTATATTTTATTTCATCGGCGGTTATTTATTATATGCTTCCCTCTTTGCCGCTATTGGTAGTGTAATTAGCGAAGATCAGCAGGAAGCCCAGCAATTAGTGTTCCCGATAATGATGCCGATTATTCTTGCCTTCGTTATTATGACAAAAGCCGTTGCAGATCCAAACAGTGGGCTTGCCGTATTCGGAAGCCTTTTTCCCCTTACCTCGCCGATTGTAATGATGGGAAGGATAACCTACGATGTGCCGGCTTGGCAACTAATAACATCAATGGTCTTATTGATCCTCGGTTTTCTATTCTTTGTATGGTTGACCGCAAAAATTTACCGCACGGGTATTCTCCTTTATGGTAAAAAAGTTACCTGGAAAGAAATGATTAAGTGGCTGGGAAGAAAAGCATAGATCAGGGCCTATGACATTAGTGATAAGCTTTGAGACTTATAGCTTCTTCCCCTTTTGTTAAAAATTCCTTTAAGAAGAAAATAGAATTTTAATATACGAAATACATCGTATATTTGATACGAAGATTTTCGTTCAACTACTTCCTTCTACCTTAAAATGTAAACCATGGAATCAACAACATTTAACACGGGCAGGCTGATATGGATTACTGCTATTACCGGTTTATGCATTACGCTGGTTGCTTTTCAAAAACAGGAAACCAGGCCAATGCCCCCATCAATTAACACAGACACTATTCCCAAAAAGAAAGAATTAAAAATAAGGGACCTTGATGAAGCTCTTGAAGGCCTTGATGAGGTGAACATAACCGTAGACCTTGGCGACCTGCATAAAGAACTGGCTAAAATAAAGCCTGAAGTTGAAAAAGCCATAGCCAGCGCAGGTGCGGAAGTAGCAAAATCGCTAAAAGATATTGATGTAGCTGCTATTTCCAAAGAAGTAAATGAAGCTATTGAAAAAATCGATTGCGAAAAAATCAACCGGGAAGTGAAAGCTGCAATTGAAGAGGTGGACTGGGATAAAATAAAAAAAGAGCTGGCTGAGGTAAAAGAATTGAAGCTGGATAAAATTCACGTGGATATGGAAAAAGTGGATGCTGAATTGAAAAAAATACAACCGGAACTGAACAAAAAATTAGCCGGCGTAAAAGTTGAAATTGAAAAAGCCAAAAAAGAATTTAGGGAATATAAAGAATTTGTTGATGGATTAAACCAGGATAACCTGATCAATAAAAAAGAAGAATATATCATTAAACACAGGAACGGTGAACTGATCATTAACGGAAAAGTACAGCCGGAGTCTGTGTACAATAAATACCGCGATTTTCTTGAAAAACACAAAACCTTAACTATTGAAAGATCAGATGATAATTTTAGTATCAATAATGAGTAAAGCCCGCTAATCGAAATGTAGCCATGAAAAAAGGATGCCGGTAGCGGCATCCTTTTTAATTTATGATTGTAACCAGGTTAATTGGTAAAATGAAAAGGCGTAGGAACGAGGTCAAAGTCATTATTCTGTATCATTTCAATATTCATTTGAAAGGATTCATCTGTTTTAATAATGACCTTGTCTTTTACAACCTTCCTATAACCTAATTTTTCAAAAACAAATTTATAGGTACCTGGCTTCAGGTCATCAAAAGCATAATTGCCTTCTTCATTGGTAGTAACCACTTTTTCCTTTCTGGAAGCCAAATAAGCGGTAACATTTACCTCTCTCACTGGCTTTTTATTCTCTTCTGTTACCGATCCGTTTATATCATTCTTCTTTCCAATTCCCGGTTTTATAGTATTTGCTTTTGCCGCCATAACTCCAAAGATGGCCATACAAATGAGCAATAACAATTTCGATTTCATATGAAGATGATTTTATACCTCCCGGGAGGCATAGTTTAAATTCTTTCCTCTACTGATTTACAAGACTATTACATATTAAAATTAGAGCATTTTTACCGGATTCTCCAAAGCGCCGGTAAACTCCTCCCACACTTCTTTTACGATTTCCCCCGCCGGTAAAATACTGTTTATTGAACAGCTCACCTGCCCGATTTCCAGTTCTCCTTCATCCATATCCCCTTCAAACATTCCCTTTTTTGCCCTTGCCTTACCCAATAATGTGCTCAACTCCCCAACTGATGCTCCTTTTATTTCAGCTTCTGCTATTTTACTATAAAATTTATTTTTCATCAACCTCACCGGTGTCAGCTGTTTTATGGACAATATTGTGTCGCCCTCTGTTGCATTGACCACCGCATTCTTGAAATTTATATGAGAAGAGGCTTCTTCACTTGCTACAAACCGGCTGCCTATTTGCACGCCTTCTGCGCCCAATACCATTGCGGCTAACATTTGTTTGCCTGTAGCAATCCCACCGGCTGCCAATACCGGAATTTTTACAGCACTAACTACCGCAGGTGTCAATACCATTGTTGTTGTTTCTTCCCTTCCATTATGTCCCCCGGCTTCAAAGCCTTCTGCAACCACGGCATCACAACCTGCTTCTTCCGCTTTCCGGGCAAATTTGCTGCTGCTTACAACATGAACAACAGTTATTCCTTTTTCTTTTAAAACATTCGTCCATGTCCTGGGGTTTCCGGCACTTGTAAAAACAATCTTTACTCCTTCATCAATAACAATAGAAATATGTTTATCGATATCAGGATATAACAAAGGTATATTTACACCAAAGGGTAAAGAAGTAGCTGCTTTGCATTTCCGGATATGTTCTCTTAAAACATCGGGATACATAGAACCGCTGCCGATCAATCCCAACCCACCAGCATTACTGACAGCGCTTACGAGCCGCCAGCCACTGGCCCAGATCATGCCTGCCTGGATAATTGGGTATTGAATGCCGAAAAGTTGTGTGATTCGATTTTTAAATAAAGTCATAAAGAAGGGTCATTGGTCGATCATAAAGATAAATTGATAGTTTAATCTTTATAATATGCTATTACGTTTCAGGCCCGGCAGGCTGATTGGAATTATGGATCGCAAAAGGTGTCGGTTAGCCGGCCAAACAAAAGTTTAATAATAGTAATGCTGGTGGTAACAAAAAACTATCCCAGGTCTATATCCGTATTATCCCCGATATTCAGCGTTCTTGTTTCGCCACGAATGCCGGTATCGTTACCAATAATGGACGCATCTAAAACAATGTCGAAAAGATTGGAAAAAGAGCCAATAATTGAGTTCTTGATAATTGAATAATCTACTTTGGTATTATCACCAATAGCTACATTGGGGCCAATAATAGAATTTTTTATATCGCAACCAGAGCCAATGCTTACCGGCTGTATAAAAACCGTATTTTCAAAATGATGCTGCTCATCTATTTTACCACCAAACTTTTTCAGCAATGTAGCGTTCGATTCCAGCAACGTATCTTTTCTACCACAATCAAACCAGTTCTCTACTTTAAAGGATTTGAATTTTACATTTTTTGCAATCATACAATCTAAAGCATCGGTCAAACTATACTCCCCTCTTGTTGTACGTCCCTGGCTGATATTATTTTCCAG
>JAFDYH010000234.1 GCA_018267535.1 Bacteroidota bacterium
ATAAAGATCGGAGGTCCGGCTTTCGGAACAACCAGGTCTGTAACCTTTGGTGTACTCATTGTTGTAGTAAACACAAAAAAACAAATCAGCAGAAAGCCAAGATCAACCATCGGCGTCATATCAATAGCCGGGTTTAGCTTTTTCTGCCTTGTGCCTCTTTTTTTATGGGCGATATTTTCGGTGGGGTTAAGTTGTGCCATAAACAGTTGCTTTAAAAAATAAGACGCCTGTGGCTGATATTTCCATAATTAAAGTCAACTTTGGTACTTACTTTGGTCATACTTCCACAAAAACAGTTCATTTAGTTTCACGGATAATTCAAGAAATATGAAGACGATTATTATTCCAACTGATTTTTCCGCAACAGCTACAAATGCCACCGCTTATGCTGTTGCCATGGCAAAAGAAATAAAAGCAAGTATTACGCTATTGCATGTATACCAGGTTCCTGTTACCATAACAACTGACACGCCGATTGTGGTGGTAGCCGAGGAGGATCTGCGTAAATCGGCCGAAGGGCACCTGAACCGGTTAAAGATGGAACTGGAAGAAAGTACCGGCAATACCATAAAGGTATATTCCGAATTACGGTTAGGTGATACCGTTACAGAACTGGAAGAGCTGAGCAAAAATACTAACCCGTTCGCCGTAGTTATGGGTAGTAACGGCCTCTCAGATATAGAACAGGTTTTATTTGGCAGTACGACCTTAAAAACAATCCGCCACCTGACTTCACCCGTTATTGCTGTGCCGCCCGGCGCCACCTTTAAAGGCATTAAAAAAATCGGTTTCGCCTGCGATTTTAAACAAGTTGTAGACACAACTCCTGCGCAACTGATAAAAGATTTTGTACACAATTTCAACGCAGAGTTTCATGTTTTAAATGTAGACTTTCAGCACCGCAACTTCAAAGCAGAAACACCGGAAGAGTCCTTGTTTTTGCATACCTTACTCGAAGAGTTGGGGCCGGTCTACGATTTTATTGAAGACGCGGATGTAGAAAAAGGCATCGATCAGTTCGCTGTAAAAAATAACCTTGATCTGTTAATCACGATTCCAAAGAAACATAGATTACTGGATGGCCTGTTCCGCAAAAGCGCTACTAAGCAACTGGTATTTCATTCTCATGTACCGGTGCTGTGTGTGCATGAGTAGAATATTTGATTTAAAGTGTCGGATTGAGGATTTACCCAAAGAAGAAAAGTCTTTCCTGATTGCAGACTGATTTGAAATCAGACATTGTACATCCGCCATCAGAATTCGTATTTTCGTCCTATGTGGAAATGGTACGCCTTACTCTCTGCCTTCTTTGCTGCGCTTACAGCGATACTAGCCAAGCTGGGTGTAAAGAACGTGAATAGCAATGTAGCTACCGCTATCCGCACTTTAGTGATTTTATTTATTACTTGGGGTATTGTATTGGCGGCTGGTCAACTGAAACAGGTAAAAGAATTATCGAAAACTAATATTCTCTTTCTCGTTTTATCTGGTATTGCCACTGGCTTATCGTGGTTGTTTTATTTTAAAGCCTTACAAACAGGTGATGTATCCAAAGTAGCACCGATTGATAAATTAAGTGTTGCTATCGCCATGGGCCTATCCGTTATCTTTCTGCATGAACAATTAGATGCAAAAACAATCATCGGCGGCCTGTTAATTGTAGCGGGTACGATCATCATCATTTTATGATTGTTTCACACAAAGCAACAACACAGACAAAAAAAACAAAGGCAGAATTTTTTCCTAACACCTTTGTTTTTGTTGTATTCTTTCTATCGTTGCGTGAAACCCTAAAACTCTGCGCTACCCGGTGTTCTTGGAAATGCAATTACGTCACGGATATTCGTCATACCGGTTACAAACTGTACCATTCTCTCAAAGCCCAATCCAAAACCAGCATGTGGCACGGTACCAAATCTTCTTGTATCCAAATACCACCACAGATCTTCTATAGGAATATGCATTTCTTTCATTCTTGCTTCCAGGCGATCCTGTCTTTCTTCACGCTGCGAACCTCCTACTATTTCACCAATACCCGGCGCGAGTATATCCATTGCGGCAACTGTTTTACCATCCTCATTCTGCCGCATGTAAAATGCTTTGATAGCAGCAGGATAATTCATCAGTATTACCGGTTTTTTAAAATGCTTTTCTACAAGGTATCGCTCATGCTCGCTCTGCAAATCCATTCCCCAGCCGGTAATGGGGTATTGAAATTTCTTTTTCTTATTATGATTGCTTTCTTTTAAAATATCAATTGCTTCTGTATAGGTCAATCGCTGAAAATCGTTGTTCAATACAAATTCCAGTTTTTCTATCAATCCCAGTTCACTTCTTTTATCCTGTGGCAATTGTTTTTCTTCATCCGCTAATCGCTGAGCCAGGAATTCCAAATCTTCCCGGTTATTATCCATTGCATAGCGGATCAGGTATTTGATAAACTCTTCCGCAAGGTTGGCATTGTCTTCCAAATCATAGAAAGCCATTTCAGGTTCTATCATCCAGAACTCTGCAAGGTGACGGGCGGTGTTACTGTTCTCCGCACGAAAAGTAGGACCGAATGTATATATCTCGCCAAATGCGGTGGCGCCGAGTTCACCTTCCAGTTGCCCGCTCACGGTAAGGTTGGTAGCACGGCCAAAGAAATCATCTTTAAAGTTTACAGTGCCATCTTCATTGCGTGGTGTTTTGTTTTTTCCTTCGTCGAATGGAAGCGTGGTTACTTTAAACATTTCACCCGCGCCTTCCGCATCGCTTGCGGTGATGATAGGCGTGTGCATGTACACAAAGCCCTTATCATTAAAAAACTTATGCACTGCAAAAGCCAGAGAATGACGGATACGGAATACCGAACCGAATGTATTGGTACGGAAACGCAGGTGTGCTATTTCACGAAGAAATTCAAGACTGTGCTTTTTGGGTTGCAGCGGATATTTTTCCGCATCGCTGTCGCCGAGTATTTCAATGGCTGTTGCTTTCAGTTCCAGCTTTTGTCCTTTACCGAGGGAGGCAAGTACAGTACCCGTTACTTTCAATGAAGCGGAAGTAGTAATCCTTTTCAGCAGTTCATCATCAAACTTGCCCAGCTCCGCTACTACCTGCAGGTTATTATTGGTGCTGCCATCATTGAGCGCTATAAACTGGTTGTTGCGGAAGGTGCGCACCCAACCCATTACTGTTACCTCTTGTTCTTTCGGCTCCCATGTAAGAAGCTCCTTAATTTTCACCCTTTTGTTAAACATAACCTGCTGTATTTGACCCCGGTTGTTTGCGGGGTTGGCAAAGATAAAGCATGAGCGGGAAAAGGGGGAATGGGATGGTTTTGGCTACAAAGTTGAAGGTTATTGGGATTAGGAGTAAACCCCTATTTTATTACTGTTATTTAAGAGTGCTGTTGCATTTGCGGGAAAGCTTTTTTATTTTTAAGGATGTTCTTTTAATCCTGCATCTTCTTAGATTGAATGCCGCCAATTAGAGCATTTTTCTTGTTGGACAGGGCTTCATTGATGAAAACTTTGGAATTAAAAAAAGAAAAATTTTCTTGTACTACTATGTTTTGAAAGTCAATAAAAGTAGTACAAATGGATATTTGGCGCTCACAATTATTCATGACAAGCATAAACTCGCCAACACCGGCTGTTTAAGACCTAAATGAACTCAATTGCATTCGTTGATACCGAGATTGAGCCAAAAAGCCGAAAGATTCTTGACATCGGAAGTGTCAAGGGTGACGGCAGTTCTTTTCATTCAAATTCAATTACCGACTTTATAAAGTTTCTCAACGGAACACAATTCATTTGCGGACACAACATTTTAAATCACGACTTACAATACATTCAGAAAGCCGTT
Organism: Bacteroidota bacterium; assembly: GCA_018267535.1. GTDB lineage: Bacteria > Bacteroidota > Bacteroidia > Chitinophagales > Chitinophagaceae > JAFDYH01. The sequence continues at coordinate 3,850 of JAFDYH010000234.1, forward strand.
ACAGATGCTAAAATAAATTCAGCTAACATTATTGACACCTTATATCTTTCCCCTCTTTTGTTTCCGACAAAGCCATACCATGCTTTACTAAAAGACGATAAGCTGCAAACCGAAGACACTAATAATCCGCTAAACGACTCCATTAAAGCCAAGGACCTTTTCTTTGACGAAGTTTCTGTTTTCAATCAGTTAGACGAAAAACTAAAGTTGATTTTCTATTTGCTATTGAAAAACAAAAAAGAGTTCCACTCCTTTTTCCGTTTCATTGCATACACAAGCAACGACACACCAACCGAAAAACTAATTCGTGAAAAATTTGATTCTGTAATATGTGAACATGCAGACCTTCCAAAAATAATTTCAGAAAATCCGGTTGCATTAGCTTACTGTTTAGCTCTTATAAATTGCAACAACCGATATTCAATAACTCCACCTTGGGTTTTAAAAAACTTTCCGAAAGTTGAGAGAATAATGTTTCTTCTTAGATGTAATCCATGCCTGACTGGTTGTAAGTATTGCAATCAAGCATTAGACATACACCAGGGATTAAAAAAATATTTTGGTTTTGATACTTACAGAACTTATGCAGGTGAGCCGCTGCAAGAGAACGCAGTTCAAGCGGCAGTCGACAATAAATCTTTATTAGCAGTATTTCCGACTGGCGGTGGCAAGTCAATTACTTTTCAGGTTCCTGCATTGATGGCTGGTGAAAATGCAAAAGGTTTGACGGTTGTAATTTCACCATTGCAATCACTAATGAAAGACCAAGTTGACAACCTTGAAAAAATTCAAATCACAGAAGCCGTTACAATAAACGGTTTACTTGACCCGATTGAGAGAGCAAAATCAATAGAAAGAATTCAAGATGGGAGAGCCTCCATACTTTACATTTCGCCTGAATCACTTCGTTCAAAGACAATAGAAAAATTACTCTTAGGTAGAAAAATTATTCGCTTCGTAATTGACGAAGCACACTGCTTTTCTTCGTGGGGACAAGATTTCAGAGTTGATTATTTATACATCGGTGATTTCATAAAATCACTTCAAGAAAATAAAAATCTTGAAGAACAAATTCCAATTTCTTGTTTCACAGCAACAGCAAAACAAAGGGTCATTGAAGACATTTGTGCTTACTTCAAGGAGAAGTTGGGAATCAAATTAGAAATTTTTCCTTCCAAAGCAACAAGAACAAATCTGCAATACAGAGTTTTTGAAAAAGGAGATGATGAAGAAAAATACAACGCAGTTCGTGATTTAATTGAGGAGAAAGATTGCCCGACTATCATTTATGTTTCAAGAACCAGACGAGCCAGAGAACTTTCAGAGAGATTAAAGGGAGATGGATTTAATGCAAGAGCATTTCATGGCAAAATGGAAAGTCAGGAGAAAACGGAAAACCAAAATGCTTTCATATCAGGTGAAGTTCAAATAATGGTTGCCACTTCTGCTTTCGGGATGGGAGTTGATAAGAAAGATGTTGGAATGGTAATTCACTATGAGATTTCCGATTCACTTGAAAACTATATTCAGGAAGCAGGCAGAGCAGGACGAGATGAAAACATCACAGCCGACTGTTATGTTTTATTTAATGAGGAAGACCTCGGCAAGCATTTCATTTTATTGAACCAAACTAAAATCAACATATATGAGATAAAGCAAATTTGGAATGCAATAAAGTTTATTACGAAATTCAAATCAAGTGTTCAAAAATCTGCTTTAGAAATTGCAAGAGCAGCAGGTTGGGATGACAACTTGAAAGAGATTGAAACGAGAGTTACAACTGCAATTGCGGCATTGGAAGAAGCGGGCTATGTGAAACGAAAACAAAACATGCCAAGAATTTTTGCCAACAGTATTTTATCAAACACGGCACAAGAAGCGATTGATAAAATTATGCGTTCGCAAAAATTCAGTGAAGAACAAAAAATTACAGCAACAAGAATTATTAGAAATCTCTTTTCAAGTAAAAGCAGAAAGCAATCAAAATCAGACGAAGCAGAATCAAGAGTTGATTACATCTCTGACTATTTAGGCATTGACATCAAGAATGTCATTTCAGCTGTCAACCTTTTGCGTGATGAAAAAGTTTTAGCTGACGCAAAAGATTTGACTGCATTCATTAAAAAGAGAGAGAATAAAAACCGTTCTCTTGCAATTACTCAAAGTTATGGACTGATTGAAAATTTCCTTTGCCAATTGTTTGATGAGCAAGAAAAATCATTTCATATTAAGGAACTAAACGAACAAGCAGAGGCAAGCGGATGTAAGGATGTTTCGGCAAACAAAATAAAAACCCTTTTAAACTTTTGGGCAATTAAGAATTGGATAAAGCGACACAATAAAGATTATTCAAAAAATCATATCGTAGCTATTAGTTGTCAACCAAAAGAAGAATTAAAAGAACGGTTAGAGAAGCGACACACTTTAGCGGAGTTTGTTGTCGGCTACATGTATGACAAGAGCAGTAAAATTCTTGAAGAAGGTGAAACGGAAAAAGATGAAGTGCTAGTTGAATTTTCTGTTCTTGAGCTACAAGCAGCGTTTGAAAAGCACTCACAAGGTTTGTTTGTTTTTAAAGCAACCATTGAGGACATTGAAGATACTTTGTTTTATCTCTCACGAATTGATGCAATAAAAATTGAAGGCGGCTTTCTTGTAGTTTACAACAGGCTCACCATTGATAGGATTGAACAAAACAACAGAGTTCAATACAAAGAACAGGATTATCAAAAACTAAGTCAGTATTACGCCCACAAGATTCAGCAAATTCATATTGTTGGTGAGTATGCAAAGAAGATGATTGACGATTACACAGGAGCATTAAAATTTGTTGACGACTATTTTCAATTAAACTTTTCATCCTTCCTTAGCAAATACTTTAAAGGAGCAAGAGAGTTTGAAATAACAAGAAACATAACTCCAAAGAAATATAAACAACTTTTTGATTCTTTATCTGAGAAACAAAGGGAAATTATTGACGATAAGAAATCGCAATACATTGTAGTTGCGGCAGGACCAGGAAGCGGCAAGACAAAAGTTTTGGTTCACAAATTAGCTTCCTTGCTTTTGATGGAAGATGTTAAGCATGAGCAATTGCTTATGGTAACTTTTTCAAGAGCAGCAGCAACAGAATTTAAAAAGCGATTGATAGAATTGATTGGAAATGCAGCCAACTTTGTTGATATAAAGACCTTCCACTCCTATTGTTTTGACTTGTTGGGAAAAGTTGGCACGATTGACAAATCCGAATCAATTATAAAATCCGCCGTAGAAAAGATAAAGAACAATGAAGTTGAACCCAGTCGTATAACCAAGACAGTTTTGGTAATAGACGAAGCACAAGACATGAATGGAGAGGCATTTGAATTGATAAATGTTCTCATAGAGAAGAATGAAGAAATGAGGGTTATTGCAGTTGGAGACGATGACCAGACCATTTTTGAGTTCAATAAAGCAAGTGCAAAATATTTGGAGCACTTCATTACAGAGAAGAAAGCAACCAAATATGAACTCATTACCAATTACAGGAGCAAAAGCAATTTGGTTTCATTCGCTAACCAGTTTGTAAAGACGATTGGTAAACGTCTCAAAGAAATTCCGATTGAATCAAATCAAACCGACAACGGAAAAATTAAAATCGTTCATTACAAAAACGGAAATCTTATCTCTCCGTTAATTGATGAAATACTTTCCACAGGACTTTCAGGAACAACTTGTATCTTAACACAAAAGAACGAAGAAGCGTTTCAGGTTGCGGGGCTCTTGACAAAGCATGGACAACAAGCCAAGCTAATTCAGAGCAACGACAGTTTTAACTTGTATAATATTGCTGAGGTTCGTTTCTTTTTGGATGAACTAAAATTAGGTGATGATGTATTTATTATCAGTGATGATGTTTGGGGAAATGCCAAAAGAAAATTGATCGAAAGATACAAAGCAAGTTCAAAGTTTGAAATCTGTAACAATCTCATCAAAGATTTTGAAGGAACAAACACAAAGAAGAAGTACAAATCTGACTTTGAAGTTTTTATTCGTGAATCAAAGTTGGAGGATTTTATCAGTACAAATGGAGAAACAATTTTCGTTTCAACGATTCACAAGGCGAAAGGAAAAGAGTTTAACAATGTATTTCTACTGCTTGAAAATTTTGATGCGAGAGAAGATGAAAAGAAACGGCAACTTTATGTTGCCATGACAAGAGCAAAACAAAGATTAACAATTCACTTGAACGGAAATTATCTTGACAAATTCAAGACAGAAGAATTGGAGAGGGTTGAAGACAACAACATGTTTCAACCGCCAAGCGGATTAGCATTACATCTTTCACACAGGGACTTATACTTAGGTTACTTTGAATATGTGCAGAAGCGAGTTAACGAATTGACAAGTGGAGATTCACTTGCTATTTCGGATGAAGGCTGTAAGAACGAGAAAGGAGAATTTGTTTTAAAGTTCTCAAAGAAATTCCTTGAGCGATTGGCGGAGATAAAGAAAAACGGGTTTGAGTTGAAAGAAGCCAAAGTAAATTTTATTGTTCATTGGACAGATGATGATAAGAAGATTGAAGTAAAGATTGTTCTGCCTGAATTATATTTTGAAAAAAAGGTATGACAATTTGGATGTTAAAACTAGCCTACTCCTTTTTCCTTTTCGGCATTCTCTTGTACTTTTTCTTTCCCTGATCGTAAAAAAGAGGAGATAGGCTCTCCCGTATTTTCCTGTGGATCGTTTTTGTACAGGGTTTCTAATCAGATGTCTCACCTATAGCCATGTGCATAAGGTATGCACCCGGCGTCGGGTTTAAATATCTTAAATAAACCTGAGTATAGTAATTAATACGATTCGGCCATTAAGCAGAAATTTTCAGGAACTTTACCGCATGGATACTGCCAGGAAACATTGGGAAACAGTTTATGAAACTAAAAATCCCGGCCAGGTAAGCTGGACACAGGATGTACCAAAAACATCATTAGCGTTTATTCATTCTTTTGGTTTACCAAAAACGGCAAAGATTATTGATGTTGGCGGCGGCGACAGTAAACTTGCAGACTTTCTGCTTGACGAAGGTTTTGAAAATATAACTGTACTTGATATTTCAGCAAAGGCGCTTGAAAAGGCAAAGCAACGACTTGGCAACAGGGCCGTCAAAGTTAATTGGATTGTAAGCGACATTACAATGTTTCAACCGGGTACAACTTATGATGTATGGCACGACAGGGCCACATTTCATTTTCTTACTACCAAAGAACAGGTGTCAAAGTATATGGATATAGCCCGAAAATCGGTAACGGGCTTTTTGATAATCGGAACATTTTCTGACCAGGGACCCAAAAAATGCAGCGGGCTTGACATCAAGCAATACACAGAAGAAACAATGACAACGGAACTTCAAAATGGTTTTGAAAAAATCCGTTGTGTAACGGAAGATCATATAACGCCATTTGATACAAAACAGAATTTCCTTTTTTGTAGTTTCAGGCGGCACAGGGAATGAAGGCAAAAGTTTTCTTTCTCACACTACTAAAAACTTACTTCCTGCAATTTGATATTATAAATAGTAACAGGTGAAGTACCATTTTTTCCCAGGGAGAAAAGAAAATTGCAGGCAACATCAGTAACAGGCGCTGTGAAAACAAAACTATAGGTGGCGTCTGTAGCGCTGATAGTAAAATCTCCGTTGCCATAAACCGTCCATGGTGATGAGGATTGCTGGATAGTAGCTGAAATATTTCTGCTGGTATTGGAATAGGCGTTAAATACAATACGGTATAATTTTCCGGCGGTAATGGAAGTATTGCCGCGTACCAGTTGAATATACCATGTTTCATTCCCAGCCGCGGTAATAGTTACATTTATCTTACTATCTGCTATCGCCATTGTAGAAGCAGCGGAAGCATCATTGTTATACAGGTTCCATCCATCTGCGCCGCCGCTGAAGTTGCTGCTGTATAAATCAGTAAGCGTAGTAGCAACCGGCGCTGTCATCGCATCATTAATCAGCGCATCTACCAGTTGTGTGCGGTACTGCCCCGTAGCAGGATCGTAAATACCAAAACCGGAATTAAACTCCCAATAAGCCCAACTGAAATTTTGTTGTTCGAACCAGCGGGCAAGAAAGCGTGTCCACTTCGCACGGGAATCCATATCCGCCGTGCTAAATGCGCCAAACTCACCCACATGTATGGGTATATTTTTATCCGCTGCTATCTGTTGGGCTGTTTTAAAATCATTGATTACATTTTGCCTGTCATAGTCTGTATCGTACCATTTGGTGCCCAACCATGCAGCTGAACCATCTACCCAACCGGCGCCCTGGTGCGTAAACGTAAATGGGCTGTAATAATGAATAGTAAGAATAAGCTGATTATCGGCAGGAAAAACAAGTTTATTCAATGCAGCTACGCCACCCCACTCAGCTACACCCATCAGTACTGTTCGCTTCGGGTTTGTTTTTCGTATTTCTTTCAATGCATCTGCAAAAAAAGTATTCCACCGCTGCGCATCAAGATTGCCATGTGGTTCATTCAACACTTCAAATAAAAGGCTATCGGAATAATTTTTGAAATAATCCGCTATCTGCCGCCATTGCGCAAGGAACATTGGCTTCATTGCATCCGGGCTGGCAAATAAGCTATCGTGATGGTGCATGTTGATAATCACATGCAGTTTATTTTTCAGCGCTTCATCCACCGATGCTTTTATTTTAGCAAGGAAAGAAGGTTGAATAGTGTATGGTGTTTTATAAGAACCACGAGAAGGTATTTCCCATCTTATCGGGAGACGTACATGCTTGAAGCCCGTTTCGGCTATCCTGCGGAAATCATTAGGATCGGCTTGTTTATCTGCCCAGGAAGCCTCGTAAGTATCGCCGATATTGATGCCGCGGCCAAGGCGCAGATTAATCGTTGCTGCAGATGCAAATGATGATTGATCGGCAGGCACCAGTGGCGGATCGGGAACAGGTGTGGCAGCACCCGATACAGATTTCTTGCATGCAGCGATGAAAAGAAGAGAGCATATACACAGAAAGATGATAAACCGTTTCATAAAAAAAATTTTACCGGCACGAACACCAAATATAATGTAAGTGTGGCAGCAAACCGTATGCGAAAAGCCGTTCCCTGCATATTTACACAGTACAAATCATGAAAACTACTTTATATCCGGGCGGTGTCTTGCCAAAAACTTTCTTCTTTTAAACAATTACCGGCACACCCCGTAAGGGAAACAAAACAATAATTGTTTTCCGGCTGATTTAACACCAACCTTTCCATGTCATCCTTTCACAAAAGGAACAGCTTGTAAAATGATACGGCAACAGCTTTTGTTATTTTATTCATCACAGGCCTCTCTATGATTTAAAGAAATTTGATACTTTAGTAGATAAGACATCAAACCTTATAATAAAATATGGAGCAGGTTCACTCCTTTATTCATTTACTTTTTATCGGCGTTATTGCTCTTTTCCCGGTTGTAAATCCGATAGGTTCCGCATTTATGGTAAGCCCCTATTTATCCAGGCTGAGTGAACCCGTTAAAAAGATAGCTATAAGAAAAATCGTTCTCTATGCTTTTTGTATTTGTATGGTTTCCCTTTTTGCGGGGCATTGGGTACTGGAATTATTTGGAATTTCTATCCCGGTAATTCAGCTGGGTGGCGGCATTATGATTTGTAAAATGGGCTGGGAGTCTCTCTCTGCCAATGACAAACAGCCTGTTTCGGAAACAAAGGAAACAAACCTTGAAAACCCTGATGTTGTTGAAGAGCAGGTGATGGATAATCTTTTTTATCCGCTTACTTTTCCTATTACAACGGGGGCTGGCACTATTTCGGTACTCTTTACCCTGAGTGCCCATAGCAACAATGCCAACCTTACCAATCTTCTTATTAATACGGGCGCCATATTGCTTTCCATTATCATCATGTGTCTGCTTATTTATATCTTCTATAGCAATACCCGGTTTATTATTAAACGGCTGGGCCGCAATGGTGAAAAAATTATGAACCGTATTATGGCTTTTTTAATTTTCTGTGTAGGATTACAGATTGCCATTACCGGATTTAAACAGATTTTTTAACTGGCACCCGGGGAATTTTGCCTCGTTCAACGCAATTGAAAGGCAGTATGGCTATTTGATTTTATATACTATTTATAAACAGAAATACCGGAAGGTTTTTCCATCAATTTCTACCTGTTTAAAAAGTTATAGGAATTCGCAGTATTTGTAAAACATAATTCCGGCAATTTTGGTTTGCCGGAATTTCTGCCGGCTTTACTACTGCTTATTTACCCGCTCAGGACTTTTCCAGGCTGAGCCGGGATCCGCCCGCATTGTATACTGCCTCCCATTTCACATTATTGAGTATAAACTGCACTTTATAATTACCGTTATCCAGCAATTTCCATTCTATACTTCCTGCACCGCCGAATTCATTGCTGAAAGCGGAAGAAACTGCCGCAGGCACAGCAGAAGCGTTGATTTTAGTACCGCTGCCGCTTCTGCCACCATGATCATCACCTGTAATACTGCTTAAACTATCATTGTTAAACAAGTCAGGATTCTTAACACAGGAGCTCAGGGTAATTATACCGGCTATAATAATTAAAAAGGCTTTTTTCATGTTTCTCTTTTTGTTATTAATCAAGAATGAATAATAGTCAACACAGCCTGTTATTATGTAACCGGGAAGGATCTATTTTTTAGAATGAGGCCGGCTTCTGTAGATGTATAGATAATCGGGGTGAAAGATAAAATAGCCGTAAAAATTTGTCAATCCGTATCAAAACCATAATTACGGTATACCGCTTTAGCTGTATTACTTTTCAGAAAATTCAGGAAGTCCCTGGCTGCTGCCGGGTGAGGTGCCGTTTTTAGCAAACCAGCAGTATAAGAATTGGTCACATTCTCATTCTCCGGTATGCGGATCAATTCTATGGGATGGTTAATCATTTGCTGGTAATATACTTCCGAATACCATACAGGTGCGGCATCGCTTTGGCGGTAAAGGATGCGCATGGGCGATTGCCGGTGATGGATCTGCGTGAGATAAGTAGTGCTATCTTTCACTTTGGTTTCCATGATCCTCTTTTTCAGCGCCTCTCCTCCTGCTTTTACATAAGCATCTTCTATCAGTGTGGCAACCCCTTCCCATTGAGGGTTGGGCATACTCACTTTTACATCGGGCCGGCCGAGATCTTTTAATCCTTTTATTTTTTTTGGGTTTCCCCTGCTCACCATAATGGCCAGTGAGTTATGAGCATAGGAGGCTGTATCGCTGAAAAGATTTATCATCCTGCCGATAGCTGCCTTTCCGGCCGTATATATGTCAGGGTGCAATGTAATTCGCATATTGCCCACCGTTATGGATCCGCCGGCTATTTGTTTCGCCAGTATGCCGGGGGGAAGCGTTTCAACAAATATGCGCTGATACTGCGGGTATTCTCTTTTAAATGCAGCGAGCAAACTATCCACACACATGAACTGGTTGCCCGCAAAAAAGACGAC